>CAIOGM010000129.1 GCA_903857795.1 uncultured Geobacter sp.
GAGCGTGTTGAATCAAAAAGATTTGTCCTTTAGAATCTGAAGGTTACACATCAGAATTCTATTCGTGTCATTCGTGGCTAAAGGGGTTGCCGTGGAAAAACTCAAAGTTGTTACTGTTGTAGGTACTCGCCCGGAGATCATTCGGCTTTCCCGGGTGCTGGCCAAGCTGGATAAATACATGGACCATATCCTGATTCATACGGGCCAGAACTATGACTATGAGCTGAACGAGATCTTCTTCACCGACCTGGGGATCCGCAAGCCTGACTATTTCCTGAATGCTGCCGGTGCAACCGCCGCCGAGACCATCGGCCGGATGATCATCGCCCTCGATCCGCTCTTGGGTGAGTTGCAGCCTGAGGCGCTCCTGGTGCTGGGGGATACCAACAGCTGCCTGGCTGCCATCCCCGCCAAGCGGCGCAAGATCCCGATCTTTCATATGGAGGCGGGGAACCGCTGCTTCGATGCGCGGGTGCCGGAGGAGACCAACCGGAAGATCGTAGATCATACCAGCGACATCAACATGACCTACAGCGACATTGCGAGGGAGTATCTGCTTCGCGAGGGATTGCCTCCGGACCGGATCATCAAGACCGGCTCCCCCATGTATGAGGTGTTGACCCACTATCGGGAGAAGATCGACGGTTCCGACGTGCTGCAGCGGTTGGGCCTGGCTGAACAGGAGTATTTCGTGGTGAGCGCCCACCGGGAAGAGAATATCGACTCTGACCGGAACTTTGCCGGGCTGGTGGAGACCCTTAACGCGGTCGCCGTTACCCATGGCAAGCGGATCATCGTCTCGACTCACCCCCGGACCAGGAAGCGGGTGGAAGCACTTGGTGTCTGCTTCGACGAGCGGATCGAGCTCCTCAAGCCGCTGGGGTTCACCGACTATGTCCACCTGCAGATGCACGCCAAGGCGGTGCTCTCGGACAGCGGGACTATCACCGAGGAGTCGTCCATTCTCAACTTTCCGGCGCTGAATATCCGGGAGGCCCACGAGCGGCCCGAAGGGATGGAAGAGGCCAGCGTCATGATGACCGGCCTTGATCCGGAGCGGGTGCTGCAGGGGTTGGCCATTCTCGCCGATCAGGTACGGGGCGACGAGCGTCTGCTCCGCCCGGTACACGACTACTCCATGCCCAATGTCAGCGACAAGGTTGTAAGGATCATCCAGAGCTATACGGAGTATGTCAACCGTACCGTGTGGAAAAAATAGTGGAGCGATGTAAAAATAACTTTACATCAGATGACGTTTCTTTCATATTCCCCGCCACTCCTTTCCCTGTGACGGACAAATCATCCGATCCAGAGACCCTGATGTTGGCGGGGTTATTTGTTCTCGTTCCGGTCCCATGAACATACTCATGCTCTCGCTTATCTTTCCTCCTGAAACCGGTTCCGCCCGCCGTGTGGGGGAACTGGCCGACTTTTTTGCCGGCAAGGGTCATGATGTCTCGGTGGTCACCGGTTTCCCGACTTACCCGCAGGGGGCTCTCTATCCGGGGTTTCGCAAGAATCTGATACGTCGTGAACAGTTGAGCGAGAAGCTCTCCGTGACAAGGGTGTGGCTCTACACTACACCAAAACGGTTCAGCACCCTCAGGCGCCTGGTCCATTACGGGACGTTTACCGTGAGCTCGTTTTTCGCCATGCTGACCTGCAAGCGGCCTGATGTTATCTACGTTGTGTCACACCCATATTTCCTCGGCCTGTCCGCCATACTCCTCCGTCTGCTCCGCGGCGGGAAGATCGTGCTGGATGTCCAGGACTCCTGGCCGGAAGCTCCCATCGCTCTCGGCTATATCCGCTGGCAATGGCTTATTAGGATGCTTGTCTCGACCGAAAAATATGTGTATCGTGCTGCGAACCTGATCTCTACCCTGTCGCCGGAGATGGCTTCACGCCTGATCTTTAGGGGCGCCGAGCCGGAGAAGGTTGAAACTGTCTATAACTGGGTCGATCATCGGCGCTTTTCTCCGGTTGACGGCGGCGCTCTGCGGAGTCGCCTTGGGCTTGACGGACTCTTCGTGGTGCTTTACGCGGGCAATATCGGTAAGCCTCAAGGACTCGATGTTGTGATCAGTGCCGCAGGGATTGTTCAGGATAGCGCGAAAATTCATTATGTGATCATCGGTGACGGTGCGGAAAAGAGGACTCTACAGGAGCTTGCGCGCTCGCACGGTGTAACCAACGTCAGTTTTCTCCCGGCGGTGCCCGAATCCGAGATCATCGACTATCTGGGGATGGCCGATGCGCTGCTGGTTCATCTGACCAAGGCGCCTCATCGTAGCGGCGTCATTCCATCCAAACTGCAGATATATATGGCGGCGGGCAAGCCGATCCTGCTGGGGGCCGTGGGTGCGTCGGCCCGTATCGTCGCTGACGCCTCGTGCGGTGTGGTCTTCGAGCCGGGGAGTCCGGAGGGGTTGGCGGAGGCGGCGCAGAGAGTGGCGGCCACAACTCCGGAGGAGCGGCAGGCGCTTGGCATGACCGGAAGAGCCTATGCAATGCAGCATTTCGACCTGACTGCCCAATGCAGCCGGAGTGAGCAGCTGATTGCAGAGCTCATCGCGCCGCAATCGTGACGCCGTCATGACCCGCCATTATGCTGATCTGGGAGAGGGGACCGTCCACTATCAGGATAAGGGGATGGTCTGGTTCAGCAGGGGACGTGATCTCTACCGCGGCACTGGGGGAAATACTCCTTTCTCCCTCATCGGGACTCTTCCCGAACCTCAGCTCTGGCGTCGCTGGCTGGGGAAGAGCAGAATCGGCAGCCGGATCATCAGGGGAGGGGTGCTGAACCTGATCCCTCTGGCCGACGGGGCGCTGGCGGCCACGATGCGGGGATCGGTATTTGTCCGTGCAGCCGGGCAGCGTGAATTCAAGGCGACTCTCACCCGCCCCGGCAGGTCATGGCGTCTTGAGGCTCTTCCTGACGGCGTCCTGTTTGCCGCCGAGTATTTTTCCAATATGGCGCGGAGCCAGGTCGAGATCCTGAAGAGTCTGGATGGAGGACTCTCCTGGCGCCCGGCCTACCTGTTCCCGGCTGGTACCATCCGCCATATTCACGGCATCACCTACGATCACCGGAGAGAGCAGTTGATCGTACTGACCGGGGATGAGGACCGAGAAGCCATGATCATGCTCACCTCTGACCAGTTCCGGACAACCAGCATTCTCATGCAGGGGAGCCAGGCGGCGCGGGCATTGACGATTCTTCCCGGTGATGACGGGTACTGGCTCGGGACCGATACCCCCTACGAACAGAATTATGCTCAGCTTGTCTCTCTCCGTGGAGAGATAATCACCCGGGTGCCGTTGTCGGGAAGCTGTCTGTCGGCGACCAGCGTGGGTGACAGGCTGTTTTTCGGCACGGCGGTGGAGCCAAGCGCCGTTAACCGTGATCCCATGGCCAAGCTGTACGCTTATGATGGCCACTCCTGGACAGTACTTGGTTCCTGGCGGACCGACGTGTGGTCCGGCGCCGGTAAATACCGGGCGGCACTCTTTCAGATGGCGCGGGTTCTACTCCCACGGTGTCGCGGTACGGCGGATGCGCTCTTCGCCACCACGATTGCCGTCAGGGGTGCTGACGGCCATCTGCACCGATGGAAAGATGGTGGTGACTGTGCAGGATCATGAAATAACCATCCTCACCCCAGAGCAGCTCCCGGGGATCATCGAACTGGTTGCGGAGCGGTACGAGCCCCCCTACACCACCAATGATTTCTGGAACTGGCGCTATCTCCTGAATCCCCAATGGGATGTCCGGATCTACGGCATTGTCGACAGTTCCGGCCGCGTCCTGGCCATACAACCGGTTTCGATAGTCCCTTTCCGGCAGGGGGAGAGCCGGTTCCGGGCCGGGTTGCTGACTGCGGCGATAACCAGCAGCGCCTGCCAGCGGCGAGGTTATTTCCGTTCCCTGGTCATGAGGATCGTGCATGACCTGCAAGTAGAGGGGGTGCGGTTTCTCTATACGTTCCCCAATCCGCTCTCCAGCAGGGGATTCGCTCGTTTCCCCGGCTGGCTACGGCAGACGGAGTTGAAGATTACCGGTCGACCGCTCCTGCCGTTCGTGGGGCGAGCTCCCGAACGGGGGGTGCTGGTCCAACGGTTTACGGATGATTTTGCCGGAATTCATGACCTGGCGCGGGATGTTACGAAGGGATTTACCTCTTGTGCCACCATCGAACGGAGTCCGGAATACCTGCGGTGGCGCTATGCGCAGAACTGTACCGCCGACTACTGGATTGCCCACTACCGCGGCGATGACGGATGTGGCTATGCGCTGTTCAGAAAGAGCGCCTTCAAGAAAGTACCGGTAGGGGCGGTGGTGGAGTTTGAATCAACCTCCTCCGGAGTCTCGGATAAACTGATCCGCTCAGTCACCGGACAGCTGTCGCGGCTTGGCTGTCTCATGGCGCTGCGCTTCGTCTCCCAGGTGGATCCCCACGGGGAGTCTTTCAAGAAGGCGCTGTTTTGTTCACTCCCTCCCCAACTGCTCCGGCGGGAGCTCCCCGTGTACGTCTACCCGTTGGCGGAGAACCAGCTTCCCGCGGAGTGGCGGATAACATGGGGCGATATGGACACCATATGAGCAGTAGCGCCGCACCGCTGGGGAACACGGGGAAAAAATCGCCCTGCTTCTTGATGACGATTGATATGGAAGACTGGTTCCAACTGGTGGGGGCGGGGCTCGATTATCAGTTCAAGAACGGAGAGGGGGCGAACGATCCATGGGACTCTTTCTCCCCGCGTCTCCACCGGACCGTGCCGTGGATCCTGGACGAGCTTGATCGACACCAGCGCAAGGCGACGTTCTTCGTGTTGGGGTGGGCTGCCCACCGGCACCCCGAACTTGTCAGGGAGATCGACCGGCGAGGGCACGAGGTGGCGAGTCACAGCTATCACCATAAGATCGTCTACCGGCAGAGCCATGAGGAGTTCCGGACGGATCTCGTCAGGTCAAAAAATGTTCTGGAAGAGCTCATCGGCAAACCGGTCATCGGATTCCGCGCCTCAACAGCCTCAATAACCGACTGGGCGATGGAAATTTTGGCGGAAGAAGGGTTCCTGTACGATTCCAGCCTGTTCCCTTCGACCTATCATGACGTCTACGGCAAGCTGGACGGGATGGAGACGGATGAGCTGGTCAGCCGACACTCGTCCGGCATTCTGGAGGTAAAATTTTCCTGTCTCCCGCTGCTGGGAAAACGTCTCCCCTGGAGCGGGGGGGGGTATTTCCGCCTGCTGCCGTTGTGGCTGTTCCGGGCGGGGATCCGGCGCATCAGAGAGTCAGGACAACCGTTCATGTTCTTCACCCATCCCTGGGAACTGGACCCCGAGACGCCGCGCTTGAACACGTTGAAAAAACAGTATGCCTGGAGGCGTTATGTGGGAATCTCTTCGGCTCGCCGCAATTTCATGAACCTTACCGCAGCCTATGACACGACCCGAATCGATTCCTATCTCAGGGCTGAAGGACTCCTCTGAACATGGCGGCTCTCTCAACCAGGCAGGCTCAACTTGATGACACCGACGCCATCGTCACCATTCACCTTGCGTCGTTTCCCGGGTTCTTCCTCAGCGTGCTCGGGCGCCGTTTTCTGAGACTGCTCTACCGGCAGTTCATGACGACTGAAACCGGAATTCTCTTTGTGGCCGAACAGGAGGGGAAAATCTGCGGTTTTGTCGGTGGTGTCACCCAGCAGGTCGGTTTTTACGCCACGTTGCTCAGGCAGCACAAGTGGCGTTTCGCCGCAGCGTCTTTGGGGGCGCTATTGCGGAAACCGTCCATCGGGGCGCGCCTGCTTCGGGCTCGCAAGCGACCCAGGGAGGCGGTGGAGAGTATGGCCGAAGCCTGCCTCATGTCCATCGGGGTCGATCCGGCAATCGAAGGAAAGGGGATCGGCCGGAAGCTGGTGGAGCTCTTCTGTGATGAGGTGCGCAACCGGGGGGGGAGGACGGTCTGCCTGACAACCGATACGCTCAACAATGACCGGGTCAACAGATTTTATCAGGGGCTTGATTTCACCATAGCGCGCGAATTTGTTACCGACGAAGGTCGATCCATGTATGAATACATAAGGAAACTGGACTGATATGACAGAACCATACCCATTTATTCCGTTTGCCATCCCCGATATCGGTGAGGACGAGATCGCCGAAGTGACCGATTCCCTCCGCTCCGGTTGGTTGACCACCGGTCCCAAGACCAGAAGGTTCGAGGAGGAGTTTGCCTCCTTCATGGGGGAAGGTTGCGAGGCGATTGCCGTTAACTCGGCCACTGCCGGGCTGCATCTGGCCCTGGAGGCGATCGGTATCGGTCCCGGGGATGAGGTGATCACCACCACCTACACCTTTACCGCGACTGCCGAGGTGATCCGCTATCTTGGGGCTGACCCGGTGCTGGTGGATATCGATCCGAAGAGCATGAACATCGACCCGGAATGCGTGGTCGCGGCCATCACCCCGCGGACAAAGGCGATTATCCCGGTGCACTTTGCCGGTCTGGCGTGTGACATGGCGGCTATCTTTGCTATTGCCCGCAAGCATGGACTGAAGATCATCGAGGATGCGGCCCATGCCCTGCCTGCGACCTCCGGGTCCCAATTGGTCGGCTCCCTCGAGAGCGACGCCACGGTCTTCAGCTTCTATGCCACCAAGACCATGACCACCGGGGAAGGGGGGATGATCGTCACCCGCAACCCGGATATTGCCAACCGTTGCCGGGTCATGCGCCTTCACGGCATCAGCCATGACGCTTTCGACCGGTACACGACCACGAGACCTTCCTGGCAGTATGAAGTGGTTGCCCCCGGGTTCAAGTACAACATGACGGATCTTGCGGCGTCTCTGGGTATTCCTCAGTTGAGGAAGTCTGACGCCTTCCAGCGGAAACGGGCTGAATTGGCGGCCCGCTATGATGAGGCGTTTTCCGATCTGCCGCTCATCCTCCCGCTTCAGCCGCCCGAGGGCGATATTCACGCTTGGCATCTCTACGTTATCCGGCTGATGGATGAGGCCGGGACGGACCGCAACAGCTTTATCCAACAGATGTATGAGAAGGGCATAGGGTGCAGCGTCCACTTCATCCCGCTACATATTCACCCCTACTGGCGCGATCGCTATGAGTTCAAACCGGAGGACTTCCCCCACTCTTTTCAGGCCTATAGGGGCGCCGTCAGCCTGCCGCTGTTCACCAAGATGACGGAGGATGATCAGGAGCGGGTCATTGCCGCGGTGCGTGATATTCTCGCATGAGCAGCAAACGCTTCCTGGATTTCACCGCTGCCTGTTGCGGGATGCTGCTTCTTGCCCCTCTTTTCCTGGTAACTGCTCTGGCTATCAGGCTCGATTCACCCGGTCCTGTCTTCTTCCGCCAGAAGCGGATCGGTAGGGGGTTCAAACCGTTCTTCATCTTCAAGTTTCGCACCATGGTGACCGACGCCGAAAAGCGGGGCGCCCTCATCAGCACCGGTGATGACCCGCGGATAACTGCGGTCGGCGGATTTTTGAGAAAGTACAAGATCGACGAGCTGCCCCAGCTGATCAATGTCATCCGCGGGGAGATGAGTCTGGTTGGGCCCCGGCCCGAGGTGCCCCGTTATGTGGAGCGCTTTCGTCGGGATTTTGGAGAAATTCTGCAGGTACGGCCCGGTATCACCGATTTTGCTTCTCTGGAATACAAGGATGAAAATGAACTGCTGAGGGGGTGTTCCAATCCTGAGGAGAAGTATCTGTCGGAAATATTGCCGGCGAAAATCGTGTACTGCAAGAAGTACCTCCGTGAACAGAGTATGGCTACAGATCTGAAGCTCATATTCAAGACCATTTGGGGGATTTTAAGCTGATCCACATCTCAAGGGGGCACAACCGATGAAAACAAGACGTGTGTGGCCGGTGCGATGGAGTCTCTTCCTGGTTTTGGTCCTGATGACCCTGACGGTGGTTGCGGCTGTCCGGGGGGCAGAGGGGAAGAAGGAGCTGATCCTCTATGTTGCTGAAAACGGTCGGGATGACTGGTCGGGGAGGCTGGCCGCTCCCAATCCCGGGCGGACCGATGGTCCGTTCGCCTCTCTGACCCGGAGTCGCGACGTGGTACGGGCGCTGCGGAGCGCCCAGCCGGATCGGGATCTGGTGGTCCAACTGCGTGGCGGCACCTATTTCCTGGCGAAACCATTGGAATTTACCCCCCAGGATTCCGGTCGACTCGGAGGCTCGGTCACCTATGCCGCCTATCCCGGTGAGAAACCGGTCATCAGCGGAGGGCGGCTCCTGCCAAGGTTCAGGCAGGTGGCCGGCGGGTTGTGGCAGGCGGATATACCCGAGGCCCGGAGCGGGGCGTGGCGTTTTGAGCAGCTCTATGTGAACGGTCGCCGTGCTACCCGTGCGCGCACTCCCAACCGGGGCTATTTCTACACGGATGGTTCCGTTGCCGCCGGGAAGAATCCTGTCACCGGCAAACTCACTTCTCCGGACGACCGGGTACCCCTGGTGCGGGCCAAGGACCTGGCCCCGCTTCTCTCCCTTTCACCAGAGCGGCTCTCGGATGTGGTGGTATCCGCCTACTACAGCTGGGATATCTCGCGACATCATCTTCGCGCTGTTGATGGAGAAAAACATCTGCTCTACCTGACCGGACGGTATCCGCCGGCCGGTGGTCATGAGTCGCCTCGTCAGCGTTACTTCCTTGAAAACTTTCGTGAGGCTCTTGACGCGCCCGGTGAGTGGTTTCTCGACAGAGACGGAACCTTGACCTATAAACCTCTGGATGGAGAATCGCTCTCCACTTCACAGGCCTTCGCCCCCGTAACCGAGACCCTTATTCGGGTCAGCGGCACGAAGGAGGGGCAGCAGGCGGCTAATATCAACTTTCGTGGGATTACCTTCCGCCACGCCAGTTATCGGCTCCCCCCTGACGGGGAGTGGTCGGCTCAGGCTGCCTGCAAGATAGATGCGGCCATAATGGTGGATTATTCGCGCAATGTCCGTTTCGAAGGTTGTGCGATCGAAAACACCGGCGGCTACGGGATATGGTTCAGGAACGGTTGCCGGGAGTGCGTCGTTGAGCGCTGTTTTCTGGGCGACCTGGGCGCCGGCGGTGTCCGCCTGGGGCAAACAAGCAACGCGATTCCAGCCGCCGCCGATGTCACAGGTCAGAGCCGCATCGACAACAACATCATCCGTGGTGGCGGCCGTGTCTGGCCTGATGCTGCCGGCATTCTCATCGGCCACAGCGGCGACAATCAGGTTACTCACAACGATATCTCGCTCTTGGCCTACACCGGTATCTCCGTCGGATGGCACTGGGGTTTCGGCGATGTCCCTTCAAAAAACAACATCATATCATTCAATCATATCCATCACCTGGGGTGGGATGTGCTGTCGGACATGGGGGGGATATATACGCTGGGCGAGTCGCCCGGTACGATCATCGACAACAACGTGATCAACGACATCGATGGTGATGGTGATTCGGGGATGCATGGCCTCTACAACGACAACAGTTCCTCATTCATGCATCTTGAAAATAACCTAGTCTATAACGTTCGTGACGGTGGGTATATCTTTGGCGACGGTCGGGACAATGTCGTTCGTAACAACATTTTTGCGGCGGATCCGCGCAGGCGCGGCAAGAGCTCGCAACTCATCTTCTGGGAATACACTCAGGGAGCTGCACAGATTTCCTCCAGATTCGAACATAATATCGTGTACGGCAGCGGCGGGAAACTCTTTACCTTTCCTGAATCAGCAAAGCGTCTAATCTTGGCGAATAATATTTACTGGGAACCATCGGGCGCCGACATCGACTTTGCCGGAAAGCCGTTTAATACGTGGCAGGCGCTTGGTCGGGATAAAGGCTCGGTTATTGCGGATCCCGGATTCCTTAATCCTGCCCGGGGGGACTTTCGTCTCCGTAGAGAGTCTCCGGCGCTGAAGGTTGGTTTTGTTCCGTTCGATCCCGGGCAGGCCGGAGTATATGGAGACCCCGCCTGGGTCGCCCGGGCAGGCGGCGTTTCGCTCCCCCCCTGGCAGGGGTTGCCGCCACCACCTCCAATGAGCATCTATGATGACTTCGAAAGCACGGCCGTCGGCGCAGTCCCGGCCGATATCCGCATGGTGGTCGAAGGCAAGGGGGACAGTATCGGGGTGACGGAGGCGACCGCGGCAACTGGTCGGCGCAGTCTGAAGATAACCGACGTCCCGGGGTTGACGAACAGCTACGATCCCCACTTCTGGTACTCTCCCGACCACCGGCAGGGGATCACGACTCTTTCCTTTGATCTCCGTCTGGACCAGGGGGCGGAGTTGGTACAGGAGTGGCGGGAGTCTCCGGGGAAACCTTATTATTATGTGGGCCCCAGGATCGATTTTCGCGGGGGTAAAATTCTTGTCTCGGGTAGGCCGTTGCTTGATATTCCGACCGGCGTCTGGTTCCATCTGGAAATAAGCGCCGGATTGGGGCCGGAAGCGGATGGGACCTGGCTGCTTACGGTGACCCTGCCGGGAGAAAAGCCCCGGCGTTTTACCGGTCTGGTTTTTGGCTCGCCACAGACTCGTGCGCTCACCTGGCTGGGATTCATCAGCACCGGCAGTGCGGCTGCATCGTACTATCTGGACAATATCCGGTTGACCAATTCCAGGGCGGAGTGATCCAGGGAGTCACCACCATCTCAGATGCTGTTTTTTCGCGATCAGGTAGCCACATCCTGAAGTTTGAAGATAAAGTAATTTTTATTAATTCGGTGTGGACTTTTTGCTTGATTTATTCCTTTGTCCTTGTGTATATTGGGGCCTCGTGTGAAGTACTCACGTTTGAAACGATAGGAAAATCCAAGAAACCAAAATGTCGACTTCGTGCTGGCCAACAATGTGAAAAAGGAGAAAATAATGAAAACTTTAGAAATGGGCAAGAAGAGCAGGAAAGTGATGACGTCACTGCTGATGCTGGCGCTGGTTGCCGTTGCGCCGTCTGGCGTGTTTGCGGCTAACAAGCTGATCGTGCAGGACAATTCAGCTACTCCGGTTGACAAGTTTGTGGTGACGGACACCGGCGCTATTGGTGTGGGGACCAACGCTCCTCTTACCGCAGTTCAGGCAAAAGGAAGCACCACTTCATCAGTGCAGATCATGTCGAGTTACCTCGGGCCGGAAACCCTGAATGGCGGTGGCTTTGTGGCCTATAAGAATGGCCCGATCGCCACCAATAACGGCATGCCCAGTACCGGAGATAAGATTGGATATATGCTTTTCGGAAGCTTTGGCGCCACCGGGACCGCCAGGAACTCTGCGGGTCTCGTTGCATACGCCGAGTCGAACTGGACCGACACCAATTATCCGGCATATTTCCTGTTTGAAACAGCAGCACCTAATACGACATCCCGAACCGAGCGGATGAGAATCACCAGTACCGGGAACATCGGCATCGGGATCTCTTCTCCTACCCAGAAACTCGAAGTCAATGGTGGTGTTCGCCTGAACACTGCTACCGTCAAGCCGACCTGCGACAGCACCAGCCGGGGGACCATGTGGTTCGTTGATGGGGCTGTAGGCGTTGCCGATACACTTCAAGTTTGCGCCAAGGATGCGTCTGAAAATTACGCCTGGCGGCCACTGTTTTAATCGCCTGGTAGCACAGTACAAAGCGCCGTACCCTCTGTCGAAGCGAGGGACGGCGCTTTTTTTGTGTAACAGTGTTCATTCATCTCGGTGAAACCTGAAAAACCGTTTTCCATCCGCACCCAGTATGGTATATTTACGCCCGTTTGCCGTGCGGTTCCCCTGATGTCACTCACTACATAACCTGCCATTGGATGAGATGTTCATGATTATGAGATCACTCTGCACACTGCTCCTAACCGCCCTCGTCACCGCTGCCGCCATCTCCACCGGATGGTGTGGTGTCGCCTCGAACAACATCCCCCTGGACAGTCCAATTTACAACTACCTGGGCAAGCTGGCCGGGTTCGGGCTCATCAAAAGTGACATCCAGGGAATCCGTCCGTTCTCCAAAGGCGAGGCGGCGCGGTTGCTCCGTGAGGCGCAAAACAATGCCGAGGTGATCCGGATACTCAGCGATCCGAGCGACACCCCGCCCGGTAAGGAGATGGTTGACGAACTCTTTGCCCGACTCCATGAGCGACTCACCCGCGAGATGGCCCAACCGGAATATCCCGCTACCGCTCCCGCCCCCTGGTTCGAACCGGCACAGCCGGAATATGGTCGGCTTCGCTATGTCTACCTGGACGGGAGTCCCCGTTCCTATGCTCGTCCGGTCTTCGATCCGGGGAACGACGGAGTCTTCGGTATCGGCAGCGGACTACGACCGGCGAATGTCTACCCTAATGGGATAGCCTTGCAGCGAGGATATGAGGGGACTCCGCTCTTCGAGAACAACGAGGGTACCGTTTACGGCAAGGGGAGTAATCTCGATCTCCGGATCAGCCTGCAGGGGTATTCGACCCGCTACCTTTCATTCCTGGTTGAGCCGCAATTCGTTTTCTCGGCCAACCAATGGGCCAATGTCTCCGCTTCCGATGCAGTGTCGAACAGGGTCCTGAGCTCCGACAGCAGCTCTACCACGCTCCGGATCAATAAGGGGTACCTCAAGGCCGGCGGCGGGCCCCTGGAGTTGGAGGTGGGGCGTGACACCAACTGGTTCGGGCTTGGCGAACGCGGAAACGTAACCCTGACTAACAATGCCCAGAATCTCGACATGATCAAGCTCTCCAATCCCGAACCTGTCTCTGCCGGTTTCCTTGGTGATCTGAAATATTCCCTCATCTTTTCCCGACTGGATAGCACTCGAGTTCAGGTCATAGATACCTCTACAGGGAAGGTGCTGTCTACTGCCGAACGCCAACCATATCTAGCACTCATCAAGTTGTCCATGAAACCGACTCCCCGTTTCGAGCTCGGGATCAACTTTGCTCGTATGTTCGGTGGACCTGGGGTCGGAGGTTTCGGCGGTGTCGGGGGGGACAGCACGACTCCCAATACGGCCAATTCCCTGGCGGGGATCGAACTCCGGTACCGGCTCCCCTGGCTGAGGAACACTGAGCTCTACGGCGAGTTTTCTGGCGAGGATGTGGCCGGCTTCTGGCCCATCGTGGAGAGCTACGTGGCCGGAATCTATTTCCCCCGCTTGACCGCAGGGGGGAGGGATGATTTCCGGTTCGAATTCTTCCAGGGAAACCAGATTCTCTATACCAGCACTTCGTATCCTGCGGGGTACACGTATAACAATCTTCCTCTGGGGCACTCCCAAGGAGGGGCCAGCATCGACTTCTACGGGAAATACCGGCACTGGTTCACTCTTGACGATTACCTCTCTCTGGAATATTTTCATACCGAACGGGGTAACCTAGGGCGGTATCCGGTCAACAGCATTGGAGGGTATGACGCTAATGGCGCCATGCAGGCGGTTGAAAGAAAGGACGGGGGGCGGCTCTCCCTCAACCTGGCGGTGCCGCGTTTCGAGGGGTTCACCACAAACCTGATGTATGGCGTCGAACGGCTTCGCAATTATGATCTCATTCCCGGTTTCAATCAGACCAATCAGATCGTCAGTATGGAGCTGAATTACAAGTATTGAGAACGCCGGGTGATTCAGCCAAAACTGCTGCCTTCAGAATTAAACCTCCCATTTGACAGATACCAAGGAAGAGACAATGAATGGTGAACGGATCGATCTTGCCGGGGTGACTACCTATCCTCTGGCGACCCGGAAGAACAAGGTATCGTTGGGGCCGGACTTTGCCTCCCCCTTGCGTCCCGGCATGAGCGTCTCCCAGCTGCTGACGGCGCTCCCCGATCAGCTGGGGGGGCGGACCCTGCGCCGGATCATCGACGCGGTGGTGACTGCCCGGCAGAAGGGGAAGCCGGTGGTGATGGCCATGGGCGCCCACGTCATCAAGTGCGGGCTCCAGCCGGTGCTGAAGGGGCTCATTGAGGCGGACATCGTCACGGCGGTGGCCTTGAACGGCGCCGGGATCGTGCATGATTACGAGATCTCCCTCATCGGCGCCACCAGCGAGGATGTGGGGGCGGTGCTCCACGCGGGGACCTTCGGCATGGCCGAGGAGACCGGTCGCGACCTGAACCGGGCCATCCGTGAAGGGGTGGCAGACGGGCTCGGGCTGGGCGAGGCGGTGGGGCGGTTCATCATCGCCAACGGGAACCCGTACCGGGAGAAGAGCCTTATCGCCACCTGTGTGGCGCGGTCCATTCCGGTCACCGTGCATGTGGCCGTGGGGACCGATATCATCCATCAGCACCCCACCGCCGATGGCGGGGCTATCGGCGAGGCGAGCTTCCGTGACTTCCGGCAGCTGGCTGCCACCGTCTCCCAACTGGGGGACGGCGGGGTCTACTTCAACATCGGCAGCGCCGTGCTTCTCCCGGAGGTCTTCCTCAAGGCGCTCTCCATCGCCCAGAACCTGGGGCATCACGTGGATCACTTCACCACGGTGAACATGGATATGCAGCAGCATTACCGCCCGCTCCAGAATGTGGTGCAGCGCCCCACCGCAGGAGAGAGTCGTGGCTACACCCTCACCGGTCACCACGAGATCATGCTGCCGCTACTGGCTGCCTGTCTTTTAGACGAGAAAAATGTTCTAGGTTCAAGGTTCTAAGTTCTAAGTTATAGGTTCTAAGTTTTGAGTTCTATGTTGCATATTATATGTTTTGGATCCTGGTGTGCTGATTTTATTATCCTGTGGCTTATCTGTATTTATTGCGGAGTTAATTGGTGAGGATAGACAGGTTCGAAGACATTGAATCTTGGAAGGAGGCACGGTTACTTGTACGTGACATCTACCGGCCTCTGCAGAGCTGTAAAGATTTCGGATTCAGGGATCAAGTCCAGCGAGCTTCGATATCAGTCATGGCAAATATTGCCGAAGGCTTCGATCGGGCCAGCAATCGAGAGTTTGTACAGTTTCTCGTCATCGCACGCGGATCTGTTTCAGAGGTCAAAAGTCTTTCCTATGCTGGATTAGACCTTGGATACTTTGACGAAGAAACATTTACTACAATATCAGTTCGATGTGTAAAACTGATAAACCTCTTAAACGGGTTCATACGCTTTCTAAAATCAGCCGAGAGAAAAGGCTGAGTCTGGAAAGAGAGAAGGCTGATATTCATAGGCATAGAACTCCGAACCTAGAACATAGAACATATAACATATAACCTAGAACATAGAACCTAGAACCTAGAACCTAGAACATAGAACATAGAACCGAGGCCTTATGGACCGTAAAGATATTGAATCACTCTTCACCCGTGCAGGGAGGATACAGGCTCTTGTGGTCGGCGACCTGATGCTGGACGAATATCTCTGGGGGAAGGCGGAACGGATCTCTCCCGAGGCGCCGGTGCAGGTGGTGGATGTGACCCGCGAAGACCTCCGCCTTGGGGGGGCCGGCAATGTGGTGAACAACCTGGTCGCCCTGGGGTGCTGGGTGTCGGTGGCCAGCGTGGTGGGAGGGGATGAAAACGGCCTCCTGCTGCAGCAGACTCTTGCCGCCAAGGGGGTCGATGTGGCCGGGTTGATGATCGATCCCCTGCGGCAGACCAGCCGGAAGACCCGGGTCATCGCGGCCCATCAGCAGATCGTCCGGATCGACCGGGAGAGCCGGGCGCCGCTCTCTCCCGACTGCGAGGAGCAGCTGATCGCCTTTCTCCGGGAACGGGGGGCGGAGTATCAGGTGATCCTCGTCTCTGACTACCTCAAGGGGGTGCTGACCCCCGGGGTGCTTCAGGCGCTCTTCACCGTCGGCCAGGAGCGGGGGATACCGGTGGTGGTGGATCCCAAGGGGGATGATTACGCCAAGTACCGGGGCGCCACCCTCCTGACCCCCAACCGCAAAGAAGCAGAGGCCGCCTCCGGGACAAGAATCTCCGGTCTGCTGGGGCTCGCCGACGCGGCGACGAAAATTATCGCTCAGGCCGATCTGGCGGCGCTCCTCATCACCCGGAGCGAAGAGGGGATGTCGCTCTTCCGGCGAGACCAGGAGCCGCTCCATATCCCCACGGTGGCCCGGGAGGTCTTCGATGTCACCGGCGCCGGCGATACGGTACTGGCCGTTCTTGGCCTGGCTCTGGCCGGTGGGCTCTCCCGGGAGGAGGCGGCCATCCTGGCCAATGTGGCCGCCGGCATCGCGGTGAGCAAGCTGGGGACCTCCACCGTCTCCCCCGAGGAGATCATCGAGGAGAGCGGCCGTAGTCACCGTGACAGCAGCGTCAAGGTGAAAAATCTGGATGTCCTGGCGGCCATTGTCGGACGGGAGCGGGAGCGGGGAAGGAGGGTGGTCTTCACCAACGGCTGCTTCGACCTCCTCCACGCCGGCCATGTGAAGTATCTCCAGAAGGCCCGCAGTTTCGGTGATCTGTTAATCCTGGGGCTCAACAGCGACGCCTCGGTCCGGCGGCTCAAGGGGGAGAACCGCCCCCTCATCCACGAGGAGGAGCGGGCCCATCTCCTGGCTGCCCTGGACTGTATCGACTACGTGGTCCTCTTTGACGAGGAGACACCGCTCAGGCTCATCGAGACCCTGCTGCCTGACATCCTCGTGAAGGGGGGAGACTACAGCCGTGAAGGGGTGGTGGGGCATGAGCTGGTCGAGGCGGCCGGCGGCCGGGTGGAGCTGGTGACCTTCGTAGACGGAAAATCCACCACCGGGATCATCGAAAAGATCCTCAAGCTGTACGGCGGCCGGGAGTGAGCTCCGCAGTCCGAATGCTGGGATTTATTCGATGACCGAGGTCTGGCTTTCATTTCTGGCCGGTCTGGCCGGCAGTCCCCACTGCCTCGGGATGTGCGGCGGTATCGTGGCGGCCATCGCCCTCCATGGCCAAGTAGCGACCCCCGGCGGCCGGCGGCTCACCCTCCTGGTCTACAACCTGGGCCGGATCTCCACCTACACCCTCCTGGGGGCTGTCGCCGGTTTCCTTGGCGCCTCCCTGGATGTGCCGGGGATGAAGATGATCGCCATCTGGCTCTTCGTGGCGGCCAATCTCTGCGTCTTCCTGGTGGGGATGGGGTCGCTCTTACGGCTCTCCTCGTTCTCTCTCTTTTCCCTGGAGTCGGCCGGAGGGCGGCTCTTCTCCGGGGTCTTGCGCTGGGCGGTGAGCGATACCGGTTTCGTCCGGACGTTCGTCCTGGGGATGGTCCTGGGGCTTCTCCCCTGCGGGCTGGTCTACGCCCCGCTCATCGCCGCGGCAGCCGGCGGCGGCCCGGCAAAGGGCGCCGCCATGATGGCGGCCCTGGGGTTGGGCACCCTTCCCCTGCTCTTCTTCTTCGGCAGCGCCTCGGCGCTCCTCTCGACCCGGCTCCGGGGGAACCTCTCCCGGCTGGTGGGGCTCCTGGTGGCGCTCATCGGCTTCACCGGCCTCTGGCGAATCCTGGGGAAGATGGGGTACGTGGCGCCGTTCCCCTGGTGGTGATCCATTATGTCTAAAAACTTCAATTGAACCACGGAGGCACGGAGACACGGAGAAAATCTCAGAGAAAACCTGATTCGAGGTTTTAATCCCAAAGGTTTGACCAACCTTAAAAGCTACCTCAGTGTAACCATTCGAAACTGTGCGAGATTATCCTCAGTGTCTCCGTGTCTCTGTGGTGGACTGCTTTTCCCAGGTTTAAAAGAGCGCCTCGATGAACTCCTGGGCGTCGAAGGGGCGCAGATCCTCTACACTTTCGCCGATCCCGATGTAGCGGATGGGGAGATCGAACTCCCGACGAATGGCCACCACGACCCCCCCCTTGGCGCTCCCGTCCAGCTTGGTGAGGACGATGCCGGTGACATCCGCTGCCTCCTTGAAGATCCGGGCCTGACTCACGGCGTTCTGGCCGGTGGCCGCATCCAGGATCAGCATGGTCTCGTGGGGGGCGCCGGGGATCTCCCTGCCGATGATCCGGCGAATCTTCTTCAACTCCTCCATGAGATTCACCTTGGTATGGAGACGTCCTGCGGTATCCACCAGGAGGATGTCACTTTTTCTGGCCACCGCCGCCTTGCAGGCGTCGAACACCACCGCCGAAGGGTCTGAGCCGTCCTTCCCCCGGATCACATCCACCCCCACCCGTTCTCCCCAGATGACCAGTTGCTCCGATGCCGCGGCCCGGAAGGTATCCCCGGCCGCCAGGATGACGCTCTTCCCTTCAGCGCGAAACTTGCAGGCGAGTTTGCCTATTGTTGTGGTCTTCCCCACCCCGTTCACCCCGATGACGAGGATGACGAAGGGGGAGTGACCGGAGGTCACCAGCGCCTGCTGCTTGTGGGAGAGACGGGCGATCAGCTCCTCCTTGAGTGCCCGCTTCAGGGTCTCACCGTCCTGGAGTTCGTTCCGTTTGAGCCGCTGCTCCAGGGTCCGGATCAGGTCCACCGTGGCCGGTACCCCCAGGTCGGCGGTGATGAGGATCTCTTCCAGCTCCTCCAGGGTGTCGGCGTCGATTTTTTTCTTCCCCAGGAGGAGGGTGTCGATCCGGCCGACCAGGCTTTCGGAGGTCTTGCTGAGCCCCCGTTTCAGCCGCTCGAAGAATCCGGGCTTCTTCTCCCCCCCTTCCGCCGGCTCAACGTCGCCGCCGAACAGCTTGGCGAAGAGTCCCCCCTTCTTCTCTTCTTCCGGGATAGGGGTCGCTGCCACCGGAACCGGGGGAGGGACCGGCGCCGCTGCCGCCGGGAGTTCCTCTACCGGGAGTACCGTGGCCGGAACTGTGGCTGTTTCCTCTGCCGGTTCCTGGGGGAGCTCGACAGGGCTCTCCTCTACGCCGGTGAATCGCTTCAGGAGTCCCCTGAAAAAACCTTTTTTTTCTTCCATCAGCAGATCTCCTTGATGAGTCGTTTTCTTGTCTCTCTGAATCGGTGGAGGGCGCGCCCCAGGAGCGTGTTCCGGTGGAGGGTCATGACCAGGGCGTACTCGATCCCCACTGGCCCGACCACGCAGCGCCCGCTCCCGGTGGTGACCACCAGCTCCTCCGGTGCCTCTTCCAGGAGTCGTCGGCTCATCTCCCGGGCCTGGCCGAGGATGATCCCCTGGTGGGCGGCCAGCAGTTTCAGCTCATACTCGTCAACTGCGGAGCAGACCAGCTCCACCGCCTCCCCTTCCCAATCCACCAGGATGGCGCCGGTGGCGCCGGGGGTGCTCTCCACCAGTTCCGTCAGCAGCTGTTTGAACGGCATTCTCTCTCCTTCCGGCACACTCCGCTTCGACAATTGCCCCCTAACCCTGTCTGGTTCGTAGGGGCGCTGCTTGCCGCGCCCAGATTACGTGAAAACCGGTCGCGGGAAATACGGGTGAAGCAAATACGGGCGCAGCAAAATACGGGCGCAGCAAAACATGGGCGCAGCAAGCAGCGCCCCTACAGGGCCGGGTGAGAGCCGGCGCACGCCGTACGCTTCCCCCTAATTCAACTTCACCGACACCATCTTGGAGATTCCCGGATCCTCCATGGTGATCCCGTAGAGGGTGTCCGCCACCGCCATGGTTCCCTTGTTGTGGGTGATGACGATGAACTGGGAGATGGCGCTCATCTCCCGGACCATCTCGTTGAACCGGCCGATGTTGGCGTCGTCAAGGGGGGCGTCCACCTCGTCCAGGAGACAGAAAGGGGAGGGCTTGATGAGAAAGATGGCGAAGATGAGCGCCAGGGCGGTGAGCGCCTTCTCCCCCCCGGAGAGGAGGGTCACGTTCTGGAGTTTCTTCCCCGGCGGCTGGACGATGATGTCGATGCCGCTCTCCAGGAGATCCTCCTCGTTGGTCAGCCGGAGCTCGGCGTGGCCGCCGCAGAAGAGCCGGGGGAAGAGCTCCTGGAACTTGGCGTTGACCAGCTGAAAGGTCTCGAAGAACCGTTTGCGGGTGGTCCGGTTGATCTTCTGGATCGCCTGCTGGAGCCCGTTCAGCGACTCTTCCAGGTCGGACTTCTGGGAGGTGAGGAAGATGAACCGCTCCTCCAGCTCCCGGTGCTCCTCGATGGCGGTCAGGTTGACCTCCCCCATTTCGTCCACCTGCTGCTGCAGCTCGGCCTGGCGCCGCCGGCTCTCCCCCTCGTCCCAGACCCTCTCCCTCAGCAGGGGGATGAGCTCCCTGAGGTTCACCCGATAACGGTCGGCCATGGAGTGCTCCAGCTGCTCCAGCCTCAGGGTCAGTTCGGTGAGCGCCAGCTCCTTGGCGGCGACGACCCGGCGGAGCTCCTCGCAGGAGGAGCGGAGCGACTTCAGCGCCAGCTCCTCTCCCCGGAGGGTCTCGGCTTGGCGCTGATACCGCTCCCGGGCCGTCGAGAGCCGCGCCTCCAGGGTGGCGCTCTCCAGGAGAAGCCGCTTCAGCTGCCGGTCGTTCTCGGTCAGCTCCAGCTCCAGCCGGACCCGCTCCCCATCCCCCTCGGCAAGCTGCCGCCGGTGACCGGCAATCCGTCCCTCCTGATCGCGGAGCAGCTCTTCCAGCCGTTTGGTGGCCCGGCGGTTCGCCTCCCGCTTCTCCTTGAGGGAGGCGCTCCTCACCTTGAGGGTGGTGACGAGATCACGGGTCCCGGCCAGCTCTTCCTTGCGGGACTCCAGGAGCGTGCGGAGCTCTTCCCCCCGGAGCTCGATGAGCTGCTTCTCTCCTTCCCGTTTTTCCCTCCCCTGGGCCGAATCCTTGAGCTCCTGCTCCAGCGACTCCCGCTCCTCGGAGAGCTGGTCGTCTTCCACCTGCCGGACCGCCAGCCGCTCCTGGAGCCGTTGCTCTTCCTCCCGGGCCCGCTGAAGGTCCTTCTGGAGATTCACCAGCCGGAGCTCGGCCTGGTGTAGCTGCTGCCGGAGCTCTCGCCCCTCCTCCTCCGCCTCCCGCGTCTCCTGCTTCAGCCGGTCGCGGGACTCCTCCAGGGAGGCGATGGTGGCGGTCAGGTCGGCCACCTCCCGGGTGAGCTCCCGGATCTCCCGCTTCTTGGAGATGATGCCGGGGCCGGCCGTCTCCGGAGAGCCGCCGCTGACGATGCCGCCGCCGGTGACCAGATCTCCGGTGGGGGTGACGAAGCTGCAGCCGGGATACTCTTCCCCCTTTTTCAGGGCGCTCTCCAGGTCATCCGCCAGATAGAGCCCCGCAAGGAGCGGCCCCACCAGGGGGGAGAAGTCGGGGGTGATCGTCACCAGGGAGCGGAGTTCGATGCCATCACCGGGAACGTCGGTCGGAGCGGAGAGGAGAGGCGCCCCGAAGACGAAGGAGCCGCGCCCCCCCTTTCCCTGGCGGAGAAAAGCGATGGCCTCCTGGGCGTCGATACTGTCACCGGTGATCAGGTACTGGAGCCGCTCCCCCAGGGCCGCCTCCAGGGCGGTCTCATGGGCCGCCGCCGTCTCCACCAGGTCGGCCACCACCCCCCGGAACCGCCCGGAAAAGCGTTCCGCCCGGAGCAGGGTCTTCACCCCCTGGCCATAGCCGGCCAGGGAGCTCTCCAGCTCCCGGAGAGAGTGGAGTCGTGACGTGCGTCCGCTCAGGAGGTTTCGCTGTCGGTTGAGCTCCTGCTCGGTATCGTGGAAGTTACGCTTGAGGAGCGCCTCCTGCTCCTTCCCCTCCTCCAACCGGATTCGCAGCTCTTCCCGCAGCCGCTGCTGGTCGGCCAGCTCCCCCTCCAGCCCGGAGCAGCGGCTCAACGACTCCACCAACCGCTCCTGGAGTTGGACGTTCTCCCGATGGTGGCGCTGGAACCGTTCCCCCAGGGAGTCCAGCCGACGGGTGGCGCCGCTCTGGGTGTTGTTGAGCTGAGCGATCTCCGAGAGGAGGTCGAAGAGCTCCCGGCGGCTCTCTTCCAGCCTGCGGGAGAGCCCCAGTTCGGTGCGGGTCAGCTCTTCCAGGTTCACCTCGGCCTCCTTTAGCCGGGAGTCGTCCGCCTCGATGTCGTTGTCGTACTCTCCCCGGTGGGTCGCCAGCCCCTCCTGTTCCCGGGCCGCCTCCTGTTTCTGCCGCTCCAGGGTGGTCAGCTCCTCCTCCAGGCGCACTTTGCGGCCGTCCAGGGCCGCGCGCTCTTTTCGCTGAAACTCCAGCCGGTTTTCCACCGCCTGGAGATCCCCCTTGATCCGGTACGCCTCCTCCTGGGCCGAGGTGACCTCCTGCTCCTCCTCCATGAGGGAGATCCGCCGCTCCTCAACTCTGAGCTCGCCGCTCTCCAGGGAGCTACTCATCCCGGTCAGTCGGCCGGACGCCTCGTCCAGCGCCCGGGCGGTGTCGTGGCGCTCCCCCTCCAGGAGTTCCCAGGAGCGGGCGGCAAAGAGCTGTTCGATCTCTTTCAGCTCCTCGCGGCAGCTCTTGAACTTTTCCGCCTTCTTCGCCTGGCGCTGGAGGCTGTTCACCTGCCGTTTGATCTCGGAGATGATGTCCCCCAGGCGGATCAGATTCTGCCGGGTCTGCTCGATCTTTCTCAGCGCCACCAGCTTGCGGGCCTTGTACTTGGTGACCCCGGCGGCCTCTTCGATGAGGAAGCGGCGCTCCTCCGGTTTCGAGTGGAGGATGGCGCCGATCTTCCCCTGCTCGATGATGGAGTAGGCCCGGGCGCCGACGCCGGTATCCATGAAGAGCTCGGCGATATCCAGCAGCCGGCAAGGGGTCTTGTTGAGATAGTATTCGCTCTCGCCGTCCCGGTAGAGGCGGCGGGTCACCTGGATCTCGGAGAAGGCCAGGTACTTGGCAGGCATGGCGCCGTCCTCGGTGGAGAAAATGATGGAGACCTCGGCCATCCCCAGCGGTTTACGGCTCTCGCTCCCCCCGAAGATCACATCCTCCATCTGTTTCCCGCGGAGGTTCTTGGCCGACTGCTCCCCCATCCCCCACCGGATGGCGTCCACGATATTGGACTTGCCGCAGCCGTTGGGACCGACGATGCCGGTGATTGGCTGTTGGAAGTCCAGGGAGGCCTTATCCACGAAAGATTTAAAGCCGAGTATGTCGAGGCGCTTGATTTTCACAGGGGGACCATGATCATAAAATCTGCAATTGAAACAGTGAGACACAGAGAAGAGTGAGGAATAATCTGACGGAAAAAGAGGAGACTATAACCGTAGAGAGGCTCTGCCGTCAATACATGGATAGATTGTCAACCGGTTTTGCGCCCCACGGTCGCCATGGAGTAGCCCAGGGAGCCGGAAAGCCCGGGTATCAAACCGTAGAAATTGCTATTTTATTAGATTTTATACAATAAAAATAGTGTTATATTTTGGCTATAATTCTTGTTTTCCGGGCAGTTAAGTCCGAATTCCGGCCGGCCGGAATTGATATAAATTTCCGATTAGCCTGCTTCCCATGGGTCACATGCTCCGGTGTGGGAACCATGGGATGGAGGAGGATGCACCACAAACAGCAACGGGCCGAGGAGAAGTTCCTCGGCCCGTTGCTGTTTGAATGGATAAAAGGTGGTGGTTACTTGCGACGCCTGATGAACGCCAGGCCGCCGAGGCCGGCGCCGAGGAGGAGGAAGGTGGAGGGTTCAGGAACGGCGGAAGTACCTTCCAGGGTAAAGGCAAGATCACTCTCGATGAGGGATCTTGTCCCCTGAAAATCCTGATAAACGGTGAAGTCGCCCCCTGTTCCTCTTGCCCATCCCCACTGCGGAGGGAACCCCATGCTGGCCACTATGGAAATCCAATAATCAGTTCCGCCACTCGCAAGAAAGGGGGTCGCCAAGTCGGCGTCATAGGCGAAGATCAGATTGCCTAAAGCGGATTCATTTGCGTTTCCCGGGATGGTATATGTACCGAGCGCCGCCCCGGGCTGGCCGGCGTTATCACCCCAGAAAGAGATGGTAAAGGCACTTATGGCTGATTGTTGTGACGGATTGAAATATGCTCCCGTCCAGTGGACTTCGGTTATCAAGGATGACTGCGCAAGTTCAAAATTATCATAGGCTGTTGCAAAATTACCTTGCCCACCGACGTTCGTATCATTCTGGGAAGAGTAAGCATTTATGCTGGAGTCCCACGGTTGAGTGTAGAGAGCAGGGGCAGCCCACGCGGTTGAGAGGAGGGAAAACCCCAAAAGTGCCGTCAAGCAGGCGATCCGTGTTTTATTTACTAACTTCATCATATCAATTCTCCTTTTGGTCGGTCTTGAATCCATTTAACGACAACTAGCAAGTTGCGTGCCATACTCGGTAGCATCAAAAACAGCAGGTTACAGGTGAAAAAGGATCTTCCCCGGTTCACCATTCAATAAAGTGTAAAGTAGTCCGACACTCGACTGTAAAAAAATCCGACAATTTCCATGGTTCCCATGCTCCAGCGTGGGAACCACGGGATGGAGGAGGATACTTGAGATCGCACCAATCCGGAGCCACCCCCCCTTTCTCATAGTTCCCATGCTCCAGAGTGGGAACCGAAATTCGCCGCTCCAGCGGCGGATTACCTGGCGAGCATTCTCATCACGTCATCACGGTCTGACGCAGGAGCGTCACCGGTTGCGTTCCCACGCTGGAGCATGGGAACGATGGTAGGAGTGTCCTTTAGGCGCGAATTCCCGTTATCATTCATGGCCGTAGGCCGCTCCTACATCTGTCTTTCTTAGGTCATCGCGAATCAGGACCGGTTTTGCGCCTCATGGTTCTCATGCGACTCTATAAACGGCAACGGGCCGAGGAGAAGATCCCCGGCCCGTTGCCGTTCAAGTGAAGATAAGTAGATGGTCGTTACTTGCGACGCCTGATGAACGCCAGGCCGCCGAGGCCGGCGCCGAGGAGGAGGAAGGTGGAGGGTTCAGGGACGGCGGAAGTGCCATTCTCCAACTGAAATGCGGTTGCTCCGCCAGTACCAGACCACTCCGTACTCTGTGTCCACGCCAAGCTCCCAATGGTTGTATTTGCCCCCCAAAACCACCCGACATTGTTTACATTATTGAAAATTTCCAGCCAATATTCCTCGCCTGCTTCGGCAATAAACGGGGTGATGTCGGCTGAGTATTCAAACAAGCGTGATCCCGCTAAAATTAATCCTGTATCTGATTTATCAACGACAGCTGCGGTGTATTCGTATATCTGGCTTCCGACGCCTGTCGGCAGTCCATTATTATCGTCGTATATTCTGAAGACGAAAGCGTCGCTTGTGGGGGAATTGTCAGTTGGCCAATAAATGCCGCGCCAATTGACTTCAGTAATCCTCTGTTGGGCTGCAAACGAAAAGTCGTCTGCAACATGTTGCGTCGGGCTACCTGCTGCTTGGGGCTGGCTTGCTAAATATGCATCGTTTAGATTGTTCAGTCCATTGTCAAAAACCACTTGTGCCTGGGAATTTGAAGCCAATACCGAGCAGAAAATTACTCCCAATGCAGCAGATAGAAATGTCCTCATGGCGTACTCCTTTATGATGTAGTTTATTCTGTCCATGAAGCAATTTTAGTGCCAATCTGCGGGTAGTTCAATTTGTTTAAAAACGTCTATATTCCAGAGCGATACCCCCAAGCAACCCACCAATAAGTGACTTGTCTTCGCAAAGTGTAAAGAAATTCGACAGATCAACAGAAGCTACTGTAAAACAGTCCGACAATTGAGTTCGCTGATGTCAGGAGCACGCACCTTTGGAAAAGGGGGGCAGGGGGGATTTGCCAAGCTGAGTAAATCCCCCTCAATCCCCCTTTTCCAAAGGGGGAAGTTTCACTCCGTTCTCATGGTTCCCATGCTCCAGCGTGGGAACCGAAATTCGCCGCTCCAGCGGCGGATTACCTGGCGAGCATTCTCATCACGTCATCACCGTCTGACGCAGGAGCGTCACCGGTTGCGTTCCCACGCTGGAGCATGGGAACGAGATAACCGTATCTGTCCGTCTGGTTGTTGTCTTTGTAGGTCAGAGCAGATACAATGCGGCAAAATTTACCGGTAGCTGAGAGACCATGGGACATGAAGAATGGTACTCTGCCGAGGCGTTTGACCCCATGAAGAGCCCCCCCCGCATAGCCCTGATCATCCCCGCCAGGAACGAGGCGCTCTCCCTGCCGGGGGTTCTGGAAAAGGTGCCGCCCGAAATCGGGCTGATCGTGGTGGTGGATAACGGCTCCACCGACGGGACCGCCCGGGTTGCCGCGTCCAATGGCGCCCGGGTCGTCACTGAACCGGTGGCCGGGTACGGCAGGGCCTGTCTTGCCGGGTTGGCCGCCCTGGCCGACGACCCGCCTGAGCTGGTGGCGTTTGTCGACGCCGACGGCAGCGATGAGCTGTCGTCTCTCCCTCTCCTTATCGCCCCGGTGGCCGCCGGCGAGGTTGATCTTGCCTTGGGGCGACGGATTCCCGCGGTCAGGAGCGCCCTCAGTTTTCAGCAGCGTTTCGGGCACCTTCTGGCCACCGGGCTGATCCGGCTGTTCTGGAAGCACCGGTTCCGCGATCTGGGCCCCATGCGGGTGATCCGCTGGGAAGCCCTGGAAAAATTGGTCATGACCGACCAGGCCTTCGGCTGGACCGTGGAGATGCAGGTCCGGGCGCTCAAACAGGAGCTCCGGATAGTGGAGATCGATGTCCCCTATCATGCACGAACCGCGGGGAGATCGAAGATCAGCCGGACGATCAGCGGCACCGTCAGGGCCGGCAGCACCATCCTCTGGGTCATCGGCCGGGAGCTGGTTGCCGGGTCGAAGCAGAAGAGTGGGGTGGGTTCGCCAGCGGAGTGGGCGAGGGTAGATGCGGCGGGAGCCGAAGGAAAATATACCGAGGGAGAAGTGTGATGGTTGAAGTAGAAAAGATGAGATTCCCCCGCTATGGGTTGGTAGCGGTGACGGTGCTGATCGCGATCATGCTGGTCACCGGATCATCGGCCAGGGCGGCCGACCTGGGGTTGATCGACAGCACGGCCCTGCAGGGGAGCCCGGCCGGATGGGTCATCCTGGATGCCCGTCCCAGGGCTGAATGGGAGGCCGGGCACATCCCGGGAGCCATTTCGCTCCCTTGGGAGAGCTACACCCGCACCGACGCCGGCGGGATACCGTACAGCACCTTTCCTCCCCAGGAGCTGGCAACGGCTCTGGCCGGCCTGGGGATCGACGAGAAAACCCCGGTGGTGGTGTACGGTGATGCCGACACGAGCTGGGGGGGGGAAGGGTACGATGCCTGGCTCCTCTCCTGGCTGGGGCACAAGGGGCCCATCAGGCTGCTCAACGGCGGCATTCAGGGGTGGCGTGGCCGGAACCTGCCGCTGATCAAGGGGGCGCAGCGAGCCGGCGGCGCCAGGCCCCGTTACCGGGTGGAGCTCAATCCCTCACTGATTATCACCACGGAGGAGCTCCAGCGAAGCGGGGGAACCTATGCCATCGTGGATGTCCGTTCGACCTTTGAGTGGTTCAAGGGGAGGATTCCCGGTGCAATCCATATCCCCTGGGAAGAGTTCTATACCGGCAAGGAGCGTCGGCCGCTCTCTCCTGCGGAACTGAAGAAGCTGCTGGCCAGGCATGGCGTGGACGGCGCCAAACCGGTGGTCTACTACTGTCTGGGTGGGGTCCGTTCGGCCTATGCCTGGACGGTCCACCACCTGGCGGGGCTGCCTGAAGCCCGCAACTACAAGGGAAGCTGGGCCGCCTGGGAGAAACGGTCCGGTCAGTAGCGCCACCGTTGTCGACCATGACTCCTGTTTTCACCCTCCTTCATTTTGCCGCACTGCTCGCTCTCTCCCTCTACGGGGTGCACCGGCTCTGGCTTCTCTCTTCCCTCTACCGCTTCCCGGAGAGGGAGACCATCCCGCCCCCTCTCTCCGGGCTTTCCGTTGAGTTTCCCGCGGTCACCATCCAGCTGCCGCTGTACAATGAGCGCTTCGTGGCGGAGCGGCTGCTGGATGCCGCGGCCTCTCTGGAGTGGCCGGCCCAGCGGCTGGAGATTCAAATCCTGGACGATTCGGACGATGCTACCTCCCTCCTGGTGGAGCGGAGGGCTGACTGGTGGCGGCGGCAGGGGGTCGCCATCACCGTGGTGAGGAGAGCCGACCGGGACGGTTTTAAGGCCGGGGCGCTGGCCAACGGCCTCCTCTCTGCACGGGGAGAGTTCATCGCGATCTTTGACGCCGACTTCATCCCCGCCCCGGATTTCCTGGCCGCCACCATCCCCTGGTTCCGGGACAAAGGGGTCGGCATGGTCCAGAGCCGCTGGAGCTTCTGCAATGCCGAACACTCCTGGTTCACCGGCGTCCAGGCGCTCCTCTTGGGCCCGCACTTCCGCATCGAACACCGCGTCCGCTGCCGGCGAGGGCTCTTCTTCAACTTCAACGGCACCGCCGGTGTCTGGCGCCGGAGCGCCATCGACTCCGCTGGCGGGTGGCAGTCGGACACCGTCACCGAAGATCTTGACCTGAGCTACCGCGCCCAGTTGGCCGGCTGGCGGTTCGTCTACCGGGATGAGTGCCACGTCCCGTCGGAGCTCCCCATAACCATGGCGGCGCTCCGGAGCCAGCAGCAGCGCTGGGCCAAGGGGTCAATCCAGACCGCTCGGAAGATCCTCCCCCGGCTGCTGCGGCAACGGCTCCCCCTTGCCGTAAAGATCGAGGCGCTGGCGCACCTCACCGCCAACTGTTACTGGCTGCTGGGCATGGTCGTCATGCTGACCCTCTACCCGGCCATCACCTGGCGCGTCGGCATCGGACTGCATGACCTCCTCCGGGTCGACCTCCCTCTCTTTTTGGCCACCAGCGGGGCACTCATGGGCTACTTCCTGATCTACGCACTCTGGAGCGGCGGAGGGAGAGGCGGCGCGCTGCTCCTGTTGCCACTCCTCACCATCGGTCTGGCGCCCAGCGTCTCTCTTTCGGTGCTCAAGGGGTTGTTCTGTTCGGGTGGGGAGTTTCAGCGGACCCCCAAATACGGGGTGCGGGGGCGGGAGCGGCTGCCGGGGGGGGGGGTCGTCTCCGGTCAGAAGAGTCTCCTCTACATTTTTATGAATGGCCTGCTGCTGCTCTACTCCCTGCTGCCGCTCCTCTTTGCCTGGCGCCGGGAGAGCTGGTTCGCCCTGCCGCTGTTTCTCCTCTTCCCCTGCGGCTTTGCCCTGGTGCTGGTCAAGGACCTCGGTGAGTCGATTCCAGAAAAAGCAGTCCACCACTGAGACATTCTGGCGAGAAGGTATGCCGTCACCGGCGCCAGGAAAACCCCTGCCGTTATCCTGGAATCTTCGCGCCACTCCCCCAGGATGAAAAAAGGGATCTGCACCTGGTAGGTGAGGAGCACCCCCCAGCAGAGGATTATTCCGGCCGGAGCGGGACAAAACGGCAAAAAGGGGGCCAGGCTGAGTGCATACCAGGGATGCAGGGTAGGGGTGAGGAGCAGGAAGCCCATGGCCAGGAGATAGCAGGCCTCCACCCCGTGACGGCTCCTGGCTGCGGGGGAGAGCTCCGTCCTGAGACGCCTGGAGAGGGTGCGGAGGGTCGTGAGGAGCAGCACGAGGAGAGAGCCGGCCAGGATCACGCGGGCAACGGTTCCTGAACCGGTGACTGCGCGCAGCGCGGTGAAGAGGGCCCCGGCGAATTCCCAATTCAGGGCGTAGGCATGGAGGCTTCCCCTGATGTTGGCCAGCTGAGGGGAAAAGGGGAGGAGGAGCGCCGCCATTCCCCCCAGAAAGCCGGTAACCAGGGAGGCGCGGCGGGAAGCCGGGGTGAGGAGATAGAAGAGCGGGGCCAGGAGCAGCGGAAAGAGCTTCACCAGGCAGGCCGCCGCCAAGAGTACCCCGGAGAGGAAAAACGGTCGGCACCGGGGAGCGGCTTCTCCGTCCCTGCAGCCGAGGAGCAGCAGACAGAGGGCGCCCATGAGGAGCGTGGCGCCGGCGCCGTCCAGATGTCCCGACCCGGCGATCTCCAGAAGCGGCAGGGGGTTCCACGCATAGAGGATGACCCGCCCTACGGGGAGTCCCAAGAGCCGCAGCAGCTGCATCAGAAGGACGCACAACCCCAGGTCGACAGCCACCAGGAGCGCCTTGAACGCCGTTACGCTGCCGCCTACCGCCCCCACTGCGGCAGTCAGCTGGGCCGTGGGGGGGTAGATGGTCACATATTCGGGATGATTGATCCGGCTATGGATCGCCCGGAGTTCGGGGGAGGGGGTCACGGAGGAGGGGGCCGACGCGTAGGGGTTGATCCCTTTGAGCAGGTTGCCGCCGTCCCAGAGGTGACGATAGATATCGTCGGAGAGTTGCGGCGGGTGGAACAGGAAGAGGAGGCGCAAGGTGAGGGCGACCCCGAGGATGACTGATGGGGGCCAGAGCTGCTTTGTCTGTTCTCCCGAGTAGAGCGCAAGGGCCAGGAGCGCCATCATGAACGCCGTGATCCCCACCAGAAGTGGAATCGCCAGCCGCAACTCCGGCTGAACCGCCAGCAGGAGCGCGGAGCAGAGCAGCAGGAGCGGCACGGCAGATCGGGTGAATTTCTCCAGGCGCCGCTGGCGCCCGGTGGTTGCCGGGCGTCGCCTGGTCAAGGGGAGGGGGTCTGATAGAAGAGGGCGAAGGAGTAGGTCGCTCCTGCCGCCGTGTTCTGCCCGTAGAGCGCGGGGCCATAGGTCAGCTCAACCCCCCATGAGGGGGTGATCTTGTAGCCGACCGTGACCTCCAGTTTCCCCAGGTCGTAGTTGTTGGTGGTGGTGGGGTTGCCGCTGTAATCGAACCTGGCCCCGTTATCCATGCTCATGGTACCGTCGAGTTTGAGCCTGGTGTAGAGGCTCTTGGTGATGTCGCTGCCGAACTCCACCAGATACTTGAACTCGTCGGCCGGCCCTCCCGCCCGGTACCGGTAGCCCAACTCCAGGTTGACGTAGCCGGGGAGGTAGCGCCAGAGGGAGCAGCCGTAGAGGAGCTTCCCCTCATAGTCCCCCTGGCCGTTGCCCAGGGGGAGGCGGGCGTTGCTGTCGTACGCCCAGGGAATCTTGATCAGTGCCTGGGTGGAGAGGAGCCCCCATCCCCCTTCCGTCAGCTTGTAGCGGGCCGCCAGGTCGATATCGCCGACTCCGGTGGTGGTATTGGCTTCGGTGGTGGAGGAGTTATTGATGACCTTGAAGGGGATGGAGTTGATCAGGGTCAGCTCTCTGGTCAGGCCGTATTCGATGTAGTTGGTCAGGTTGAAGTCCCGAAAAGTCCCGTTGCCGGGCATCTCCGCCCGGTTGCCGTTCCTGTCGAAATTTTTGCTGGCGTAGTAGATGTTGACGCCGAGTTTGTCGTAGATCCCGTTTTCCGGCTGAGTCCAGGCGCCGGCCAGGCAGGAGGTGGCGCCTGCCGTCATCAGCAGGGCGGTTGCGAATAGTGAGCGAACAGTTTTTGTCATGGTAAACCTCTTGAAAAGATGCGTCCCCGCGCCGGAGCGTGGGGACGATGAAAAGGATGAAAACCCTGCGTTACCCCCTCACCCGGCCTTCGGCCACCCTCTCCCGGTGGGCGAGGGGATGATTTAATCCTTCTCCCCGGGGGAGAAGGTGCCCCGCAGGGGCGGATGAGGGGGAGAATGTGAACGTGTAAGAACCTAACGTGCCTGCCTGCTACAGCCCGGTGGCGAACGGTCTCCCCGACAGACCTTGTCGCCAGCCGTCGGTGCTCCCCGGGATGGCGGGATCTTTCAGATACGCCGCATCCTGGGTATAGCTGGTGCTCCACTCGGACCAGCCGTTGGAGTAGTTGCGGATATTTGTGTAACCCATTAGAAAGCCGTAGAAATAGGCCAGGCTGGAGCGATAGCCGCCGCCGCAGTAGAAGAGCGCTTCCTTGTCCAGCAGGGTCGGGGACGCTGTCGAGTTGACGCCGAGAGTGTTCCAGAGCTCCCTGATCTCCGCGTAGCTCCGGAGGGTGCCGTTGCTGTTGCGATAGTTGAGGGAGGCGTCGTCGGCGTCGTAGGCCCAGAGCGCTCCGGGGATCCGTCCCTTGTTCACCAGGTAGCCGTAGCCGCTGATGAGCCCGAGATACTCGTCGTGGGAACGGACATCCACCAGCTGGGTGCTCCCGGAATTCGCATACTGCGCCAGGACATAGCCGGTGGTGGCGATGCTCCCGCTGTTCATCATCCCCAGGTAGGTCGTGGGGGTGGGGTTGTTGGTGGTGCTCTCTCCCGGATACCCGTTGGCCAGCCACTGCTGGATGCCGCCGTTGAGGAAGCGGACGTCGGTGACCCCGGCATAATGCAGGATCCACCAGAGCCGGGCGGCGAAGATGGTGCTGTCGCTGTAGACCACCACCGTGGTGTCAGGGGTGATTCCCATGCTCCCCACCGCACTCTTCAGCTCGGCGTCCGGGAGGAGGAACCAGCGGGGGAATCCGTTTTCGTAGGTGTCTGAATTGGAGTGAATGGCGCCGGGAATATGGTTTGTCAGGTACGAGTTGTCGGCCCACCCCTGCTGCATGTCGTTGATGCTCCCCCACTGGGTCTCGAAGATGAGATATTTGTGGTTTCGGTCATAGGGGTACTGAGGAGGGGGAGCGGTTGTGCTGCCAGCCTTGTGATAGTCGATGAGCGACTTGACCCACGCCGGATAGACGGAAACAGTGTAATTCGCCGCTTTTTCCATGGGATAGGTGGTGTTGTCGGCCCAGTCCCAGATGGAGGCGTCGTAGTTGGAACAGCGAGAGTACCCCATGAGCCGGAGGAGGAAATAGGTGTAGCCGCTCCTGATGCCGGCGGTGCAGTTGGCGGTCACCTCCTTCTCCTGGGTTATGCCGCGGGATTCGAGCAGGGCCTTCAGCTCCTTGTACCCCAGCGATGTCTTGTCGCTGCTGAAGAACCAGGCGTAGGGTATGTTGACCGCGCGGGAGATGTGGCCGCCGCGGGTCTCACCGTAGAGCTGCCACCCGGTGAACTCCTCGTCGGTGCGACTGTCAACCACCGCGAAGTCCCGGTCATAGAGGCGACTGTTGATGTGGCCGGAGTCGGCCTTGACCGCGCTGTTGATCACGGGGGTGAAGGTCGCGGCCGCCAGGGTGACCGCCGTACTCTGGGTGGGGCGATTGTCGGCGGCCCATCTGTCCCAGCCGCCGTTGAGGAGATGCACATCCGTGCAGCCCAGATATTCCAGCATCCAGAAGAGGCGCCCGGCAGCTCCCCAAGAGTTGGTGGTGTTGTCGTAGATGACGATCTTTTTCTCCCGGCTGATCCCGGCGGCGCCCAGCTTGGCGGCTACGGCTGCGCTCTCTTTCAGTCCGGCCCCCTTGGTCCAGAAATCGCCGTGCTGGATGGAGATGGCCCCCGGTATGTGGGCCGTTCCATAGTCGGCGGCGGAGCGGGCGTCGATGATCACCAGGGCGCCGGTGGCGAGGGTCGCCTGGAGCGATTCGGCCGAGACCAGCAGGTCGGCGTTGGGGAACTCCTTGGAGGCGGGGCTGAGGGTTGCCGCGCTTCCTGTCCTGTCGGTGTAACTGCTGCCGCATCCTGCCATGAGCGCCGCACCCAGCAGCAGGGTTACCGCTCTCTTCACTCCATTCCACTCTCTACCCATGCGTCCTTCTCCTTTGAAGATGATACTGTCGCGTTTCGCCGCGATTTTCCGATGGATTAATGAAAAAGTCAAATTGATTAAAACGATGATACCGATAATATGTATCGTGTTTACCGATGAGAGGCGGAAATGAACATAAAACAGCTTGAGATCTTCGTGGCGATAGCCGACACGGGAAGTTTTTCCAAGGGGGCTGATGCGCTCTTTATCACCCAATCCACCGCCAGTCAGCATGTGGCGTCCCTGGAGGAGCTCTCCGGAGTCCGCCTGCTGGATCGGACCGGTCGTGGCGCCCTCCCCACCGAGGCGGGGAAGATCCTGCTCGGTCACGCCCGGCAGGTGCTCAAGTCGGTGAAAGAGACCGAGCAGGCGCTGCTCCGGTTCCGCCAGGCTGACGGTGTCGAACTCGCCATCGGGGGGAGCACCATTCCGGGGACCTATCTCCTCCCCAGGGTGGTTGCGGCACTCCGGAGCAGCGACCCGGGGATCAGCGTCAAGATCGAGATCGGCGACAGCAGCGAGATCCTCGGCAAGCTGTCGGATGAGAAGATCGAGATCGGGGTCGTCGGGACGACTGCGGACGAGAGGGAGTTCACCACCGAGGCGTTGGGGCATGATCTGATCCGGCTGGTGGTGAGCAAGAGACATCCCTGGCGCCGGCGCCTTGTCGTAGCACCGGCGGAGCTGCTTGCGGAGCCGATAATCATGAGGGAGAGCGGCTCCGGCACCAGGGAGGTGGTCAACGCCGCGCTTCGGGAGCAGGGGTTCAACCCGGACGAGCTGCTGCTCTGTGCCACCATCTCGGGGAGCGAGGCGATAAAACAGGCCGTTCTGGCCGAGTGCGGCGTGGCGTTTATCTCTGAGATGGCCGTTCGCGGAGAGCTGGAGCGGGGCGAGCTGTTCTCCATAGAGATGGCCGGCCTCGCCATAACCCGCAGCTTTTCACTGGTTCACCGGAAAGGGAGGAGTCTCTCTCCGGCGGCGGCGGCATTTTCCGTCAAGCTGCGGCAGCTCTGCGGCCAGGATTGCGTCGAGGGATAATGAAAGGTGCAGGGGGAGCGGGTTCGTGAGTGCGCCGCCGCGTCTTTTCTATTTACAATCTCATATATATGTTTAATAATATCTCGTACCGTAACCGGCAGGGCGTAACGGCTCTGCTGGGTATCAATACACACTACCATCTTGCACCGTACCGGGAGAATCTGACATGGCTAACTATCTGATTGTGGGGGGGGTTGCCGGCGGTATGTCCGCTGCTGCCCGCCTCAGGCGACTGGACGAAACCGCGGAAATAACCGTTCTGGAACGGGGGGGACACGTCTCCTATGCCAATTGCGGTCTTCCTTACTATATCGGCGATGTCATAACCGACCGCTCCAAGCTCCTCTTGCAGAGCCCTGAATCATTCAGGGCGCGGTTCAACGTGGATGTGCGAATTTTCCATGAGGCGATTGCCGTTTACCCCGACCGGAAGGTAGTCCGGGTGCGGGAGCTGCAATCGGGACGCGAATATGACGCATCCTACGACAAACTGCTCCTCTCTCCCGGCGGGTCGCCGGTCAAGCCGAAGATCCCCGGAGCAGAGCATCCGGCCATCCATACCCTCTGGACGATCCCGGATACCGACCAAATCCGTTCCCTGGTGGACCAGGGGGGGGTACGGACGGCGCTGGTGGTGGGGGCCGGTTTCATCGGTCTGGAGATGGCCGAGAATCTCTGCAACCGCGGTATCCGGGTGGTGGTGGTGGAGGCGGCCCGGCAGGCGATGAATGCCATCGACTTTGAAATGGCGGCCCTGGTGCATCGTGAACTCCGGAACAGAGGAGTGGAACTCTACCTGGAGGATGGTGTCGCCGCCTTTGAAAAAGGTGCGGAGTCCGGGGTCATGGCCCGCCTCACCAGCGGCAGGATGATCGCCGCCGACCTGGTGCTCCTCTCCATCGGAGTCGCGCCCAACAGCCGTTTCCTGGAGGGCTCTGGTATCGCCCTCGGTCCGCGGGGACATATCGTGGTTGATGAGCAGCTCCGGACGAGCGCCGAGCATGTCTATGCCGCAGGGGACGCCATAGAGGTGGTCAACCCCTTCACCGGCAAGAAGACGGCGGTTCCCCTGGCCGGTCCGGCCAACAAGCAGGGGCGCATTGCCGCCGACAACATCCATGGCGCCACGCCGCGCAGCTATGACGGCACCATGGGGACCGCCATCGCCAGGATCTTCGATCTGGATGTGGGGGTGACCGGGGCCACCGAGAAGTTCTGCCGGGCAGAGAACCTCCCCCATGATTCGGTCATCATCCACCCCAATGACCATGCCGGCTACTACCCCGGCGCCACCATGCTCTGTCTCAAGCTCCTCTTCTCGCCGCTGGACCGGCGGGTGCTGGGCGCCCAGGCCGTGGGGTACGGCGGCGTGGACAAGCGGATCGACGTCATCGCCACGGCCATCAAGGGGAAGATGACCGTCGACGATCTCTGCGAGATCGAGCACGCCTATGCCCCCCCCTATTCGTCAGCCAAGGATCCGGTCAACATGGCCGGATTCGCCTCCCAGAACATCCTCGACGGGCTCGTGGGGAGCATCACCTGGGAGAGGCTGCAGCAGATTCCTCAGCCGGAAGGGCTGTTGCTGGACGTCCGAACCCCCGAGGAGTATGCGGGGGGAACTATCCGTGATGCGGTCAATATCCCGGTGGACTCCCTGCGGGAACGGCTGGGGGAACTCCCCAGGGAGAGACCGATCATCATCTTCTGTCGGGTGGGATTGCGGGGGTATATTGCGGCGCGGATACTTGCAGCCAACGGTTTTAAGGAGTGTCTGAACCTCTCCGGCGGCTATGAGACCTGGCGGGTCGCAACGGAGCCGCAGAGTCCGGAACCGGCAGCAGAGGTCTCTCCCGTTGCTGCCTCCGCCGGTACCGTCAAGGTGGAGGTAACGACGACAGCCGGGAAGATAGTGGAGGTCAACGCCTGTGGCCTGCAGTGCCCCGGGCCGGTCATCCGGCTCAAGGAGGAGATGGATCTCCTGGCCCCCGGCGAGTCACTGCGGATCAAGGCCAGCGACCCCGGTTTCTATGGCGACGCACCGGCGTGGGCGAGAACCACCGGCAACTGCGTGCGGGAGATCAAGATGGAGAAGGGGATCGTGACGGCGCTCATCGAGAAGGGGGGGGCGACAACGCCGCCGCTGCACACTGCGGGAAACGACAAGACCATCGTCGTCTTCTCCGGCGACCTGGACAAGGTGATCGCCGGGTTCATCATCGCCAACGGGGCGCTGGCCATGGGGCGGAAGGTGACCCTCTTCTTCACCTTCTGGGGGCTGAACGCACTGCGCAAGCAGGAAAAGGTGACGGGGCTCGGTAAGAATCTGGTGGAGGCGGCCTTCGGGATGATGATGCCCCGGGGGAGCAGGAAGCTGGCGCTCTCCACCATGAGTATGGGGGGGATCGGGGGGAAGCTGATCCGGGGGATCATGAAAAACAAGAACGTCCCGGAGTTGGAGGAGCTGATGGCCATGGCGATCAAGGGGGGAGCACACCTGGTCGCCTGTCAGATGTCCATGGAGCTGATGGGGATCCGGAGGGAGGAGCTGGTTGACGGCATCGAGATCGGCGGTGTGGCCGCCTACCTGGAGGCCTCGGAGCATGCGGACAATAACCTGTTTATCTGAAGGAGAGTTACGAACGAACCCTCAACCGGCCATATTTCATCATGCTGCCTTGAGCAGGTAAACGTGTTCTTCGGCGACCAGGCGAGAGGCGTAGAGAAGCACTGCACTGATATCTTCCGGTTCAAGATCAGGATAATCCTTCAGCAGATCACTGGTGGCGCCGCCGGCTGCAAGAAATTTTAATACCTGCTCGGCAGTTATTCTCATGCCTCGAATGGTAGCCTTTCCACACATGATGTGCGGATCAAAGGTTATACGGTTCAGCAACTCCCGTTGATTCATTGCGGTCTACCTCGTCTGTTCTTCCCCATGGGGGCGCCCGGAAGTGACGAGTAGTTGTCGGCCGGATCAAGGTAACATTCCGATTGCTCATGTGAGGTTTTGCTGTTACGGTGCGGAAGTCAGTTCATGAAAATTTGAAACGTGGTTGTATGGTGGGATGTCCAGTGGCGGAGCCTGATCCACGACGGCTCCCTCCGACTTGATACGAATGCCGGCGTTATGGATACCTTTCCGTTCGCCGGTTTTTGTTAAAAGAGCTGTGGGTGGCGCGAATTTAAAAAAGGAGTTCATCATGCAGATAGCCAATCCCATCTATGATGTGGTCCGTTTACAGTCAGCAATACTGGAACCGGAGATGAGAAAGCAGATGGAGATTGAAGATGGCATTCTTGGCGAATTTGAGAGCAGTTAATTATTGTTCTGCTCTGTGCCCGCTGTGTCTCTGTGGTGAATACTATGCCGAAATTCTGCAGTTTATTGCTATACTCCCGGGGGTGACGGAGGTTCGTCGGAGGAGATTCAGATGGGACCATTGGCGCTGAAACAGGAAGAGCGGTTCACCTACGGCGATTATCTGACGTGGAATGGTGACGAGCGGTGGGAACTGATCGACGGGGTCGCGTATGATATGTCCCCGGCGCCACGGGTGGCGCACCAGCGAATTCTCATGGAGTTGGGGCGACAATTCGCCACGTGGCTCAGAGGGAAACCGTGTCAGATCTTTCCGGCCCCCTTTGATGTTCGACTCCCCGAAGCCGGCGAGAGCGACGCTCTGGTGGAGACCGTAGTGCAGCCCGACCTCACGGTCATCTGTGACAAGAGGACGCTGGACGAGGCCGGTTACCGCGGAGCGCCCGAGCTGGTGGTGGAAATCCTCTCTCCCTCGACGGCCCAGAAGGATCTGAAAATCAAGTTCGCCCGATACGAGCGGGCCGGAGTGAAGGAGTACTGGATAGTCGAGCCGGAAGGGAAGACGGTGCAGATTTCACGCTTGGGGCGGACGGACTGTACGGTCGCCCCCAGCTCTTCGTGCCCGGCGATATGGCGCCTGTCGGAATCTTCCCCGAGCTGGAGATCGATCTGACCGAAGTTTTTGCGGAATAATTCACAACTGGATACGAGAGCCGAATATGGACGCCGGAAAAGGGGAACGAATTTCCAGGCAGGGAGGCCGTGGATGACAGGACGAGTACGGATCAAGCGGCTTCTGGAGCAGGGGCTGGTGGGGACAGAAGTCACGGTGGCCGGGTGGGCCCGGTCGGTGCGGGGCGGCAAGGGGGTCGCCTTCATCGCCCTCAATGACGGCTCTTCCCTGAACGGCATCCAGGTCGTGGTCGATGCAGCGCTCCCCCGGTTCGAGGAGATCGCCCGGCTGGGGACCGGCAGCTCCCTCGCCGTTACCGGGATACTCACCGCTTCCCCCGCAGCCGGGCAGCGATTTGAACTGGCCGCCCTTTCGGTCACCATCTACCAGAACGCCTCTCCCGACTATCCACTCCAGAAGAAACGCCACAGCTTCGAATACCTGAGGACCATTGCCCATCTGAGGCCCCGCACCAACACCTTCGGTGCCCTATTCCGGGTTCGCTCGTTCCTGGCCCAGGCGGTGCACCGGTTCTTCGCCCAGCGGGGGTTCCTCTACGTCCAGACCCCCATCATCACCGCCAACGATTGCGAAGGGGCCGGTGAGCTCTTCCGCGTGACCACCCTCGACCCGGTATCCCCCCCGCTTGTCAAGGGGAAGGCCGACTTCTCCGCCGACTTCTTCGGCGTCCCCACCGGGCTCACGGTGAGTGGCCAGCTGGAAGGGGAGCTCTTCGCCCTGGCCTTCTCCGACATCTACACCTTCGGCCCCACCTTCAGGGCCGAGAACTCCAACACCCCCCGCCATGCCGCCGAGTTCTGGATGATCGAGCCGGAGATGGCCTTTGCCGACCTGGCAGCCGATGCCGCTCTGGCCGAGGAGTTCCTCCGCTACCTCTGTTGCCAGCTGCTGGAGGAGTGCCCGGAAGAGCTGGAGTTCTTCAACCGCCAGGTGGATACGGGGTTGATTGAGCGGATTCGGACGGTTGCCGAGACGAAGTTTCAGCTCATGGAGTACGGCGACGCCATCAGGGAGCTGCAGAAGGCCACGGTCCCCTTCGTCTATCCGGTCGCCTGGGGAGTCGATCTCCAGACCGAGCACGAGCGGTATCTCACCGAACAGGTGGTGAACGGCCCCCTCTTCGTGATCAACTACCCCAAGGAGATCAAGGCGTTCTATATGCGGCAGAACGACGACGGCCGCACCGTGGCGGCCATGGATCTGCTGGTCCCGAAAGTCGGGGAGCTCATCGGCGGGAGCCAGCGAGAGGAGCGGCTGGAGCTTCTGGAGAGGCGGATGGCCGAGATGGGGATCGCAACGGAGGGGCTCTGGTGGTATCTGGACTCCCGCCGGTGGGGCTCCTGCCCCCATGCCGGTTTCGGCCTCGGTTTCGAGCGGCTCATCATCTATCTCACCGGTATGGAGAACATCCGCGACGTCATCCCCTTCCCCCGAACCCCTCGCCACGCGGAGTTCTGATCCCGAAAAGACGCTGTTTTGCTCACGCTTGGCCAGGTGATCCCTTGACCGGAGCGGGAGCAGCCGGCCGTCTCCGTCCTTCCCTGATCCGGCCGTTTCCGCCGGTCACGGCACTCCGGCCCGAGGTCAATGATTCTATGGCGAAAATCCCCGCAGCAGCCGGCGAAATTCCTCTTGACAGGGGGGCTCCTTCTGTATACTGTATCCGCGTTTTGGCTGTTTAAAGAAGGGGATACGTTTTTTTAGCAGCACTAAATAACTAAGGAGAAAACATGACGACACAGAAAATTATTTGGTCGAAAATTGACGAAGCACCTGCCCTGGCAACCTACTCTTTGCTCCCCATCGTCAACGCCTTCACCAAGGCGGCCGGTGTTGTCGTTGAGACGAGAGATATCTCCGTTGCCGGTAGAATTATCGCAAATTTCCCCGACTATCTGACGGAAGAGCAGAGGATGCCCGATTATCTGGCCGAACTGGGCGATCTCACACAAAAGCTCGAAGCCAATATCATCAAACTCCCCAATGTCAGTGCATCGATCCCTCAGTTGAAAGCCGCCATCAAGGAGTTGCAGGAGAAGGGGTACGCTATCCCCGATTATCCCGAGGAGCCGAAAACCGACGCTGAAAAAGTCCTTAACGCACGCTATGCCAAGTGCCTGGGAAGCGCCGTTAACCCTGTTCTGAGAGAGGGCAACTCCGACAGAAGGTCGGCTCTGGCGGTCAAGCAGTACGCCAAGAAACATCCGGTGAGAATGGGGGCATGGAGTCCGGAGTCCAAAACCCATGTATCGCACATGACCGCCGGTGATTTTTACCATAGTGAAAAATCCGTCACGATGAAGAAGGCTGAAAATGTAAAGATCGAGTTTGTGGATCAGGCCGGTAAGGTTACGGTTATGAAAGAAAAACTCCCTCTTCAGGCAGGTGAAGTTCTTGACGGTGCGTTCATGAGTTGTGGCGCCCTCCGTACCTTCATTGCAGAGCAGATCGAAGATGCCAAGGCGAAAGGGGTGCTCTTCTCCGTACATCTCAAAGCCACCATGATGAAAATCTCCGATCCGATCATGTTCGGTCATTTCGTCTCTGTCTTCTATAAAGACGTGTTCGAAAAACATGCAGATACTTTTAAAGAGCTGGGGATCAATCCGGACTTGGGGATGGGCGATCTTTATGCAAAGATAAAGAAATTGCCGGAGGCGAAACAAGCCGAGATCGAAGCCGACATCCAGGAAGTTTACAAGAACAGACCCGAGCTGGCGATGGTTGATTCGGACAAAGGGATCACCAACCTGCATGCGAGCAACGACATCATTATCGATGCGTCAATGCCGGTGGTTATCCGTGATTCAGGCGGGATGTGGGGCCCTGATGGCAAGCTTCATGATGTGAAATGTGTGATACCCGACACCTGTTATTCCGAATGGTACCAGGAGTGCATAGATTTCTGTAAGAAAAATGGTCAGTTCGATCCCACCACCATGGGATGCGTGTCAAACGTCGGCCTGATGGCGCAGAAAGCCGAGGAGTACGGCTCCCACGACAAGACCTTCAAGGTCCCCGCAAACGGCACCATGCGCGTCGTTGATGAGTCGGGAGCGGTCCTCTTCCAGCATGACGTGGAAGAAGGGGATATCTGGCGCGGCTGCCAGGCAAAAGACCTCCCCATCCAGGATTGGGTCAAGCTGGCGGTGCGCAGAGCCCGCGCAACCGGCGCGCCGGCTGTCTTCTGGCTGGATAAAAACAGGGCGCACGACGCCCAGATGATTGAAAAGGTTACTACCTATCTGAAAGATCACGATACTACCGGGCTCGAGATTCATATCATGTCTCCCGTGGAAGCAATGCAGTTCACTCTTCCCAGGGCAAAAGCGGGACTTGACACCATTTCCGTATCGGGAAATGCCCTGAGGGATTATCTGACGGACCTCTTCCCGATCCTCGAATTGGGTACCAGTTCAAAGATGCTCTCCATCGTGCCGCTTCTGGCCGGTGGCGGACTGTTCGAGACCGGCGCCGGCGGTTCAGCTCCCAAACATGTGCAGCAGTTTGTGCAGGAAGGGTACCTCCGGTGGGATTCCCTCGGCGAATTCCTGGCGCTTGCCGTCTCCCTTGAGCATCTGGCGGCCACCTTCAAAAATGAGAAGGCCCAGCTGTTGGCCGATACGCTGGATCAGGCCAATACCAAGTTCCTGGATAACAACAAAAATCCGGCCCGCAAAGTCGGTCAGATCGACAACCGCGGCAGTCACTTCTATCTGGCGATGTACTGGGCCGAGGCTCTGGCCGAGCAGACCAAGGACAAGGATCTTGCCGTACGCTTTGCCACGGTAGCGCAACAGCTTCAGGAAAATGAGGCCAAGATCAATGAAGAGCTGATCGGCGCCCAGGGTAAGCCCCAGGATCTCGGCGGCTATTATCAGCCGGATCCGGTCAAGACGGAGAAGGCGATGCGTCCCAGCCCGACCTTGAATGCGATCATCGACGCCATCGCATAAGTTCACTTTTTAGCACCACGCAGTCAACCCACATTCATACGGAGGAAGTACACAATGGCACGTAAGAAAATCTCTCTCATCGGTGGCGGTCAGATCGGCGGCGTCCTGGCACAGCTCTGCGCCCTGCGCGAACTCGGCGACGTGGTGCTGTTCGATATCGTCGAAGGTCTTCCCCAGGGGAAGATGCTGGACATCGCCGAAGTCGGCCCGGTGGACGGCTTTGACGTCTGCCTCAAGGGGACCAACAGCTATGAGGATATCCAGGGCTCCGACGTGGTCATCGTCACCGCCGGTCTCCCCCGCAAACCGGGGATGAGCCGTGATGACCTCATCGAAGTCAACTCCAAGATCATGACCTCGGTCTCCGAGGGGATCAAGCAGTACGCCCCCGAAGCCATCATCATCGTCATCTCCAATCCTCTGGACGCCATGGTGACTCTCTGCCAGAAGATCACCGGCTTCCCCTACAGCCGCGTCATCGGCCAGGCCGGCGTGCTGGACTCCTCCCGCTTCGCCTCCTTCATCGCCTGGGAACTGGGCGTCTCCGTGAAGGACGTGGTTGCGGTAACCCTGGGTGGCCATGGCGACGACATGGTTCCCCTGGTGCGTTACACCAGCGTCTGCGGCATCCCGGTCATGGAGCTCCTGGAGCAGAAGTATGAATGCGCCGAGAAGGCCAAGGAGGTCATGGAAGCCATGGTCAAGCGGACTCGCGCCGCCGGCGGTGAAGTCGTCGCCCTCCTCAAGACCGGTTCCGCCTTCTACTCACCGGCCTCTTCCGCCATCTCCATGGCCGAATCGATCCTCAAGGATCAGAAGCGCGTCCTCCCCACCTGCTGTTTCCTCCAGGGTGAGTTCGGGGTTGACGGTTACTACGTCGGAGTTCCCGCGGTTCTCGGCTCCAACGGGGTAGAGAAGATCATCCAGTTCAAACTGGATGCAGAAGAGCAGGCCATGATGGACAAGTCTGTCGCCGCGGTGAAGAGCCTCGTGGACAGCCTCAAATAGCTTGAACAACAGAGTATGCGTACCGGCAAGGAAGGGCGAGGTCTGCCCTTCCTTTGCCGTGTCATGGGACATTCCGGAAAGAGCAGACGTTTCGCGCTTGCTTCCCTGCGACGCCTGTGCTATGAAAGAAAAGTTTTTCGCCTGAAACGGCGTTATTTCCTTAAAGGAGACAAGGTAGATGGAAAACAAGCTTCCGACCATCGAGATCACCGAGCGGTACTGCAAGGGGTGCCACATCTGCGTGGAGTTCTGTCCCAAACAGGTACTGGAGATGAAAGGGTTCGTCGTTTCGGTAAAGAACCTCGAAGCCTGTATCAAGTGCATGCAGTGCGAGCTTCGCTGTCCAGACTTCGCCATCAAGGTTATTCCGTAACCATTCATACAGGAGGTAGTGAACGTGGGTAAAAAAGTAGCGTTTCTGCAGGGTAATGAAGCTGCTGCGCACGGTGCGCTCTACGCCGGGTGCAACTTCTTCGCCGGTTACCCGATTACGCCATCCACCGAGGTGGCTGAAGTCTTGTCCGCGGAGCTCCCGAAGATCGGGGGTAAGTTTATCCAGATGGAAGACGAGATCGGCGCCATGGCCGCTCTTCTGGGGGGCGCCCTCGCCGGTTCCAAGGCCCTGACCTCCACCTCGGGTCCCGGCCTCTCCCTGAAACAGGAGCTCATCGGATACGGCTGTATCGCCGAGATTCCCTGTGTCATCTATAACGTCATGCGCGGCGGTCCTTCCACCGGCATGCCTACCGGCCCGAGCCAATCGGACGTGATGTGCGCCAAGTGGGGCACCCACGGCGACCATCCGGCCATCTGCCTGGTCCCCGCCTCGGTACAGGAGACCTACGAAGAGGTCATTCGTGCGTTCAACCTCTCCGAAAAATACCGTACCCCGGTCATGGTCATGCCCGACGAGATCGTCGCCCATATGCGTGAGCGGATCGTCTTCCCCGAGAAGGGGGAGATCGAAATCATCGACCGCAAGTCCCCCACGGTTCCGCCGGAACAGTACAAGCCCTACGATACCTCCTTCGGCGACGTTCCGCCGCTGGCATCTTTCGGCTCCGAATACCGTTTCCATGTAACCGGCCTCAACAAGATGCAGGACGGCTTCCCCACCACCAAGGCCTCCGTGGTTCAGGAAGAGGAAGAGCGACAGGTCCGGAAGGTTGAAGGAAACGCCGACGACATTGTCAAGTTTGAAGAGTACCTGCTGGATGACGCCGAAATCGTCGTCGTCGCCTTCGGTTCCACCTCCCGTTCCGCCCGCTATGCGGTGAACGAGGCGCGCAAAGAGGGGATCAAGGCGGGGATGTTCAGGCTTATCACCTACTGGCCTTTCCCGGAAAAGCAGCTCCTGGCGCTGGCCAAGCGTGGAGTAAAGGCGTTCATCACCCCGGAGATGAACCTGGGGATGACCCACGGCCTCGTCAAAGGGTGTACCGAAGGGAACGCTCCGGTTCTCGGCATCTTCCGCGTTGACGGTGAGCCGATCAATCCGGGCCAGATCCTCGACAAGATGAAGGAGGTCAAGTAACCATGGCATTTGATTACGAAAAATATATCCGTCCCGGCAAGCTCCCCCACATTTGGTGTCCCGGCTGCGGTCACGGCATCGTCATGAAAGGGATGATCCGGGCCATGGATACACTCGGTCTGGAGAAGAACAACACGGCCATCGTCTCCGGCATCGGCTGCGCCTCCCGTCTTCCCGGCTACATCGACTGCTGCACCCTCCATACGGCCCACGGTCGCGCCGCGGCCTTTGCCACGGGAGTCAAGATGGCCAAACCGGAGATGACGGTTATTCTGGTTGGTGGTGACGGCGATGGCACCGCCATCGGCGGCAATCACTTCATCCACGCCTGTCGCCGCAACATCGACATGACCTACATCATCATGAATAACTACATCTACGGCATGACCGGCGGGCAGTTCTCCCCCACCACGCCGCATATGCACAAGGCGTCCACCACCCCCTACGGGAACCCGGATCCCTCCTTCGATATCGCCAAGCTGGCCATCGGCGCCGGCGCCACCTTCGTGGCCCGGGGTACCGCCTTTCACGCCAATCAGATCGACAAGCTCATCGTGGAGGCGATCCAGCACAAGGGATTCTCGGTGGTCGAGATCCTGGATGACTGCCCCACCACCTACGGTCGCCGCAACAAGTTCAAATCGGTCATCGAGATGATGAACCGCCTGAAGGAAGTCGCCGTACCGGTGAAGGCCGCCGAGAAGATGTCTCCCGAGCAGCTTCAGGGGAAGGTCCTCACCGGTGTACTCTACAAGGAAGACAAACCGGAGTACTGCTCCGAATACCAGAAAGTCATCGAGCGCGCAGGCGGCGGCGCCCGTTAACACTGCCCAAGGAGATCGAACAGATGTCGAAGAGATATGAAATTCGCTTTTCCGGCGCAGGCGGGCAGGGTCTGATCCTCGCCGGCGTCATCATGGCCGAAGCAGCCTCCATTTACGAGGGGCTTCAGGCAGTCCAGTCACAGAGCTATGGCCCGGAAGCCCGGGGCGGTTCTTCCAAGTCCGAGGTCATCATCTCCGATGGCCCCATCGATTACCCCAAGGCAACCATCGTGGATGCCCTCCTGGCGTTGACCCAGGAAGCAGCCGACAAGTACTCGGTAGATTTAAAGGAGGGTGGGGTGCTCCTCATCGACTCCGAACTGGTCACCAAACAGCCCAAGGGGAACTTCAAGGTCGTCTCCTTCCCCATCACCAGCACCGCCAAGAACGAAGTTGGGCGCGAAATCGTGACCAACATCGTGGCGCTGGGGGCCATGGTGGCGCTCACCGGGATGATAACCCGGGAGAACGCCGAGAAGGCGGTCCTTGCCCGCGTTCCCGAGGCGTTCCTGGAGTTGAACAAGAAGGCGTTCAACATCGGGTATGAGAAGGCGCTGGCGGCACTGGCGTAATTTAGTAACTGATTGCAATGAAAGAAAGGCCCGACGTAAAAGCGTTCGGGCTTTTCTTGTTTGCTGTCGGGTATGAGAAGGCGCTGGCGGTATGGGGGGTACGACGGCCTTCACTACCCGGAGCGGCTACGGCTACACCACGGTGAAGGGGAAACTGACCATAGGGAAGGGGAGTCTGCTGGTGGACCGGATTGTGATCAGGTAGAGATAAAGGTTGACGTTGAGAAAGGCGTTACGTGAGGAGAGAGGCGCCCCCGGCTGAAGCTGTCCGCTCGGGGGCGCTGATCGACGGGGGTCCTTACACGAGGTATCGGCTCAGACCACCGTACTCTTCAGAAGCCGGTGAAGAGGAGGTCGAGAGCCGCCATGAACTCGCCTCGATGTTCCTTGAGGGTGCAGACTCTTTCCCCAAGGTTACTGAGTTTAATCCCGGCCAGTTCGGCGGTTGAGAGTGTAACGGTGGTTTGCTCTATGGTGAATTGGGGATTCAGTTGTTTTGCAGTCTTGCTCATGGAACAGATGGTATAGAGAGGGATAACGACGCGCGTGGTCAAGCTGCACAGGAGGTCGGCCTGTACGTCGAGTAGATAAGGGACAGCTTCTCTTGTCTCAGGATTTGAATTGGTATAAACGTCGAACTGCGCCATCAGAATTGCCTCAGGCCGTCACTGAAAACCCCTCGCGCTTCAATCCGGTTGTTATACTCATCCACCGCCCCTTGATTATCGGTCCGCCAGCTTTTCCGTTTCTCTTCCAGCAGGATTTCGGTAAGACGTTGCTCTAATGCCTGTGAGAGATTGATATGCAGCTCTTTTGCCTGTTGGAGGAGGTCGCTGTTGATACTCAAATTCGCCGGTTTTCTGGGTGCTGTTGCGTCGAATAAATTCAGCTGCATGGCGTACTCCTTTATGCAGATGTCTCATGCGCATAAGATATGCCGGGAAGGGTGATGATGCAAGAATTTTCTGGGGGGTGAAGCGAGAGGCGCCCCCGGCGGAAGCTGTCCGTTCGGGGGCGTTCATTTTTGAGGACGCCATATTCCGAAGTCTGTTATAATCCGTCGCCATTAGAGACAAAGGAGGCTGCCATGGGACCACTGGCGCGCAAACTGGATGAACGCTTCACCTACGGCGATTATCTTCTGTGGGATGACGACCAGCGGTGGGAGTTGATCGATGGGGTTCCTTTTGCCATGTCTCCGGCGCCGCGGTTGCGACATCAGCGCGTGCTCGTTGAATTATCACGGCAGATTGCCAATTATCTGCTGGACAAACCGTGCCAGCTCTTTGTGGCTCCCTTCGATGTTCGTCTTCCCGAAGCCGATGAGAATGATGATCAGGTAGAAACGGTGGTACAGCCCGATCTGTCGGTTATCTGCGATTCGGCCAAACTTGATGACGCCGGTTGTCGGGGCGCTCCCGACCTGATCATGGAGATCCTCTCTCCGGGGACGGCGCATATAGATCTGCAGATAAAACTTGATCGTTACGAGCGGGCCGGTGTTCGTGAATACTGGATCGTGGACCCACTGGAAAAGACGGTGCTGCTTTTTACCAGGGCGGCCGACAGGCGCTATGGACGTCCGGAGATTTATGGCGATGATGATCCGGTGAAGGTTCGAATTTTTCCTGACCTGGAGGTTGCCCTTACTTCGGTTTTCATGGAACGGTAGGGTGCAAAATTTTCTACTCCTCTTCTGCTCCGAAGCCGGCGGCGCGGCGCTGCCCCTCTGCCACCTGTTCCGGGGTCATCTTCCCCTGGATGGCGTTGCGTGACGTGAGGGCGTCACCGTTTCCTTGAGCCGCCGCCAGATTCCACCAGAGATAGGCCGACACGAAGTCTTGGGGCACCCCCTGTCCCTTCTCGTAGAGGCTTCCCAGGCTGTTCTGAGCCTTGTCATATCCCTGCTCCGCGGCGAGCAGCAACCATCTGGCCGCTTCCCGGTAATCCTGGGTGACCCCTTTACCCAGGAGATAGAGCGTCCCAAGATCGTACTGCGCCAGGTGATCCCCTTGCTCCGCTGCCTGGCGAAACCAGCGGGACGCCTCGGAATAACTCTGGGGAACCCCCATCCCCTGGCTGTACATGATTCCCATTGCCTGCTGGGCGGTGGCGTTATTCTGCCGTCCCGCCGCCTGCAGCCACTGCAACGCCTTGCGGTAATCCTTCTTCAGGCATTCGCCGTTGCTGTAAAGTATCCCAAGATTTGCCTGAGCCACATCGTTCCCCTGGCGGGCCGCCAGTTCAAACCAGCGGACCGCCTCTGAGCAATCCTTCTTCAGGCACTCGCCGTCGTGGGCCATAAAGCCAAGATTGGTCTCTGCCTGGGTGGAGCCCTGCTTGGCGGCGCGCCGGTACCAGGTGACCGCCTCGGTGCACTCTTTTGGAAGCCCCCCCTCGCCATACTGGTATTTGGCACCGAGCTCGAACTGGGCTGAGCTGTTTCCATTGACGGCGGCGCGGCGATACCATGTTACCGCCTCCTCGGAATCCTGGGGGAGCTCTTCGCCGGTGTCGTACTGGCGCCCAAGTTCGTACTGGGCCTTGGCGTCACCGGCGTCAGCACGGGCGCGCAGGGCAAAGAAGTCCGCTCCGTACGAAACCGGCGCCAGCAAGATGGAAAGAAGCAGCGGGGAGAGGATGATGCGGATTGAATTGAAGCACATGGGGTGCATCCTTTGGCAGGTAACCTGAGAACGCCGACGTTTCTAAGTTGGGTCAGGTCCTGGAGATGAGCTCGACAATCGCCTGCTTCAAACTCTCCTCTTTGGTGTCATGGCTGTTCTCCGAGAGGGTCGGTCCATCGGGGAACGCGGCGTCAATGGCAAAGTAGATGTTGTCTTCAAAAATCCGCAGTTTTATGTCCAGCCTCCGGGGGAGCTGTTCCAGCCCTTTTCCCCGGCGTGTGATCCCCCAGTAGAAGACCCCCGGCAGGGTTTCGATCTTGTACCGGTGAAAGAAGAGGAATCTGCCATACCACTCCTTCCCCAAATCCTTGAGTATTTCCATTACCATGGGGTTCAGCCTGAGGTACTCGTTGCGGCACTGGATTCCGAACTCTTTTTGAAGTTTATCGGCCTCCTGTACTTGATCCTTTATATCCTTGATCCAGCTCATGGTTACTCCTCGGGGTTAAGGTTACTTCGGTAGTGCGGTGCATCGACCTCATTAAACATCCATCTATAGAGTAATCATTCCACGGCAGATGCGCGGTAATCTAACATATAAACAGCAGAGTCTCAACCGGTTATATCCGTTGCTCTGCCGATTATCGTGCCGGTCGAGACGGTAGGAGCTCTGAGTGTGCGCTGCTCATGGTCTGTTAAAACGGTCCGAGGAACGCTGTCATGATGCAAAAATTGCGGCGTAACGCACTCCCGGCGCGCCATCGGCCATGTTTTATGGTCTGCCTGGCCGGCTGTACCGAAGTTGTCACGGTGGTGATGAGCCCTCTACCCCTTGAAACTGCTGCCATCCGATGGTTAAAAACGTTTGGAGGCGACGGAGTGCGGCTCTTTTTAACCTTTTCGTCGCGAACACGGCGCAGGGTTTGCAGACATTGACAGATAGAGTCGCACCGCGCGGCTCTGATACCGCTGCAGCTGAGGGGGCTAGAGGTAACTATGCAGGCGAAGAGGGTACTCGTTGTTGATGATCAGAAGATTGCGGCCCGTCTGCTGCGGGAGATGCTGGAGCGCCACGGCTTTGTGGTGGATGTGGTTCATGACGGCTTCAAGGCGCTGGCCCAGGTGCTGGAAACACCCCCCGACATCATCCTTCTGGACATGATCATGCCCGGCATGGACGGTGTCGAGACCTGCCGCCGGTTCAAGCAGGACCCCCGGACCTTCTCTATCCCGATCATCGTGGTAACCGCCCTGAAAGACCAGGAGAATCTGGTGAGCGCCTTTGAGGCGGGAGCTGAAGATTACCTCGGCAAACCGGTGGAGGACCATGAGCTGCTGGCGCGGATAAAGTCGAACCTGATCAAGAAGGAGGCGCTCTTCCTCCTGGAGCGGGCGAATCAGGTCAAGAAGGAGGCGTTGACCCAGTTGGAGAAGAAGGTGCGGGAGTCTGAACTTCTGCTGGAGATTACCCAGGCGGTTACCTCTTCACTGGATACACGGGAGACTCTTCAGTCGGTGGTGGATAATATTGCCCGCAACATCGCAGTGAAGCGCTGCTCCATCGCCCGGGTAAATCTGCGGGAGGGAAGCGCTACGGTGCTCGCCTCCAGCGATGTGCCGGGGATCGAGGGGTTGCAGATCCGGCTCGACAACTATCCTGAACTCCGGGAGGTGGTCCGGACCGGTCAGCCACTCATGATCGATGACGCCAGGAACCATCCGCTCCTGACCGAGATGCGGGATCAGATTGTCCGGCTCGACTTCTGCACCCTCTTTGTCCTGCCGATCACCTACCGCTCCGAGGTCATCGGAACCCTGATGCTCAGGACCGCACGGGAGTATACCTATGCCGATGATGAGATAAGGTTCTGTCAAATGGTGGCCAACGTCTCCGCCACGGCTCTCAAGAACGCCTATCTCTATGAGCAGGCGCGGAAAGAGTCACAGGAGCTGCGGGAGGCTCACCTGAGGATCGAGCAGGAGCTTCAGGAGAAGGCGATCTATGAGTCGCTGTTCGAGCACGCCTCTGAGGGGCTCGCGGCGGTGGGCGCCGCCGGCGAGGCAGCCTTCATTAACAGCAGTGGTCTGGAGATCATCGGGTACCGGCGGGAGGAGTTCCCGAATCCCTTGATTCCCGGGATCGCCAGGGGCGAGACACTTCAGCTGGCGCTGGAGAGCATCGGCCGTTCGTTCCGGGGGGAAGAGGGGCCGCGACGCTTCGATCTCCTGATTACCCGCGGCACGGGGGAGAGCCGCTGCCTCTCGGTGGCGCTGAGCGCCGGGCTGCTTCAGGGGCGGTATCTGGTGCTCTCCTTTACCGACGTTACCGAGGAGCGGCAGAGCCGCATCTCCCTGGAAGAAGCCAACAGCCACCTTCAGGAGCTGACCCGGCTCAAATCGACCTTTGTCACCACGGCCACCCACGAACTCAACACCCCCGTCACTATCCTGCACGGCTACTGTGCCTTGCTTCGGGAGCTGGGAATGGAGAACCTGACCCCGGAACAGCAGGCGTGCGTGAATCGTGCCTGCGAGAGCAGTCGACACCTTCTGGAGCTCATCGCCACCATGCTTGATCTCTCCCGGCTGGAGGCGGGGAAGATGGCGCTGGCCATCGAACCTCGCACGGTGTTGATCCCCATCGAGAAGGCCTTCGCCATACTCGAACCCTTTGCCCGGAAGAGCGGCGTTATTTTAAAGGTCATGCCATCCAGAGAGGAGTTCATCGCTCTACTGGATGCGGAACAGATTCAGCGGGTTCTCATGAACCTCATCGGTAACGCCATAAAATTCACCCCCCAAGGAGGGGGGATCACCGTTGCCGCGGTACGGTCACAGCATGAAATCCGGATCTCGGTCACCGACAGCGGCCCCGGCATTCCTGAAGAGTTTCTCCCAACGATCTTCGAAGAGTTTTCCCAGGCGCGACGGGAAGCTGGACCCCGGCAGGGGTGCGGCCTCGGACTCGCCATCTGCCGCAAGATCGTCGAGGCTCATCACGGCTCCATCTGGGTCGAAAGTTCCGACCGGGGGAGTTGTTTCACCTTCTCGCTCCCCGCCTGGTTCTCCTGATTTCTGAGGTCAGTGCCCCTCCAGCCGGAAGGATGTGAAGATCATGGGCCAGGTAGCGATGAGGGCGAAGGCGAGCCAGGAGAGGAGTGAGGTGAGGGCCAGGCGTTTCTGAAAACCCGGCAGGGTGGCGGTGAGGCTGGGACGGTTCCTGAAAGGCGCCAGCGCACCGACCCCCATGCCGGTGACGGTTCCCAGGAGGAGGAGGGCGTAGAGGGGGTACCCCACGTAATGATACTCCTTTTGGAGGATGCAGAAGGGGCAGTGGTGCGACGGCATCTCGTAGATGTAGAGGGAGATATAGGAGACGATGGCTACCAGGGAGACGATGAAGCTTACCCCGGAGCAGAGGGCGAAGAGGATTCCCGTTTTCCCCTTGCGGAGGAAGAGGGTGCCGGAGGCGAGGGTGGTCCCGATGGCGACGTAGAAGGCGATCTTCATGGTCATGACCGGGGCGGCGGCAACCTCCGAGGCGATCCCCCGGCTGGCGGGGGTGAAGAGGCTGCCGCAGCAGGAGGTGATGATGTCAGGTCTCATCCCGAGAAAGTAGGAGAGCTCCAGGGCCGATTCCGCCAGGATGAGCGGGGTGAGAAACATGAGGAAGAGGTATTTTTTCCGGATGAGGGGGTAGTCGTAGCCGCCGTTGTCGGCGTGATTGAGGATCAGCCAGAGCCCGGCCAGGACGAAATTTAGCAGCTTGAGGATGAGGGTAGGGTAGCCGAACCCGTTGACGGTGAGGGAGCCCACGGCGCACATGGCGCCGACGAAGAGGGGGCTGAGGCTGTCCACGGTGAAGATGAAGAGGAAGAGCGAGATGGCCTGGATCCCCAGGAAATAGCTGAGGATGGTGGAGATGAGGTAGGTTTTGCGCTCCAGGTTCAGTTGGAGTTCGCTGCCGCTGGCCATGTCCCAGCTCTTCAGGATCTGGGCGCCGTAGACGGCCGAATAGAGGACCATGAAGCTGATGAGCAGCGACGAGACGAGCAGCGCCAGGATGCCTGGGTTGAGAATCATGCCGGTTCCCCGGCGGAAATGACAGCGCCGTCCCGCAGTTCGATACGGGAGGTCATCAGCTCCGAGTCATAGACTATAGGGTCGTGACTGGCGATGAGGATGCTCTTCCCGTCATCCTTGAGCTGCCGGATGATGGCCATGAATTCGTGAGAGAGCTTGGTGTCCAGATGGGCCGTCGGTTCGTCGGCGATGATGATGGCCGGGTTGTTGATGAGGGCCCGGGCGATGGCCACCCGCTGGGCCTCGCCGCCGGAGAGCCACTCAATCTTGGCCGTTGCCTTGTGGGCCAGGTTGAAGAGGGCCAGGGTCTCCATGGCCCGGTTGCGGAGAGCGGTGTACTTTTCGCCGGTGGGGTAGGCGGGGATCATGACGTTTTCAATGGCGGTGAGCCCCTTGATCAGGTTGAACTGCTGGAAGATGAAGCCGAAGGTCTCCCGCCGAATCTCCGTGAGGAACCGCTCGGGGAGGCTGGTTATCTCCCGGCCGGAGAGGATGATCCGGCCGGAGGTGGGGCGGACCATGCAGCCGAGGATTCCCAGGAGGGTGGTCTTCCCGGAGCCGCTGGGCCCCTTGAGGACGGTGATCCCTCCCAGGTTCACGGTGAGAGTGACCCCGTTGACCGCGGTGAATTCGTTGGGGCGGCCGGCGTTATAGACTTTACGGATGTCGATGACTTTGATCATGGAGACTCTTTCACGACCTCAGCACGGAGTCGGGATCGATGGTCGCGGCTCGCCAGGAGGGGATGATGGTGGTGACGGTGTAGGGGACCACGGTCAGGAAGAAGAGGGTGGCAAGCTGGCCGGGGCTGATGAAGGGGGTCAGCCGGAACTGGGGGTAGAGCACCGACCACCCCTTCAAGAGGGGAGCGAAGAGCGAAGCCGAGGTGAAGAAGATGTGGCAGTAGGCCAGGCTCACCCCGGTCAGGAACGAGGTGAGCGAGACCGCTATCCCTTCCCAGAATTTCATGAAGAGGATGTCCGAGGTTTCCCACCCGACGGCCTTGAGGATGCCGATCTCCTTCTTCTCTTCGGCGGAGAGGCCGCTGGCCTTGTCCCAGGCGAAGATAACGAAGGCGAGAACCGCGGCGCTCATGATGATGATGAGCAGGCCGCCGCGCCAGCTGAAGATGGCGTCGTAGGTCCGCAGGATCTCGTTGCGGATGATGGGGCGGCTGTCGGGGAGGAGTCTGACGATCTTCTCGGCGATGGTGGCCATCTCCTTGAGATTTCTCACCTTCAGCGTCAGGTCGCTGGCCTCCCCGGCAGGGAGCCCCGAGAACTCCCGGTAGTCGGCTTCCGCCATGAGGATCAGGTCGGCCGAGAGGAGCTGAGACTCCTGGGAGAGGATGGCGGCGATGGTAAAGGTCCGGGCCTTGCCGTCGTAACCGGTGAAGCTGATGGTGTCCCCCTCATAGGCATGGCGCATCAGGGAGATGCCGCTCCCGATGGCAATACTCCCACGCTCATGGGGGAAGTTCTTGGGGGCCATGATGGTGTAGTTTGCCAGGAAGAGCGGATCATAGTAGTAGCCCCAGACCCGGTCCTGCACGGCCATGACCCCCCTGATACTACGGATTTTAGCCGCGTACTCTCTGGGAATCGGGGCATACCGTCCCTGAAGGGTTCGCTGCACGACGATCTCCGGGGCCTCTTTCAACACCAGCGACGCCTCTTGTTTGAGCGCGTGGGTGAAGAACATCACCGAAGCCAGGATGAAGACTATGAGGGTGTACACAGTAAAGAGCGCCCCGTTCTTCCCCTTGCGCCGGAACAGGGACGCCAGGGTAAAGTCGATGATATGACGCTGTTTTTCAATGGTGTGGGGCATGGGTATCCGTCAGGTGCGAGGGGGGGGGGACCAGGGAGCCGCTGGGGAAATGCTCCAAGGCCAGGGGATACTCCTGAAATGGAGTGCGCAGATCCGCCTGGGAGAGATGCCGGGTGTAGCTCGCCTCGGTGAAGAGACAGAGGTCGGAGAGGCCCAGGGTCCGGACCAGCTCCGCCGACCCCTGCAGCCGCGGCCGGTCGTAACCGGTCCGGTAGCCGGCATGGAGCAGTAACAGCAGCAGCAGGAGCAGCAGCCCCGTGATGACTGCGGCGAAGAGGGAGGAGGAGCGGCAGGAGGTCACTCCAGTTCCCGGAGCAGCGCGATGGTCACCTGGGAGAATTTCAGAACTGTTTTTCCCTTATGGTCGTTTTTGAACTCCCGCGCCTCTGCCTCGTGTTCAAAGGGGATCAGCTCTCTTCCCATGGGGCCGAAGACATCGCTACCGATGACATACCATGCCGTGCGACCGTCGATGGGGGAGAGGGAGTAGTAGCTGGTTACCACCAAGGTCGCCGTCTCCAGCTGTTTCCGCCTGGAGGGGGAGACGGCAGGGTTGAGATAGAATTTGAAGAGATCCTTGGGGCCGTCAAAGAAGGAGACGGTTCCATCCTTGAAAAGGATCTGTCCGGTAAACTCCGGGTATTTGGCCACGAACATCCCGCAGACCGGACACTTGTCCCCGGGAGCGGGTTTACGCGCCGCCCGCTCTGCCGCTCCTGAGGAGAGTGGCGTCAGGAGCAGCAGCAGGGAAAACATAACAAGAATTGAGCGTACCATTACCGGCTGCATCTACTTCTTTTTCTTGTCACAGCAGTTGCAGCCGGGGGTGCCGCCCGTGGCCGCGTCGCCCTTCTCCGCTGCTGCCGCGGAGAGCGCTTCGTCCCAGGTGGCGAGTTTCCCCCCCTTACTCTTCAGATACGCTTCGGCTTCGCTTTTGCTGTTGAAGGCCCACTTGGCCACCGGGCTCATGATCCCGCGCTGCTTCGGATTGATGACCCAGACGGCGCTTCGAGCGTCTATGAGTTTTTCGCTGTTGTACTCTCCCACCTGGACACTCTTGAACTTCTTCTCCTTCTTGGCCAGTTCGTCGGAGGCGCAGGCGATGCTGCAGCTGCCGAAGCTGCTGCCATCTTCATAGGTGATCAGCATCCGGCTCTTGGCAAAGCCGGGGCGACTCATGCCGCAGAGTGCACAGGAATCTGGGGGCTCGACCTTGGAGAGCGCCGCCGGAGCCGTGGTTGCGGAGAGGCTGAGCATAACGAGGATAGCGGTGATCATGAGACGGTGCATAAAATTCTCCTTGATGTGTGGCGCGATGGTGACGGTCGTGTATATGGTTTTTTGCATTATAGCCATCGCCGCATTTTTTTCAACAGTTTACTTCTCGCTGCCGACTTTTCGGCGGTCGCCCCTTGGCTCCTACCAGAACTGCCACCTGCCGGTGGTGAGGACATAGACGCCGAGAATAAGATTGGTGACGCCATGGGCGAGGACGCAGTGGGCGATGCTTCGCGTATAGACGGCCAGCAGGTTGTAGGCGATACCTGCCATCATCCCTGCAAAGAGGTAGTCGTGCTCGACCCCGAACAGAAGGGTAACCATGAGGAACGACCCCCAGGTAAACGTGCCGACCGCGACTCTGGTGAAAGCGTTATCCACGAGATACCGGAGGAGAAAGGAGCGCCAGAAGAGCTCCTCCATGACCGGTACGACCAGCGATGCTCCTATTAAACGGGAAAAGATGAGAAAATTCCTGGCAACGCCGTTCTGGAGCAGGAAAGGATCATATCCTCCTGGTGCTGACGGACTCTGGGGGGGGGAGGCGAAGCCAAAACCTAACGTATCGGTGACGGAGTGCAGGAGCAGGGAGAGATCCCTGGTGCTCCACGCCATATTGATCCAGAGGACAAACACCAGCACCCCAACGGCGCAGCTCGCCACCGTGACCGGCAGATTTTTCAACTCTCTGAAGCGCAGTTCGTCGTACTTTCTAAAGAAAATGAGCAGGAGCAGCGCCACAACGGCCGCTTTCACCGGATAGAGATAGAGGAGCGAAGTTTCGGAGATGGGGAGAATCCCCTTGGCCATAAGGGCCCTCAGTCCCTGATCCAGGGCGATAAAGGCCATGTAGGCGGCAAAGGGGGCGCAGCGGATGAGTGCGGGTGAGAACATGGCGTGACCTCAGGGTGAGGAGGGGAGTAGAAACGCCGGTGAGCATACGGTAACGCGATGGCTGAACGCAAGAAATATTCCGTGGAATAATTGCGTAACTGCCGGTAAACAGGCAACTGTCTCACCGGAACAACAAACTATTGGTTTTTCTTGGCTCTTCTGCTATAGTTCCGCACTCGTTATGTTCCTGACACCTACGCTCGACGAACCGTGATGCACCCCTGCTACTCATTAGAATAACTGCACCGGAGGGAGACCCAGATGTTACGTAAACTCATGCTACTTTTTCTTGTCGTGACATATATTTCAGGCTGTGGCGGCAAGAACAAGGAAGAGCTCTATTCTGATGGTCTCAAGAAAATAAAGGAGGGGAATGCCAACGGCGCTATCGTCCTGTTCCGGAATGCGCTGGAAAAAGACCCCAACTACCAGGATGCCCGGTATCAGCTCGGCAAGGCCTATCTCTCCAGTGGGAAATACGAGCAGGCGGAAAAAGAGCTGCAGAAAGTTCTCCATGCAAACCCGACCCGTAATGTCATCAGGATCGACCTGGCCAAGGTCTATAATGGGATGAAAAAACCGGATCAGGCGTTAAAGGAGATGCAGGAGTATCTCAAGTCCAACCCTGAGTCGCCCGATACTCTGGAGACCCTGGCCGTCTCCGAGGCCTTGAGCAACCGGCTGGAAGATGCTGAACGGACGCTGCTCAAGGCGCTCAAGCTCGATCCGAACCGGGTGACAGCCAAGCTTGAGCTCGCGGGCGTCTATGCCGCCCAGAAAAAAACCGATCAGGCCAAGGAGCTTCTTAACGGTTTCATCAAGGAGAAGCCGGACGAGGCCCGGGCTTATTTCATGCTGGCGCAGATCGAGTTGAGCCAGGGAAACAGGGATAAGGCCCTCAAGGTCTATCAGCAACTCGCCACCGTTGATCCGAAAAATCCGATGCCGCTCTACAAGGCCGGTCTCCTGTTGAACGAAATGGGGCAGGTCGATAAGGCCAATGAAGTCGCCGATGACCTGATGAAGCGCTTTGCCAAGCGGGGCGAGGGGTATCGGCTCAAGGGGATACTCCTCTATCTGAAGAAAAACTACCCTGAGGCGATCACGACCCTCCAGAGGTCCATCCAGCTACAGCCCACCCTCGACGCGTATTATTACCTCGGGATGAGCATGTATATGCGAAAGGATTATGAAACCGCCCTCTCTCAGTTCAGAACCGTGCTGGATCACAATCCGGAGATGACGCAGGTTCGGCTCATGGTCGGCATCATTTACCTTGCACAGCAGCGGCTCGATGACGCCGTCAGCGAAATGCAGAAGATCCTCAAGGAGGATGACCGCAACGCCGTGGCCCACAACATGCTCGGGAACGCCTATATGGCCAAGGGGATGTTCTCCGAGGGGATGAGGGAGCTGAACCGGGCCACGGAGCTCGATCCGAAGCTGGTTGACGCCTATCTGAAAAAAGGGATCTACCACCTGAGCACGGGGAATCTGCGGGAGACCGAGAGCGATCTGAAGACCGCCGTCCAGGTTGCGCCCACGGTGCTCAACAATCGGCTCATCCTCTCTGCCTACTACCTGAGGCAGAAAAATTTCGATAAGGCCGTCTCCGTGCTGAAGGAGGGGATTACCAAGAGCAAGGCGGACGCCCCGCTCTACAACAACATCGCCTCGGTCATGTTCATGCAGAAGAAGAATGCCGAAGGGTTGGGCTATCTGCAGAAGGCCAAGGAGACCGATCCGGCATTTATCAACTCATACTTCAACATGGCTTCCTTCTATGCGACCAATGGCGAGCAGGAGAAGGCTCTGGCGGAATATCAGGCGGTGCTCCAGAAGGAGCCGCAAAACCTCAAGGCGCTGCTGACTCTGGGTAGCTATTACGAGTCCAAGGGGAGTGACGCCGAGGCGCTGGCCTACTACGGCAAGGCCATCGAGACGAGGAATCCTTCGGCCTATGTGGCCCTGGCTAACTTCTACATGAAGAAGAAACAGGGGGAGAAGGCTCTGGACATGATCGACGGCGCCATCAAGTCGATGCCGAAGAATCCGGATCTCCTGGAGCTGAAGGGGCGGATCTATCTGGCTGACCAGAAGAACAAGGATGCCATCGGTGTGTTTGAACAGATCGAAGCGATCAACCCGGAGCGGGGGATCATGCTGAAGATCAGGACGTACCTGAGCGCCAAGGAGTTTGCCCGGGCCGCGGACGAGGCGAGGCGTCTCATCGAGGTCAAGCCCAAATCCGCCAGGGGCTACATGATCCTTGCCGAAATTTACGAGGCTCAGGGGAGCCAGGATAGGGCTATAGATGAGCTGAAGAAAGGGGTCAGGGCCGACGCCACCAGCTCCGCCGCGTTGATCCAGCTGGGCTACACCTATGCCCGGAAGAAAGATTATGCCCAGGCGACGGCTTCCTTCGATGAGGTCCTCCGGAAGGATCCCAAGTCTTCCGCCCCGGCGCTCTTCGGACTCGGTTCGATTCTGGAGGAGCAGGGGAAGAAAAGTGATGCCCTCAAGCGGTATCGTGAATCCCTGGAAAAATCTCCTACCTATGTCCCTGCGCTGAACAACCTTGCGACCCTCTATGCCGACGGTGTCGGAGGGAAGCCGGCTGAAGGGTTGATCCTGGCCGAGAGAGCGATAAAGGCCGAGCCGAACAATCCAAACATCCTCGACACCTACGGGTACATCCTCCTGAAGAACGGCCGTGTCGCCGAAGCGAGAAAAATTCTTGAGCGGGTCGCGTCCATTCTTCCCAGTAACCCCACGGTCAACTACCACCTGGCGCTGGCCTGTCGCGACTCCGGGGACCGGGCCCAGGCCATATCCCGGGTCAACAAGGCGCTGGAATCGGGACGTTTTCAGGAAGAGGCACAGGCACGACAGCTCCTGGCGGAGCTGAACGGAACCAGGAAGAGCAGGTAGTAGCGTATTGAAGAACCGGACAAAGTATCTGCTGTTCCTTGACATAATCTGTGCCAACGGTGCGCTGATCCTGGCATATCTGCTCATTTTTGAGGATATGTCCCATGACTTTCACCCGACGCTCCCGGGGTTCGTTCGTGGAACCGTGGTGCTCTTGAGCGTGCTCGTTGCGTCATATTTCATGGAGCTCTACAGCCGGGAGCGGTGGCTGGATCTTGCGGGGCTTGCCGCCCGGATAGCCGTGGCGCTTAATATCTCGTTTCTGGGGCTCCTGCTCTTTCTCTTCATGGTGCCGACCCTGACGGTGGGGGAGCGTTTCCTGACCTATTACCTGCTCGGGTTCGGAGTGCTGCAGTTCGGCATTCACTCCTCGTTCCAGTTTGTGGAGCAGAAGTTCGAACTCCTCCCCCGGGTAATGATACTCGGCACCGGAGAGCTTGCGGCCCAGATCGGCGATATAGTGAGTTCCCACGAGCGCCACTACATCCTTACCGGCTTTCTCCCAATCGGGTCGGAACCGGTCATGGTGCCTCATGACAAGATTCTCGATAAGGGGCTCAACCTCTTCGAGACGGTGCAGAAGTTCCGGGTGGACAAGATCGTCGTCGCCGTAGGGGCTCAACCCCATGAATATCCCCTGCAAGAGATCCTTACCTGCAAGCTTCACGGGGTCGCCATCTTCGACGCCCCTACCTTCTATGAGAGGGCGACGGGGCGGATGCTCATAGAGCGGATCACCCCGGAGTGGTTCGTCTTTTCCCAGGGGTTTTGCATCTCTCCCTTGCGGCGTGTCGTCAAGCGTTCTACTGATGTGCTGATCAGCCTGCTGGTGGCGCCGCTGCTGTTGCTGCTTTTTCCCGTGGCGGCGCTCGCCATCAAGCTTGATTCGCCCGGCCCCGTTTTCTTCCGACAGGTTCGGGTGGGTGAAAACGAGACCCCGTTTACCCTTTACAAGCTGCGCACAATGAACAATAATGCCGAGTTGACGACAGGCGCGGTCTGGGCGCAGGAGAGCGATCCCCGCATCACCCGGTTGGGAAACTTCCTCAGAAGATGCCGACTCGATGAATTCCCCCAGTTTTACAATGTGCTGCGCGGCGACATGAGCGTTGTCGGGCCTCGTCCGGAACGCCCCGAATTCATCGAACAGTTGAAGGAGATTATCCCCTACTACTCGGAACGGCACCTGATCAAGCCGGGGGTGAGCGGTTGGGCGCAGGTGAATTACCCCTATGGCGCCTCCGTGGCGGACGCCATCGAAAAGTTGCGCTACGATCTCTATTATCTCAAGAACTTTACCATCCAACTGGATGTCATGATCATCTTCGACACACTCAAGGTGGTCTTCAGCCAGCGGGGCGGACGTTGAAGCAGCGACAGCGGGGTTTCATTCCCCCTGTAATTTTAGACAAGGAGAGAATCGGCATGAAAATTCTGATTATGGTCCTCATCTTCAGCCTCATGGCGGCTACGGCCTTTGCCGGAGACTACGTGATCGGCGAGGGGGACGGGCTCGATATTGCGGTGTGGGGGGTAAAAGAGCTCTCCTTTTTCGTCAAGGTCCGGCCCGACGGAAAGATCACCGTTCCCGGTCTGGGAGATCTGCCCGCCAGTGCCATGACCCCGTCTCAACTCCAGGCTTCACTGGGTGAGAAGCTGAAGGAGTTGGTCAAGAATCCCATCGTGACCGTCACCGTGAAAGAGATCACCAACAGCAAGGTCTATATCTTTGGCGGAGGGGTGAAGGCCGGAATCTACAGCCTCAATCAGCGCTCCTCCTTGCTCCAGTTCCTCTGCGTCATCAGTGATGTAAGATTGGCAGATCTGAAGAAGGCGTATGTCCTCAGAAAAGGGCAGAAGATCAAGGAGAACTTCTACCCGCTCTTCATCGATGGCGACATCAAGGAAGATCTTGAGATCGAGACCAACGATGTCATCTTCCTGCCGCCGCTCAATGAGAAAAACGTCTATGTGGTCGGCGCGGTAAATGCTCCGCGGGCCATCGAGTACCGGGATGGACTCACGGTCCTGGCGGCGATCCTGGAGGCTGGAAGTTTCAATAAGTATGCAAAGGAGAACAATACGGTCATTGTTCGCAAGGAGGGGGATAAGGAGATCTCCATTCCGGTCAAGGCCAAGAATCTCATCACCGACGGCGACCTGAGCCAGAACGTCAAACTAAAAGCCGGTGACTATGTAATCGTCAAGGAAGGGATGTTTTAACAGTTTGACCGCAGGGTGCACCTGACGGAGAAATTGAGCATATTAAGGGGAACTGTTCCATGGCGTCATCACAACTCGATCTGAAAAAGTACCTTGATCTGTTGTTTCGGTACAAGAAGTCCTTCATCATAACCGCTCTGGCTATCATGACCGGTTCGGTCCTCCTGAGCTATGCGCTTCCCAAGGAGTATGAAGCAAAGAGTATCGTCTTCATCGAAAAGAACATCATGGGGGAGCTCATCAAGGGGCTCGCCATCTCCCCCTCCATCGACGACAAGATTCGGGTCCTGACCTACGCCATGACCAGCCGTACGCTCCTCCTGAAGGTGTTCGATGATCTGGACATGAACATCAAGAAGATGAGCGACAAGCAGGTGGAGGAGCTGGTCAGGGAGACCCAGAAGAAGATGGAGGTCAAGACCAAGGAGAAGGAGGGGTTGTTCCTCATCACCTTCAGGCATGACAGCCCCAAGTTCGCCCGTGACTTCGTCAACACCCTGATCCGGCGCTATATTGAAGAGAACGTTGCCTCCAAGCGTGAAGACGCCTACGGCGCCAATACCTTCCTCACCGAACAGATCACCTCATTCAAGCAGAACCTGGATAAGGCCGAAGACAAGATCACCTCCTACAAGCAGGGTTCCAACGTGATGGTCAGCGTCAGCGAGGGGGAGCTGTTCCGGGCGATCACCGATGGCCAGAACCGTCTTGATCAGCTTCGGCTGAGGATGCAACAGCTGGAACAGGCCCGTGTCGAAGCACGTGGTATTCAGCCGCTTATCCCGAGCCTAAACGCTGCTGAAAAGCGTCTTACAGAGTTGCAGGTACAGTACAGTGACTCTTATCCGGAGGTTATCAAGACAAAGGCAGAGATCGATTCCCTGAAGGAGCAAATCCGCGCCAGCAGCACTGCCTCCACTGCCGACAATCAGCAAATGAAAATGATTGATATGGAGATCCGGCGGATCAAGGATACCGAGGCCATGACCCGGCGCCAGATCGCCACCTATCAGTCTCAATTGGAACGGATCCCCCAGGCGAAGCAGAGCCTCGAAGAGTTGGAGCGGGAGAAGGGACAGTCACGGTCGGTCTATGAGGCGCTCATGACCCGCCAAAGCCAGTCGGAACTCTCCAAGCAGATGGAGATTCAGGACAAGACCTCCAACTTCCGGGTCGTCGACCCCGCCGTTATTCCCATCGAGCCGGTGAGTCCCAATCGGGTCAGGATCATCCTTATGGGCATCGGGGTGGGGTTGGCAACCGGTTTCGGCCTCGTCCTCCTCATGGACTCTCTGGACAATTCCGTCAAGTCGGTCTCCAGCGTCAAGGCGCTGGGGGTGCCGCTCCTGGGGGTCATCCCCCGGATGGAGAACATTCAGGACCTGCTGCTTCAGAAAAAACGGGACTTTAGACTCTTCAATATCTCCGGCGCCTACTTCTCACTGGTCATCGTCATCCTGATCATGGAGGCGCTGAAGATTTCGGTGGTGGACGCCATGTTCTCGGCGATAAATTTCCAGCAACATGTGGCGTCGCTCAGGATAAAGATCCTGTCACTCTTCTGATGACGCCGCACGTGGCGCACTCTCTCCGTAACAGGCGCGGGCAACAGTTCCCCGCGCCTGTTTGACGGTTTCAAGAAAGGATGATGGCATATGAGCAGAATTGAAGAAGCGCTTGAAAAGGCCGCCCGACTCCGCAGTACTCCGGACGTCACACCCGAAACCGTTCCCGCTTCGGCGGCGGTGGTTGCACCCACCACCAGCTATGTTATGCCGGAGCGGACGCTCTCTGTTAACAACGAGCTGATCGTGACCAACAAGGACTCCAACTCCGCCATCGCCGAAGAGTACCGGAAACTCAAATCGATCCTCGTCAAGCTGGCCAAGGGGGAGACCTTCCGCAATACCATTATGGTCACCAGCTCCGTGGCCAGTGAAGGGAAGAGCGTCACCGCCCTCAATCTGGCCATCACCCTGGCACAGGAGTATGACCATACGGTCCTGTTGATCGATGCCGACCTGAGAAAGCCGTCGCTGCACCGTTACCTGGGGGTCAGTCAGACTCCCGGTCTGGTGGAGTGTCTCATGGATGATCACCCACTGGAGCAGGCACTTGTCAAAACAGGCATCGGCAAGCTGACGCTGCTTCCCACCGGGCGGCGGATGGATAACCCGGTTGAGCTCTTCACCTCCAAGAAGATGAAGGATTTTCTCTTCGAGGTGAAGCATCGCTATCCGGATCGCTTCGTCATCATCGATACCACACCGACCCTTCCCTTTGCCGAGCCCCGGTTCCTGGCTCAGTTGGTGGACGGAACCATCTTCGTCGTTCGGGAGGGGATCTGCTCACTGGTCAATGTGGCTCACGCCTTGGAGGAACTCAAGTCATCCAACATCTTCGGTGTTGTCTATAATGACGCTACCCGAAGATCTTCCGATTCCGGCTACTACTATTACGGTTATTACGGCGGTTACTACGGCGGCTACGGCTATGGCTACGGTTATGGCGGTAACTATGGCTACGGCGGCAAGCGATATGGCGGTTACGGCTATGGTAGCGGGAGTGGAAAGAGTGACCAGACGCCGAAATCTCCGTCAAGTGCTCCTCCATTAGCATAACTCGCACCTGGTATTGCTATCTATCTGCCGGCTTATAACCAGCGCCAACGGGACATGATATGTACGAGTCCTTCTTTCACCTGACGGGTAAGCCATTCGAACTGCTCCCCGATCCGGAGTTCCTCTACCTGAGCCCGGTACACCGGAAGGCGATGACCTATCTGGATTACGGTATCAGGGAGCGGGCCGGGTTTATCCTCCTTACCGGCGAGGTCGGTTCCGGCAAGACGACCATCATCAAGAATATAATCAAGAGCCTCGATGCGAACATCACCACGTCGAAGATCTTTAATACCGGCGTGACATCTCACCAGCTCCTGGCGCTCATCAATGACGATTTCGGCATGGAGACAGCGGGAAAAGATAAAGTCACCCTCTTCAAGGAGCTCTACGATTTTTTGATACGGGAGTTCCAAGCCGGGCATCACTGTCTGATCCTCATAGATGAGGCTCAGAACCTTACTTCCGACTGTCTCGAAGAGGTCCGGATGCTCTCGAATCTGGAGACGGAGAGCAGCAAGCTCCTGCAAATCATCCTCGTGGGGCAGCCGGAGCTGCGAAAGATTCTGGCCGCGACCGAGATGCGGCAGCTACGGCAAAGGATCAGCGTCAATTGCCATATAACCCCCCTGGATCGGGAGCAGACTGAGGCGTACATCCTGCACCGGTTGGAACGGGCCGGCAACCGGGATGCGGTCACCTTTTCCGCCGCCGCCTTCGATCTCATCCAGCAGCAGACCAGAGGAACCCCGCGCCTCATCAACATCATGTGTGACTTCCTGCTCCTAACCGCCTTCGTGGACGAGAGCAGTGAGCTTTCCGTAGAAACCGTACGGGAGGTAGCCGACGATCTTCAGTTTGAACGGAACTACTGGAATGCGGCCGCAGCCGGCTCCGATAATGTCACTGCTCTTCCCGCTGCGGAGAACGTTTCCGCCCGTGATGAAGAGCTGATTCTTCTTAAATCCGAGCTTACCGCCCGCCTCGACATTCTGGAAAAGCGGGGGGGGGGATTCGATCAGAGTGACGAACTGGCTGCTTTGGCCGACAGGTGCGCGGCGCTGGAGGAGTCAGTAGGGGCGCTGCGCCGGTTGCTCTCCGCCGGGGAACCTGAGCAACCGGTGAATCAGAAACAACTGCCGTCGCTCCACCCTCTTCTCCCACGCATACCCTCGCCGGCGTCGCCGTTGGCCGTGCAACGGCAGCGCAAAGGTTTCTTTACCTCGCTTTTCGGCAGATCCTGATCCTGAACAGTTTTATGTACCGGAGGTTGTGCCCATGATAAAAGCTTCGCGAGGTAACGGTTGGTGGGGTGGTCTGAGAAAGTCCGTGCTGATTCTTGGGGCTGGTGCGCTGTTACTTTATAGTGCGCCCCTCTGGGCGGAAGATGCACCGGCTTCAGCCGGTTCTGATACTGCCACCGACTCAGGGGTGGCTCCTGCCGGACCAACTCTCCAACAGAACCCCACGGTCACTGATCCGTCAGCGCCGCCCGCAACTGCGATCCCTGGCGCCGCCGAGACTCCTCCCCAGATACAGGAAGCAAAACCCAAACCGACCACTGCATCCTTACCTATTGGACCAGCCCCCTATATCGGTCCATCAAGCTCTACAGCCATCGGAGCTTTTGGCGCCGAATTTGCTCCCGAAGACAATCAACCAATTACAGTTCTACGCTCCGGCGGTCTTCCTGCTCTTCAGTTTGAGAATAAGGCAGGAAATTGGCTGTCCGGCAGCTTGGGCGTGGGCGAGAATTACGACAGCAACGTTTTTCTCAGCACCAACAAAAAGGGTGATTTCATTAGCAGGGTTTCTCCTGTCGTTGCCTTCAGCTACGTCAACCAGTTAGTGGATTGGAACCTGGGCACATCACTGGATTACCGGTATTACGCCAAGAATACCCGCTCAGAGGATCTTACCTATGGATTGAACACCGCAGGGAAAATCAAGCTCTATCGCGACTATGTCTCACTCCTGGTCAGCGATGTTTTTACTCAGACCTCCCAGTCAAATGCCGTTGATTACAGCTCACTGAGCTCCACGGTGAATGTGACAAACCTGAATACACTGCGGCTTAACCCTCGTCTTGAGCTTCCTCTGACCACCCGGATCCGCATCACTCCCCAGTACAGTTACGTTAACTACTGGTACCCCTCACAGAGCCAGCAGAACCGCCAGAGTCATACGGCGTCCGCCGATTTTTCCTATGAACTCTCCCCGCGTCTGACTCCTGCTCTCGGCTACAGTTTCGTTCGGATGGAGGGGCAACTGATCCAGTACAATCAGCACTACCCGTTCTTCCGGATAACTTACCTGGATGACCGGTTTACCTTCAGCGGAACGGTCGGCTTCAGCAAGGTGGATCTGGATTCCGGAGGAGCTTCAGATGGAATGATCTGGGATGTATCACTTACGTACCGTCTGGCGACAATGAGTTTTACCCTGGCCACAGGATCTGATCTCGATCAATCGTCCTATCAAAACTCCACCGGCAATGCAGCAAATAAGTCTCCGCAGATCATAACCCGGTATTCGGCATCGCTTCAAAAACAGCTTAGCAAGAGTACGCTGGGGCTAAGCATCTATTACCGGGAGAATACCGATGGTATGTCCTCGAATCTCTTGTCACGAAACTTCGGCACCAGCGGTACCCTGACTCAGGAAATTTACTCGCGTCTGACAGGAAGTTTCACCTTCAGGGTGGAGCGCGGTAATCAAAATAGTTACACTCCAGCTTCGAGTACCAACACATCTTGGCTGCTATGCCAGCTGACTACAGGACTTACATACAGTTATAATGATAAGTTGTCAGCCTCAGGTAACTATACGTATACCAACTCTTCAAATGATAATTCAAATAGTAATTATAATAACTATACAGATAACACAGTTGCAGTCTCATTGAGAAAGTCATTTTGATGTCTATGATCGTAAATGATCAGTCATCGCCTGTACTGTCGTTTATTATATTGACATGGAACTCTGAACAATACCTGCACGCAAACTTGAATTCGATTGTTAGAGCGTGCAGTGTAAGCTCGTTATCGTGTGAAATAATAGTCGTAGACAACGGCTCTTCTGATCGTTCACTAGAAATAATAGCCGGATTTGATACCGGAAACAGTGGGACCGTCAAATGCATCGCTCTGGGAAATAACAAAGGAACAACCTTTTCAAGAAACCTCGGATTGAGAGAAGCACGCGGAACTTATATTTGTGTCATAGATTCAGATACAGAGATCATTGAAGGAGATCTTCGGACAATTCTCCGAAAGCTTGATGATGACCCTGTTATCGGAATAGTTGCACCACGGTTGGTTCTCTGCGACGGTACCATCCAGAACTCGGTAAAAAGGTTTCCTGCATTTTGGCTCAAACTCTGGAAAATACCGAAAGCTCTCCTTGGCTTGCAGTTGTGTGACCATGATTTTTATGCCGATTTCCCCTTCGATGATGATAAAATCGTCGATTCGGCAATTTCGGCGTGCTGGTTTTTTCGACGAGATTTGCTGGACGCCGTTGGCCTCCTTGACGAAAAAATATTTTACTCTCCAGAGGATCTTGACTATTGCCTTCGTGTTTGGAAATCAGGGAGAAAAATCCTGTATAGCCCGAGCATTACAGTCATTCACCACACACAGCAGATCAGTCATAAAAAGCCGTTATCGCTGATTTCACTCCGTCATTTTTCAGGACTCTTGTATTACTTTAATAAACATGGGGGCTGGTTTTGTGCTCCCAGGTACTCAACGAATAACCAGAGTTCATAATATGGGAATATGGAAGTTGTGATGTTACGTCCTCGATTCTTAGCAAGGCTCTTATTCATCTGCCCCAGCGCCGATTACGTGATTGTCTCATGGACATAAAGGAACTTTTCGATATCAAGGCTAGGCGCCATCCTTGGGAAACCGCCCGCCTCAAGGCCATCCAACGCGTCCTGCGTCCGGTCATGCGCGAAGGGATTAATGTCCTTGACATCGGGTGTGGTGATGGCTTCATCTCACACGGTCTGGCACAGCATCTTCATATCAAGAAGATCACGGCTGTAGATATTAATCTTACTGATGAGCTTTTGAGCGAGCTTAACAGTTTTACTGATTACATCAAATACTCGCGAAACATGCCGTTACATACGGATTTTGATTTGATATTGCTTCTTGATGTTATTGAACATGTTGAATCAGATACTATTTTTTTGAAAGAACTCGTGAGTAATTATCTGTGCGGAACAGGCATAATAATGCTGACTGCGCCTGCATTCTCTTTCCTCTATGGCCGCCATGATGTGGCGCTAGGTCATTACCGTCGTTACAGCCTCGATGACCTCATTTCGGTGGCAAATGCCTCTGGTCTAGATGTCGTTTCGTCCGGCTATTTTTTTACCAGTCTCATTCTACCAAAACTCTTAATGTACAAACTTACTAAAGTCGGTGATGAGGTTAAAGGCGTTGGAAGGTGGGACAAAAACAGGTGTATAAAGGCTATTATGGTGATGTTGTTTAACATCGAAAACTCTCTGTTATTCCTATTTAGCCGCATGGGAATCAAGATTCCTGGATTAACAGGGTGGGCGCTATGCAAAAAAAAGTAATCATAGTTCCGTGCTACAATGAAGTAAAACGTTTAATACCGGACTCTTTTTCTAAAGTAGTCATAGAACAACCCGATTTAACCATTATTTTTGTTAACGACGGTAGTACTGATACGACGCTACAACTCCTTGAAAGTATGAAGCAAGCGCATCCTGAACAGGTGGACATCGTTAACCTTGAGACTAACCGAGGTAAAGCTGAGGCCGTTCGGCAGGGGGTTATTGCTGCTCTTAAGAGTCCCTGTACCTATATCGGTTATTGGGACGCCGATTTGGCAACACCGCTTGAAGCGATAGAGTCATTCAGCGCTATTCTGACCAATAGAACTGATATAGATATAGTTATCGGGTCCCGTGTACGCTTGCTTGGTCGAAATATCAAGAGGAGGGCGGCTCGTCACTACGTCAGCAGGATATTTGCGACCTGTGCCTCATGGTTACTTGATATTGGGGTTTATGATACTCAGTGCGGTGCAAAACTATTCCGACGAACTGAAGTAATGAGCCAGGTTTTTGCTCTCCCGTTCAAGGTGAACTGGATATTTGATGTGGAAATACTTGCTCGTTTCATTGTCCTTTCGGGGGCGTCTCCGGCGGCAGTGTCTTCCAAATGGGTTGAGTATCCGCTGGAGGAGTGGCAGGATGTTCGGGGTTCAAAGATTAAAACCGCGGACTTTATTAAATGCGGTTTTGAGTTCATGCTTCTCATGCTTGCTATCCGCACACCTGCCCGCAGGCGATACGCTCTGTATCTTTCCGGTAATTGAGCATGTAGTTATGTCATGTTTCTCTGGAGTTACTTATGCTTGATAGATATAGCAAGGCTGTCCTTTCTCTGGGTGGGGTCCTCCTCCTGGTTATTGCCCTAAGGTACTATTCTATTCTCAACGGGTTACCGTATTCCGATATGAGCGATGAGGTGTTTTCAGTCGCAGAAACTCTGAGGCTAGCAGCGTCTCGGAGCCTCAGGGTCAGCCCTGACAGTATGTACTCCTCGATGTACTACAATCTCCTTGCACTGGTGTACGGCGCTATTTTCTTCGTTGGTAAAATAATAGGGCGTTTTGGTAATCAGTACGATTTTGCTCTTCGTTACATGACTGACCCATGGCTGTTTTACTTTACGGCTCGCTTGATTTCTTTTCTATCCGGCGTCGGTGCTCTTTGGTTCGTCGGGAAAAGCTGCCGTCTGATGACAAATTCTACCCTGGGTGGTGTATTGGGGGCTCTGCTCCTTGGATTGAGTTCGACTCACCTCTGGATGTCACGGGTCGGGAAGGTTGACGCGCTGATGGTCTTCTTTACGGCGGCGTACCTTTATCAGGTTGTGAAAATTCTCAAGTTGGGGAGCGGGTGGCGCACCTGCGCTGCAGCCGGCATTTTGTTCGGTTTTGCTGTGGCTTCAAAGATGAACGCAGTGCTCCTTGCCCCGGCGCTACCGATGGCTCTGCTATTTCGAGAAGGTAAGGCCCCGACACGACAAGAAATATTAGCAATAGTCAAACTATCGCTGATCTTTAGCGTTGTGGCTGTAGTTTTCTTTCTGATCGGCAATCCTCAGTTTCTGGTGTCACCAAAAGAGTCCTGGTACCTCACCACCATGCAGGGAAGCGCCAACTCGACCATCATCTTCACTGCCGGTGGTGCACCAGTGCGTTGGTGGTGGGTTTTTGAGAGTCTCGTGACACAGGAAGGTGCTATCGGGGTAGCCATCATCGTCTCCTTTGGGTACTGTGCCTGGCGTGCGCTCTCATCCCGGCGTGCGGATTTGCTGCTGCTGCTCCTTTTTATTGCCGGATATATTGCCTATGTTGGGAGTTGGATAAGGGCCTCGTTGCACTACCTCATGCCGGCATATCCATTATTTGCCATCGTTGCAGCCGTTATGTTCATAGATGCAGGTATGGGTGCGAAGAGTCGTTCACCTCGCCAGATTGTCACGATATTATCGATTGTTGTAGTGATTACCCTTGGATTATGGAAGAATGCCGCACCTCTGATGACTCAGCCACGTCAGGCGACACGGATAGCTGCGAAAGAGTGGATGGAACACAACATCCTCACCAAGAGTCTGATCTCGTATGATGACTACGCGGCAGATCCGCCGTTCTTCTCTCCTGATGTCTATCTTAAGGCAGGGACAAAAACCTCTTTTGAAAAGTATGTCCCGGAACCGCTCCGGAAGAAACTTCTCGAGTATGCCGATACGCACACGTCATACCGGTCAATCCGATTGCGTCAGTATCTCGACACGCCGCAGTTTCCGACCACATGGTCAACCGATTTTAGAAAAGTTCAAGAGCAGGATTCCATCATAGCTCACCATTACCGGCTCTCATTCGATTCGTTGGCAGGACTTTACGCTAAGAATGTTGAATTCATCATAGTATCCTCGGGCTATTATGGTCAGTTTTACAACACGACGTATCCACGTGATAATCCGCTCTACGAATTTAATCAGAGAGGCCTGGCCTTCTACAAGAAGTTGTTTGCGGACAACCGCTATTATATCAAGGTAGCGGAGTTTGCTCCATCAAATAAACTTTCTGGGCCGAGAATTACCTTATTCCGTAGAAACTCGACTTCTGATAAGGACGTGACTCGATGACGGGTAATGTAGCAATGTCAGATCGTAAAGGATGCTCAGAGTGAAGCTTATTTCAGTAGCCGGTGCCCGGCCCAATTTTATGAAGATTGCTCCGCTGGCAGATGCCATTGCCGCCCACAATGCAACGACTTCCCCCGGTATTGAGCACATTCTTGTTCATACCGGTCAACACTATGACCAGGAAATGTCGGACCTCTTCTTCAAGGAACTGGAGATACCTGAACCGGATATAAATCTGGGGGTAGGTGGGGGATCTCATGCGATCCAGACCGCTGAAATAATGAAGCGGATAGAACCGGTTCTCATAGAGCACCAACCCGATTATCTGCTCGTGGTGGGCGATGTGAATTCCACCATTGCCTGTGCTCTGGTTGCGGTGAAGTTGGGAATCAAGGTTATCCATGTGGAGGCAGGGCTGAGAAGTTATGACAGAGGGATGCCCGAAGAAATCAATCGGGTGTTGACCGATGCAATTTCTGACCTTCTCTTTACCACCGAGAGAGAGGCTACAGGTAATCTTCTTCGAGAGGGGGTTTCTCCGGATAAAATCCACTTCGTTGGCAATGTCATGATTGATACCCTCCTTACTCATCGTATCAAGGCAGAGCAATCAGATGTTCTGGAGCGCATGGGAGTCACTGGTGAATATGGTGTTGTGACACTTCACCGACCATCAAATGTGGACGATCCGGCGCAGCTCGCCATGCTGATGGCGACGCTTCATGAGGTGAGTTCCGCATTGCAGCTTATTTTCCCGGTTCATCCCCGCACCCGCAATAGCCTGTCAGCGCATGGCATTCCGGTTGCGGAGGGGATTTGCTTTCTGGAGCCGCTGGGGTATCTGGATTTTCTCAAGCTCCAGTCCTCGGCCCGTCTGGTCATCACCGACTCCGGCGGCATCCAGGAAGAGACCACGGTACTCGGCGTCCCCTGTCTGACTCTCCGGGAGAGCACCGAGCGGCCGGTCACGGTGACCCACGGGACCAACCGGCTCGTCCCCCTGCGCCATGATGCCATCGTGGCCGCGGCCCGGGAGATCCTCGGCGGTGCGGTCGTGACCGGACGGATTCCGGAACTCTGGGACGGCGGCGCTGCGCAACGGATTATCTCTATACTTCTAAATCTTGCCTGAAATGACCGAATCCCTCAAGACGACGACAATCCGCAATGTGGGCTATAACTCAGTTGCCAAGGTCATCCAGATTGTGGTCATGGCCGTGGCGAACATCATTCTGACCCGGACCCTGTTACCAAGTGATTATGGGATCGTTAGTTTCGCTATTATTTTTACAACCTTTCTATCTCAATTCAGCGATTTTGGAATCGGTAGCGCCATTATTCAGAAAAAAGATCTAAGTGAATGCGAGCTTTATACAGCATTTACTGTTAAGTTCGCCCTTGGATTGTTGATATTTATTGTTGCTTTTTTGTGCGCCCCATTGGCAATAAGTTTTTTTGATAATTCTGCTATTGTCGATGTCATTCGAGTTTTAGCTCTCAATTTCGTTTTAAATACTTTTAGTATTGTGCCGGGTACCATTCTAGCCCGCCGTCTCGATTATAAACGAATTGCAGTTGTCGATTTGTTTGCAGCTATAGCCAATTCACTATTTGCCGTAACCTTGGCAATGTTAGGATTTAAATATTGGAGTCTTGTTATAGCTTCGATTGTTTTGACATTGTGTACCTGTGTTCTGCTAAATATCATGTATCCGGTCAGATATCGATTCGCTTTCAATAGGGACTCAGCTAAGTTTTTTATGGGTTTTGGTTGCAATTTATTTATTTCCGGCTTCGTGACATTTCTGATTTTGAATGCCGATAACTTTATTATCGGGTCAGTAATGGGCGCAAGCAGTCTGGGTTATTATAGCTTGGCTTTCAACTGGAGTACCATGATTGCGACAACTATCAGTAGCACTGTTCTGACAGTGCTCTACCCAACATTTTCAAGAATGCAGGATAATAGATATGGCCTTAAAATAGCTTACTTGAAAGTGCTTAAAATAGTATGTTTTTTGGGATTATTGGGTACAATGACACTCTTTGTGGTATCCCGTGAATTTATTTATTTAATACTTGGTCATAATACAGATAAATGGTTGCCAGCTCTAACCACTTTAAGAATATTATGTGTGTATGGTGTATTGAGGATAGTGCTGGCACCGGTTGCTCAGGTTGTTATAGCCATAGCCAGGACTGATGTTTATCGTAAAGCAAATATTGTATGCTCATGTATAGAACTTATTTGTTTGTATCCTGCTTTATATTATTACGGAATAGAAGGAGTCGCCTGGCTAGTATTGATTGCCTATATGTTCCAGTACTTTTTTTTCTACCGTGTCTTGCAATGCGAGTTTAATATTAGTATCGGAGATTTGTCTCAAAGTGTAGTCCCTTCCTTAGTAGCGATGATGTCAATTTTACCACTTATTTTAATTGGTGAACATGATGCTCATCCTTCTATGATTAATTTTATAATTAAGATAGTCGGTTGCATAATTGCCTATATACTGGTTTATGGTATAGTCACAAAGTGGAAGGTTTATGGTGAAATGCGTAGCATTATTGGCGGACTATAACAGCATCATGTTTATTGTGGTAGGTTATTCTGAAAAGCTGATGTCAGGTAGATGATTAAAGGACAGACACTCTTTCTTTATAGTGGTACATTTAAAACGTTTGCCGTGTAATAGGTATCAGATTGTTGGTGGAAGCGTTTGCTGTGGCGGTAGCTAATATATTTGCGATAATAAATACTAAAATAGGTGTTGATAGGAGATAAAATGCCTCATGTATGCAGGATATGCGGTAATAAGAAAAATAATATTAGATTTATAGCTCGTGAAATGATGTTTGGTTTTCGGGAAGAGTTTTATTATTTCAAATGTTCAAATTGTGGTTGCTTGCAGATCACAGATATACCTCAAAACTTGGACAAGTATTACCCAAATGAATATTATCAAAGTCAGCAAAAGGTAATGCAGGTTAAAACAAACAAGATAAAAAAGTATTTTAAAGCAATCAGGCTCAATTATAGTTTGGGTCAAAAGACTATAATTGGTTACGTGCTAAATAAACTATATGGTAAACTATATCTTTACTCTTGGCTTGAATTAGTTGAACTGAAAGCTAGCACCAAAATACTAGAAATTGGAAGCGCTACAGGGCTTTTATTGTCATCATTGCGGAGTGCCGGTTTCACCAATTGCACAGGTGTTGATTTGTATATTGATAAAGATATCGACCTGGGTGATGGTGTAATGGTGTACAAAAGAGATTACAGCACGATAAATGAAAAATATCAGTTCATTATGCTTCATCATTGTTTTGAACATTTTTTAGATCCTGTCGCTGCATTTACAAAATTATCGGAAATAACTTTAGATGGTGGGTATGTGTTGTTGCGAGTTCCGATAGTTACATCGTTTGCATGGAATAAATATCAGACAAATTGGGTACAATTAGACGCACCAAGACACTTATACTTACATTCACTGGATAGTATAAAGTATTTAGCTGATATTAGTGGTTTTAAAGTTGTAATAGTAAGTTATGATTCGACAGAATTTCAATTCTGGGGAAGCGAGCAGTATACTAGAAATATTGCAATGTACGACAAAGAATCATATAAATATGGTATTGAGAAATCAATATTCAGCCAAAATGATATTGATAATTTTAAGAAAAAAGCTACCGAATTAAATCAGTCTTGCGACGGTGATCAGGTGTGTGTTGTTCTTAGAAAAGCACCTGTATCGTCGTGAGAGTGTAATACTGCAAGGCTAGGCTTCGCATTTATAGTGGAACGCTTAAAAAGGATATGACGTGAATAGAAATATTAAGGCACCCAATAGTTACAGATTAGTATCTGAAATAATTAGACTGTTAAATGTAGTTATAAAAAAGCTTGAATTAAATAGAACCAAGGCAGGCAAAAGCATAAGATATGAGTTGTCGCCCTACTATTATGATGTGATTAGACTTCCTGATATTAAAATTATCAATAGTAATGCTGATGTAAGACTTAATGTTGTTTTGCCTACATTTGATGAGTCTGCTTGCTATGGTGGAATAATAAGTGCTCTGGAAATTGTCAGTAATATTTCAAAGCACTACAATAGTATTAGATTTATATCGCTTGATACGCTAAAACAAAAAAATATTATCTATCTTGATTGTTATGTCGCAAATCGAGAGACTAAATTCGTGTCGCAAACTAGCTTAGCCGATAGCGACAGTTTGTGCTGTGGTATTAATGAAATATTTTTGTGCACATACTACACAACAGTATCTGTTTGGGAGTCTTATGTCAGAACATTGAGAGAGCATGGTTATAAAATAAACAGATATTACTATATTATACAAGATTATGAGCCAGGATTTACTCCGTTCGGATACTTAAATTCGCTTGCTCTCAAATCTTATGATCACTCTGAATACACATTTGCTATATTCAATTCGATTGAGTTGTATGAATACTTTAAGGCTCGCGGTTACACGTTCTCTGCCGAGAAAATTATATATCCTTCTGTCAATACTGTAGAGCGCGACTACCTTGCATCAAATAACTATAATCTGAAAACTAAGGGTGATGAATGTATTGAAATATTGTTATACGGAAGGCCAAAGCATAGTAGAAACTGCTTCCAATCAATTATTGCTGGCCTTTACGAATATTTTGTGACAATACCTGTAAATGAAAGAACAAAGTATGTTGTTAAGAGCGTTGGTTTTTTTCATGAAGATATAGAGCTTTGTGATAATGTAGTGGTAAAGTGTTTGGGTAAACTTACAATTGAAAATTATATTAAACAATTAGAGGTGTCACACATCGGCATATCTCTTATGGCATCTCCTCATCCATCCTACCCTCCTCTTGAAATGGCTATATTTGGATTATATACGATCACGAATAAATTCTTTTCAAAGACATTCAATGATTGCCATGAGATGATACATGCTATAGACTATCCTCTTCCGAGTGAGCTTGCGCAGGAACTGAGAAATGCTGTAGCATATGTTATAGGTAATAGTAACAAATACATAAAAGCAACCATACCAAAAAATATGTCTGACTTGTCATGGGGTGAAAATTTAAGCAATACTAGTATCGATAAAATATCTGGGTATAATCATTGATTATTGCAAATATAACTGGTTTATTGTTGTCCTTGCTTGCATGACTTTCGATACTGTATTAATGATAAAGAGATTCGTATGGATGTGAAGTTAGGATTTATACTTGTATCGAATTCGATACAGCCTTTTTCGAGTACTAGAATTTCAGTATTCAATATACTCCCTTTTCTTCGTTCAGCGAACATCGATCCTTACGTAGTTTATGAACCGGAAATAGCTACTGAAACACCGGATGTTTCGGGTTTGTTGCCTCAGATTTTGTCAGAACGTTTCGATATCATATATTTTCAGAAGGTACATGGGCCGAGCGCGGTGAAGCTGGCAATGCAGCTCTCTGACCATGGCATTAAGACAGTATTTGGAGTGTGCGATGTCGTCGTCCCTGAAATGGCTCGCGCGACAGACGCTACGATAGTGGTAACCGACTATCTGAAATCCCTTTACCCTGATGAGCTCCATGCAAGGATTCACGTTGTTCATGACGGCATAGAACATCCAGAAGTTGAAAAAAAAGAGGTATCCAGAAGGTGGGGCTCGCGTCTTTTTCCCCTGCGTGCGGTTCTGGTAACATCAAGTCATCTCCGTGCTCTGCCCGTAATCGGGAACCCACCACCCTGGCTGCATGTGGACGTCGTCGGGTTATATCCTCAAGGGGTTTTTCAACGATGGCGTGAAGCTCGGTGGAAACTACTGGCCATGCAAGATAGAAATGAGATTTTGGAATTTAAGAAATTCATGCTGAATCCCCGAATCAGATGTCATGCGTGGGAAACGGCAGGCGTATATGACAAACTTATAAATGCCGATATCGGTATTATTCCCATTGAGACAAAACCTGAACATGAACCTGAACCTGGAAAAATCCCACCGTCTTGGAAAATCAAGTCGGAAAATCGATTAACGATGAAGATGTGCACCGGCTTACCGGTAGTAACGACACCTATACCTTCATATGAACCGGTTATTGACCACGGGATTAATGGTTTTTTTGCCCATTCAAATAAAGAATGGTTTGAATACCTGAACTTCTTTCGTGATCCTGTAAACCGTAAACTGTTTGGCGCAAGAGCCAGAGATTCTGTCTTGAGACGCTATTCAAAACAGGAACAGGCACGAATTATAATCGATATTTTGACTGAGGTATGTCGTGGCTAGCACCACTGTCGCCGTTAATAAAATTAGGACTCTCCAGGACACCGCCGCAGCATATCTGCAGTGGTTGTGGAGTATTTACAAAAGTAAATCCGCACCTGTCTGTTCGGTGGGCAAAGATGTGCTGATCGTTACCAGAGCGTTTCCGCCGCAGATTACCGGTGGAGTTTTTCGCCCCTTTTCCTTGGCAAAATATGCCTCGAGGGCCGGCATCAGTGTCTCTGTCGTCTGCGCCGAGTATGATAAAGAACATCATCACCCTGCAGGTCGCGAATTACTTGATGCGCTGCCAGAACACGTCAAGGTAATCAGAATTAACTCTGATTTGCTGCCAAGCTATGAAGCTTTTCCCAGAGTTGACGGAGGTTTTTGTCATGCCCTTGAGGTTTTTAAAAGAGTTTTGAAGGAGCGAGGTTCTGTCGGACCTAAAATTATCTTTGCTACCGGCCCCCCTTTCAATTCTTTTGTCGCTGGGTATTTTCTTGCCCGATACTTCGGTAGCAAACTGGTGCTTGATTACCGGGACGAATGGACGGAATGTCCGTTTCATTTTGTAAGGGTAGGAAAATTTGACAGGTGGTGGGAAGAGAGATGTTTAAAATTTGCTGACCGGGTAATCTTTACCACTGATTCCCAGCGTAAACATAATATTTCCCGGTTTCCCGATTATGATCAAACTAAATGCATCGTCATACCTAATGGGTGGGATACTGAGGATGCCGCAGTCGACGAATCATCTATACCGCAATGTTGTTGCCACTCCGGCAGGTTTGAGATTGCATTGCTTGGTTATCTTGGAGGTCACAACTCACCGGATATTTTTCTGGAAACGCTGGCATCTATTCTATCGCGGAGAATTGATCTTCGCGAAAAAGTACTCATCAAATTTGTAGGGCATAAAGATGAGGAACAGAGATTACTCATCGAACGTTTTCCCTATCCCGGAGTTGTGCTGAATGTGCCGCCCGTGACCAAAAACAGTGCCAATGTCATCATGAGAAATTCTGATGCGCTCTTGCTTGATAATAACAGTAATTTTTCAAGATATATTCCCGGTAAATTATATGAATATCTGGCATCAAAGACACCTATTATTGTCTGCGGTGCTGGAGGAGAGATCGCAAATATAGTAACAACATTAGATGCCGGTGTCGTTATTACAGATATAGAGTTACATCTCGAATATATTCTTGATCAGATGTTGCCTTGTAAAGGCTATAAAAACGACAGCGCGGCTTTGGATAAGTGGTTGCATGCTCATACAAGGGAAAATCTCGCCAAAACGATGTGCACAATGTTCGACAAATTGTAGTGCATATCTTTAGTATTGATGTTTAAGTCAGTCTGTTTTGTTGATACGTAAGGTCGTTTATTCGGGGGATGTTGTGAAAGTTTCTGTTGTCATTCCTTCATATAACTACGGCAATTTAGTCGAATCGTCTATTCGGTCTGTACTTGACCAGACAAGACCGCCCTACGAGATCATTGTCGTAGATGACGGTTCTACAGATAATACCCGTCAGGTTCTTGATAAATATTCTGACAGGATCCGTTATATCTATCAGGAAAACGCCGGTCCGTCTGCAGCGCGAAATTCGGGAATAAAAGCCAGTAGGGGTGAGTACATAGCTTTTCTCGATTCGGATGATGTATGGCTTCCGTACAAGTTGGAAAAGCAGATGGAGGTGTTCGAAGAGGATGCTGAAACCGGTATGGTCTTTACGTATGTTGAGCATGCGGACATAGACGGTAATTCCATCTGGATTGATGAGTTTGAAAATGATTGGCGTGGCTGTATTACCGATAAGTTACTCCTCCGGCCTATAAATCCATCTTCAGTCGTTGTGAAAAAATCGGTTTTTGATGAGGCCGGCCTGTTTGATGTGAACTTGAGGTGTTCTGAAGACCTGGACCTTTTTTTACGGATATCCCTTGTTTGTAAACTTGATTTCCTTCCGGAGGTGACTCTTATCAGGAGGTATCACGGTAATAACATCACGCAAGAGGTCGGGAAGTTCGAAAGTATGTTCACCGGCCATCTTGGAGTTTTGGAGCGTTTCTTTGCACAGCATGAAAATTACCGTTTTATGAGAAACAAGGCATTCGCAAAGGTCAATTTCGATTATGGCGCCAAGTATCATGATACTGGCAGTTATAGCTTGGCTTTTGCTAAATATTTTACGTGCCTTAGATATGATCCTTTGTATGTCGAGAGTTATAGGAGACTTCTCAAGTTACTGTTACCACGGCATATATTCGCCCTCTGGTCAATGGCCAAGAAGTCTTTGAGATCTAACTGCTAGCGGATATATTATGTCTCAGCCCAGGAAAAAGATATTATTCCATGAAAACGCGCCATGGGTAGGTGGTTCAACAGTCTGCCTGTCAAAGTTACTGGGATGCCTTAGCCTGGATAAATATGAACCATTAGTCGTACTGGCTTATTCAGACAAAGATATAGAAAGCTGGCTTTTCTCGGGCATAAAAACAAAAAAAGTTAAAAACAGATTTTACAACGAAATAATAGGTAATTCTCATCTTAACAGATTACTGAATCGATTAAACAAAAAATTTGACATTGTTTATAGGTTATTGCTGATAGCAACCTCGGCAGTTTTTAGTGTTGCAGCGCTTTGCTATATTATAAAGAAAAATAAAATACAAATAGTCCATGCGAACAACGGACTTGGTTCAAATATCTCTACAATTTTCGCAGCTTCGTTCTGTCGGGTGCCGTGTATCTGTCATGTCAGGATCATTGAGAGCTTCAACTTGCTCCAGAGAATCACACGGAAGAAGGTTTCTCATTTCATTGCCATATCAGAAGTTGTTCAGCGGAATATGGTGCTTAACGATATTAGCCCGGAAGTAATCTCAACTATTTATGATGGACTGACTGACTCCGATTTAGCTCATGAATACCTACCTGAGAAGTTACGCCGGGAGTACTGCATTGCCGATGAGGCACTCTTATGCGGAATGGTCGGCATGTTGACACGGTGGAAGGGGTGTGATGTTTTTCTCACTGCGCTCGGTAGTGTCATCAAGGATTATCCAGCCATGATAGCAGTGGTTGTTGGGGATACGATTACTGCAGAAGACTTAGGGTATAAAAACGAACTGCTCCAGCTTGTGAAAGAACTTGGACTTGAGAATAATGTCATTTTTACCGGATTTCGTTCCGATACCTATGATGTCTTTTCTTCACTCGATATTGTCGTGCATGCGTCGGTCACTCCGGAACCGTTCGGCATGGTGCTGCTTGAGGCAATGGCGGCATCGCGGCCCGTTGTTGCCAGTAAGGCCGGTGGACCGCTGGAGATTATTGAGGATGGTGTGAATGGGTTGCTGTTTGAACCGGGAGATTCCAGACAGTTGGCACACTGTATCTCCAGATTGGTGCAGGACCGGCAGTTGAGAATGCAACTCGGGGTTAATGCACGAAAAACGGTTACGCATAAGCATCGGATGCAACTCACTGTTGCGAACATCGAGAAAATCTATGCGGAGTTCGAAGATTAAAAAGGCAAGGGACGGGTATCCATGGCTACGAACATAGATCTGCAGCTAAGTCCTGCACATGAAAAATCATCTGCTCCGATATTTATTCTCGTGGCTTATATTTTCATAATTATAGGGCGTTCCCACGAGGCATTTCCTTTTTTGCAACCGTTGCATCTTGGTCTCGTATTGAGTGTATTGTCATTTCTTGTGGTGCTTTCCGCCGCTTTTGGTGGTCGGATATCTCTACTCGATTGGGGTGTGATGCAGACCAAGTGTCTCCTTGGACTTCTGGTCGTGTGTGTTGCCTCCACACTATTCAGTACGGTTATCGGAATAAGTGCTACGTTTTTAGCTACTAATATTGTTTTATGCGTACTGAGCTATTACTTAGTTATTGCATGCTGTAGTAGTATATTAAATATAAAGATAGCCGTCTTGAGTCTAATATTTACTTTGTTTATCATGACAATTACCAGCAATGTATATAAAGGAGAAGATCGATGGATGTCAGCTACTGCTTCTTATGACCCAAACGATACTGCACTTATTCTAGTCGTTGCACTACCGTTCATACTATTTTTGATACCGCGAACTGCAGGATTTCTAAGGATATTTCTTCTGATAATGGTTCCGACTTTTACATTTGCTATTACAAGAACTGGCTCTCGTGGCGGATTTATTGCTCTGGTAGTGGTGACTATACTGATCATATTCAGGGCAAATGTGCAAACTTCGCGCAAGTTGCTATTTTCATTTGTGTTGCTGGCAGTATTCAGTTCGTTGTCCACTGCTGGCTATATGGATCGTATCTCCACTATATGGTCGGGCGAAAAAGATTATAATTACACTGATACTTTTGGACGTAAACAGGTGTGGGAAAGAGGGTTACAGTTAGCTCTAAATAAACCGCTGATGGGTGTTGGTCCGGGTTGCTACGAGATGGCAAGTGGTTTGAAGTTTGCGGACGATATCGGAGGTTTTGCCTGGAAGGGGACAGCACATAATTCGTACCTGCTTATCGGTGCGGAAACGGGGATATTCGGTTTAGTCTTCTACATACTGTTCTTGCTGTCTGCTGTACGGGATATGCGCAAAATTCAGATCGCTGCCGCTGCAGAGTCGTTGGAGGAAGACGTCTGGCTGGCCAAAGCCCTTGAGGCCAGCATCGTAGGATTCATAGTCGCCGCCTTTTTCCTTTCACAATGCTATAACTTTACTTCCTATTTCCTCGTCGGAATGGCTGTTGCGTATAAAAAAATACTGGATCATGCTCCATACAATGGCTGACGTATTCTGCTGGTGATGTCACTGTAATGTGACCTGAAAGGTGGTCATCCTCATTTGTTTCTAACAGCAGACGTTTTGTTCATACGTATGCTGAAAGGTAGATATTATGCTGACTGGAAAAGATTTCATTGTTTTTTCTGATAATTGGGGGAGGCACCCGTTTAGTTGTCAGCATATAATGAAAAACTTTATCGGAGAGAACCGCGTTCTCTGGGTTAATACTATCGGGATGAGAAATCCTCGTTTTACGCTTTATGACTTCAGGCGGAGCGCTGATATTGTCTCAGGATGGTGTACGCCGAAAAAAAAACATCAATGCAGTGCCGAACCTGACAACTTGACTATTATAAAACCAATAATGACCCCCTACCACCAAATTTCCTGGATAAGAGCTATAAATAATAAGTCAGTATTTAAGTCGGTAAGTAACAAAGCCGCCGAACTTGGTTTTCGCCGTCCCATTATTGTGACGACATTGCCACATACGGCAGAATCAGTGCTGATGTTTGATTCAGCAGCTGTTGTCTATTACTGTGTCGACGATTTCACCTTCTGGCCTGGGATTAACCGGAGTTTTATATTATCAATGGAAGAACTGCTGCTCAAAAAGGCAGATCTCCTCTTTGCCAGCGCTGATGAACTTTGCCGTAAAAAGGAACGAAATGGGAGGCGCCCACACTTACTTCCTCACGGTGTTGACTTCGACCATTTTAATGCCGGAGCTGTATGTTCTGTATCACCAGAGCCCTTGGCTAATATTTCGGCGCCAATCGTTGGATTCTTTGGTGCGCTCAGTGCTTGGCTCGATTATGAGCTCTTAAGCGAACTGGCTGTACTGAGACCCGATTGGTCATTTGTTTATATCGGCCCGGCTGACACTGATGTATCACTTCTGTCTCGTCACCCGAATGTTTATCTTCTTGGTAAAGTCTCCTATGCTGACCTCCCTGCGTATGCGTCCAGATTTGATGTTGGTTTGATCCCTTTTGTTATTGACGAAATGACGGTAAGTGTAAACCCTTTAAAGTTGCTGGAATATATGGCGTTAGGGATTCCAATAGTTTCCACGCGATTACCCGAATTAAAAAAATACGGTAGTCTCGTCTCCGTAGGTGATACAGCATCAGATTTCTCACTAGCAATCGACTCCGTACTCAATGAAAACAGTAAAGATATGAGAGAACTACGAATTGCCACAGCAAAAAAGGCTTCTTGGCAATCAATTGCTGAACAGTTCAGTTCGACAGTTGCAGAGTATCTCCACGTTGATTAAAAACATATTTTTGTTATGTACATGGGTCTGTAGGTCTTATTCGTAACTCGGTGGTATTGATGATAAAGAAAAAAATTCTTATTGTTTTCGGTACCAGGCCTGAGGCGATCAAGATGGTTCCGGTCATTGAGGCACTCAAGAGTGATGCTTTCTTTGAGGTCAAAGTTTGTGTGACTGCTCAACACCGGCAAATGCTTGATCAGGTTCTTGAACTGTTTGATATTGTCCCAGATTTCGATCTGAATCTCATGAAAGATGGGCAGGGGCTTGCTGATATTACAGTCAGCGTTGTTTCCGGGATGATGCAGGTTCTTGAAGCATGGACACCGCACTTGGTGCTGGTTCACGGGGATACCACAACAACGTTTGCTGCAAGCTTGGCGGCTTTTTACCGAAAGATCCCTGTGGGGCATGTGGAAGCCGGTTTGCGAACGGGCAACATTTATGCTCCCTGGCCTGAAGAGATGAACCGGCGACTCACTTCTGCACTCACTACTGTCCATTTTGCGCCGACGGCGCAAGCTGCAGCCAACCTCGTGGGTGAGGGGATACTTCCTCAATCCATAATAGTTACCGGCAATACGGTTATCGATTCGCTCTTGAAGGTCGTAGCCAAGATCAGAGACAACCCGGACCTTGAGTGTAAGCTTTCCGGGCTCTTTCCCTGGCGTGATGAAAGTCTCAAGTTGATTCTTGTGACCGGGCATCGGCGCGAAAATTTTGGTGCCGGCTTTGAATCAATCTGTACTGCTCTCATGACCCTTGGGTCTAGGCCTGATGTCCAGATAGTCTACCCGGTGCATCTGAATCCGAATGTTCAAAAGCCTGTTTCTCGTTTACTTGGTAATGTCCCGGCAATCCATTTGATCGCTCCACTTGATTATCTTCCGTTTGTCTATCTTATGAGTAAGTCGTATATCATTATTACCGATTCCGGTGGTGTGCAGGAAGAGGCGCCGTCTCTGGGCAAACCGGTACTTGTATTGCGTGAAATTACAGAGCGGCCAGAGGCGGTTGAGGCAGGGACGGTGCGATTGGTAGGAACCGAGAGCCAGGCGATTATAACCGCTGCAGGGGAACTTCTCGACAATCCGTTAGCGTACGGATTAATGTCTAAGTTGCATAACCCTTACGGCGATGGGAAGGCAGCCCGGCGAATTGCTGATTATCTCATTTCTGACGTTCTTCCAACTTGTTAATAGTTCAAAGGTATATATCTCTCAATGTTTGAAACTCTTTCCTTGAAAATCCGCCGCAGAGAAACCCCTTTTTACGAACGACTTTATCGTTTCGCTAAGTTGATACGTGGGATAGAAATGCCTTTAATCCCGGGGTTATACCAACTACTTAGTTGGGAGCGGTGCGCACGACTTATCTTGTTACGTAATCTGGCTCGATTCCTGTATTACACTCCAATGTTCAAGTGCCACTGTCAGTCAGTAGGCAAAAGGCTCTATCTAATAGGTGGAATACCTCTTATCCAGAATAATATCAGGCTGATTATAGGCGATGATGTCACACTCTATGGCTACAGTACACTGTCCGGTTCCAAGGTTTTTGAGCAACCGACCTTGTATGTGGGTAATAATACTACATTAGGATATCAACTGGTCATTACTGTCGGATGTGACGTTACCATTGGTGCACATTGTCTTATTGCTGAACGTGTCATGATTATGAGCTACGACGGGCATCCTGTTAATCCGGGGGAGCGTCATCTTCCCGCTCCCCCGGAGAGCAGTAGGCCTATTGTTATTGGTGATAATGTTTGGATTGGGGCCGGCAGCGTTATTCTCAAAGGTGTTCGTGTCGGCACGGGATCTGTGGTTGCCAGTGGCAGCGTCGTTACCTCCAACGTACCACCGAACACTCTCGCCATCGGGAACCCTGCAAGGTGTTATCCTCTGATGGTGCGCACTCATTCCTGATGGAGATACGTATTTGATAAAGATTCTCTATGTCATTCCCGAACTTACTTCTGGCGGCACTGAGCGACTCGTTTTTGACCTTTGCCGCTTGATTGATACGGGAACATTTGCCCCGTCAGTCTGTGCTTTTCATTCCGGCAGTTATGAACAGCAGCTTCGGGACCTCGGTATTCCGGTGCATCTGCTTGTTGGCGAGACAAGACTCTCCGTTGAGAGGAATCTGCTGAGCAAGATTAGCGATTTCAAGGGGCGGGTCAAGGCGCTGGACGGTATCATTGGGGCCGGACAGTTCGACATTATCAATTCCCACCATATTGGTACCCTGCTGCATCTCTTTTTCTCTCGTGAGTGTCGCCGCCGGTTCTGGATGCACACTGAGCATATCCGGCCTGATATAGAAAATGCGGGGTCCACTCTGCTTCGTGCTGCTTCCTGGCTTTATCGCCGTCCGAATATACTGTCCGGTGTATCTGCCGCGGTCATCAGTTACTACCAGGAGACGCTGGGTATAGCTCCCGAAAAGACACGTCTGGTCCTCAACGGGATTAATGTCACAGCGTTTTCCCGGTCAGTTGATGCGGTGTGCAAACGTCTGGAGCTGGGTCTTTCGGAAAGAGACGTGGTTGTGGGGACCATGGCGAATCTGCGGCCACAAAAGAACCACAAAAACCTTGTAACTGCTTTTGCCCTGGTTCGTAACCAACTTCCGGGGCTGAAGCTTCTCCTTGCCGGTGATGGCGAGTGCCGTAGGGAACTGGAGGCGCAGGCCCGCACTCTTGGTGTCGTGGATAGAGTGCTTTTTCTCGGTCATCGTACCGATGCCGACGAGCTCATGGCAGTCCTTGATGTTTACTGCCTGCCGTCATTATACGAGGGGATGCCGCTGTCGATCATGGAGGCATGGGCTGCGGGAAAGCCGGTCGTCGCAACTGATGTGCTTGGTACCCGGGAGATCGTCCAGGATGGGGTGACCGGTATCCTCGTTCCCAGTGACAATCCAGAAGCCCTTGCCTCGGCACTGCTCAAGGTTATTGAGGATACATCGCTTCGGAGCACTCTGGCCGATAATGGGCGAAAACTTGCATTTGAAAAATGCTCGATCGAACAGATGATAGGTAAATATGAGCTGCTTTACCGGGAACTGGCAGGTAACTGATGCCGAGTGCTGTGCCGCTCAGAGTCCTCCATCTGAATACACCCACAGCTCTTGCCGGGGCTGAACGGGTGATATTGAACTACTTTGAGCACCACGACCCCGCCAAGGCGACACCGCATCTGCTCTCCTTTGTCAACCTGAGTCGACCGGATAATTCCTTTACCAGTGTGGCTGAGCGTACGATAACCCGATTCAGTAAAATTTTGATGAACGGGTTTATTGATATTCCCCGACAACTTCGGGAAACTGTGCTGGTAATCCGTAGCCTCCGTATTGAACTCGTCCACTCTCACGGATACCGTTGTGATATCCTCGGGTTTATGGCTGCGCGGCAGGTCGGAATTCCCATTATTTCTACGGTGCATGGCTGGACTCCGGTCAGCCGGTCCCTCCGTTGTTACGAGTACCTTGACCGGTTGTTTCTTCGTCGCTTTGACCGTATTATCTGCGTAAGTCGCCCTCTTTATGAGGGGTTGTACGATGTTGTGCCGCAAGAGCGGCTTTTTTTTGTACCGAATGCTGTCGCGCGGCATGACGGAGACGCACCTGTACCTGAAGCCGGAGACCGGGACGGTCGCACGATTTTGTACGTCGGCCGTCTTAGCCCGGAGAAGGGGCTTGATCTGTTGCTGCGCGCCTGTGCGCTCTTGACCGAACGGAGAGACATTCGGTTGTTGTTGCTCGGGGATGGGCCCTGTCGTGAAGAGTACGAGCGTCTGGTTCGGGAGTTGGGTGTTGCCGAACAGGTACTCTTTCTGGGGCACCAATCCGATGTTGATTCCTTTTACCGGCGTGCCGACATGCTCATACTGCCTTCGCGAACTGAAGGTCTCCCCATGACGCTGCTCGAGGCAATGAGTCGTGGTGTGCCGATTATCGCTACGAGAGTTGGAGGAATGCCTGATCTGATCAGAGATGGTGAAACGGGAATACTCGTTAGCCCGGAAGATCCGGTTGCCCTGAAGGATGCAATCTTACGCTTGTTGGCCGACCCTTCGGAGGCGCGCGCCCTTGGCGCCCGTGGCAGGTCTATGGTCCGGCAAGAGTACGCAGTCGGACCGTGGGCACGGCGTATCGAGAGCTTATATTTCGGCGCTATCAGCGAGACAATAAAGTAGAGGCGGGCATCTCTGCTACATCTCTATTTCATGTCTGTATGCCACAGAGGAGTTCAGCAGATGGTTCATCGAAGGTTGGTTGTCTTCACGGGAGATCTGTCACTTCCCGTCCGTAAGGGAATTGTCGAAATTGATCGTTGCCTTCCTCATACCTCATGGCTGATCCTGATCTCAGAACCGAAGAGATCCCCTGGTCAGATTCTCGCTAATCAGTGGCGCATGTTTCGCCGGAACGGCTGGCGTTTAATCCCCTACCGGGTTGTGGATGGTTGGCAACAATTAAACAGACGGTTCGCTTCGCGTAATGATGAGGCGATTTCAGAGTGGGACGTTACCTTTCAGGCTCTCGAGTCTCAACAGGTGGTGCAGATAATCCGTGCACACGATATTCACGCATCGGAAGTACTCGATATAGTGCAGTCGTTCCAGCCAGATCTTGGCTTGTCCATTGGTGCACCGATTCTGCGACGACCGTTATTTACTCTTCCCCGGCTCGGCACGGTCAATCTGCACAAGGGGAAGGTCCCGGAGTACCGGGGAATGCCTCCAGCGTTCTGGGAACTCTGGAATGACGAACAGTCGGTTGGCTGTACCGTTCATTGGGTGGACGAGAAGCTTGATACCGGCGATATCGTGGGTCAGAGCTCCGTCAACCGTGCGCGATTTTCAACTCTGGCCGGTCTGCAACTCCAGTTGGATGAGGTCGGTGTGGATCTGATGTGTCGTACAGTCAGAGATATTTTTGCGGGGATCGCTCAGCGAATACCGCAGGGGGGGCATGGAAAAACCTATCGTAAGCCGACGTTGGCTCAGGTTACGGCCCTGGATGCTAACCTACGGGAATTGCAGCCGCCGGCACCACCACTCCTCACTCGGCTCCTCAAGAGGGCGCGTTCCGAGGCGGGCTTTGTCGCTCTGCGGGCCGGTCTGGTGAAGATGTTGCCACCGCGTGTCACGGTGTTGCTCTACCATCGTGTCACTGATGAGGTCAGGGACGATCTGACCGTTGGTATCGAACAGTTCGATCGCCAGATGGCTCTGGTTCGTAAGTACTGTCAGCCGGTATCACTTCGGGACATCATCGATACTTCCGTGATTTCGAGGTCAGACAAGCCTCTTGTCGCAGTCACGTTTGATGACGGGTATGAAGACAATTATCTGAATGCGGCCCCTATCCTGATGAACCACGGGATTCCCGCCGCATTTTTCGTATCGACCGGCATTGTTGATTCCGGAGGGCGTTTCCCACACGATATTCAACGTGGGAACCCTCCAATCCCGGTCATGACGTGGGAGCAGTTGCGGGAGATGCATCGTTGGGGGTTCGTCATTGGATCTCATACGGTAGAACATATCGACTGTGCTGCCGAGGGCGAGGAAACTGTTCGCCGTGAACTCGCCCGGTCACGCGACCAGTTGCAACAGGAGCTCGGTGTTGATGAACTGCTTTTCGCCTATCCGTATGGTGGCAGGCAGCACATCACACCGCAACGTCTCGACCTGGTGAGGCAGGCAGGCTTTTCCGGCTGCCTGTCGGCGTACGGCGGAACCAATATCGGGTCGATAGACCGCTATAACATGCTCCGTCGGGGTATTCACTGGGAGTTTTCAGATAGTGCATTCCTGTTTGAATGTACCGGGTTGAGATAATGCTGACAGACATCAATCAACAGAGGATATTTCACATGAAGCAATGCCGAGCGAAACTACGGGTTGCGGTGTCCCGATGGTTTCTCCGAACGTCAATAGTTACCATTCTCGTGTTCTGTTTGTCAGGGGTGTTGTCTCTCTCTTTTGCTGAACTCCAAGACGCTTCCGGCGTGCAGCCTCCGAACTCATCGAGCGGTTTTGAGGTTACTGGTCTCGGTGGCGGTGGCGGTATGACTACGCCGACCATTTCTCCGGAAGATCCCAGGCTAATGTTTCTCACCAGCGATATGAGCGGTGTCTATCGTTCCGTTGATGGTGGGAAAAGCTGGCGCCTGCTCCATTACCGGCAGTTGCATAGCGCCCACAGATGCAGACCGGCCTTTGCCGGCAGTGATATATTCTGGGCGTCGGATACGATTCTTAAGGTGAGTCGTGATCGCGGAGATACGTGGATGCAGGTCGGGTTGGGCCCCGTGCCGTGGCGCGGGACAATTATTCAAATTGCAGCCGGTCAGTCCGGTACGCATGCCCTGCTAGTCGGTACCGCTGGTGGTGTGTGGGTCTCCTCTGATGATGGGCAAACATGGAAATTGCTTGCGGAGGGACAGTGTCGCGGGTTGCTGGTGCTGGGACAGAACTTCTATGTCACGTTGAACTCGGCAGATGGGGCGAAGCATAAGGCCTTCATGCGGAGCAACAACAACGGCCGTACCTGGCAGAATCATCTCACCGTGGCGGAAGAAAACGGGAATCCGTTTTTGGCTTTGGCCGGCGCACAGAGCGGCAATGATGTGTGTCTCTATGCGACGGTGAAAAATACCGGGACGGTGCAGTCGACTGATGGCGGGGCGACATGGCGGGTGGTACAGGAATGGCAGCAGCAGAGCGAAATAGTGATGCCACAGAATCAAACACGTATCGCCTATACCAGCGGCGGTAAAGCTGTCTGGCGCACAACCGATGGCGGGCGAACATGGGCGACTGTTTTTCACCTGACGGGCGAAAAGAAAAATGTGACACCATCGTGGGTTCAGACGGTCTACAAGTGGGGTTACTATGTCATGCCACTGGGGTTGGGGGTAGATCCAAATAATCCGGAAGTCGTGCTTGTGGCAACACAGGGTGATTTTTACCGGACGAACAATGGGGGGAAGAGTTGGGATCAGGTCATGTGTCTACCTATGAGCACAAAAGCTGATGCAGGGAGGTCAAGTTACCGTTCAATCGGACTTGAAGTCACGAGCTGCTGGGGCTACTACATCGATCCTAACGACACCAACCGCCACTACATTGCCTACACGGACATCGGTTTTGCCCGTAGCGTTGACGGTGGGGTGACCTGGATACCTGCCATGCGAGGATGTCCCTGGGGCAACACCGTGTATGAAATTGTCTTTGATCCTCATGTCAAGGGGAGGATCTATGCCGCCTGTAGTGATTACCATGACATCCCGTTCTGGACGAATGTGGGTCCGACGCCCAAAGGGCGGGGTGGCGGCGTCTGCGTCTCTGATGACTTTGGAGAGACGTGGCGCGTCTTGGGCACCGGTCTTCCCAATCTTCCCTGTACGAGTATTGCCCTTGATCCGCGTTCACCTGTCGGCAAGCCGATTCTGTACGCCACGATGTATGAGTCCGGGGTTTATAAGTCCACGGACGGAGGTTTAACCTGGTTGCTCAAGGCGAATGGTCTGGGAAATCCCGGGAACCTCCATCTCCTCCGTATTCGCATACATCCGGTTAGCGGTAATCTTTATTGCCTTATCACGGCATTTCGACAGGGTGAGAGTTTCTCGGTCCCCGGCGGGTTATGGAAATCAAGCGATGGCGGTGAGTCCTGGCGGGATCTGACGTTAGATCTGAAACTTGCCTGGCCCACGGATATTGCCTTGAATCCGCACGATGAGAACACGATCTATCTTGCCGCGGGTAGTGCGCCGCAGCGACCCCAGGGAGGGATCTACAAGAGCACGGATGGTGGAAGGATCTGGTTGCGGGTGTTGAAGGATTCGGCCATGGGGAAATGGAGCAAACCGGATTTTGATAATAATCTGACCGTGGCACTTCATCCTGATGATCCCACCCTGGTCTATGCCGGAAGCGGTACCCATGGTCTATGGTTGGGCCGTGATGCCGGTACAAGCTGGGGAGCATTCGAAGAGTTCCCTTTCCGTGCACCGACTGCCGTCACCTTTGAACCGGGCGATCACAAGACAATACGGGTCAGCACCTTTGGCTCGGGGGTCTGGCGCGGGCCGTACCTGCCAGTCGGTAACGGGGGGAAGGCATCCACCGATTCGACGAGTCGCAACGCACAAGGGCCGCTACCTCTCGCTAAGCTGGTTGAAAAATCGGGATTGCCGATACAGTGGAAACTGCAGTATGAAGAAAATTTTGAGCAGGCCTTCACCGAGCCGGCAGAATGGATTGAAGACACTTACGGCCCGAAAAGTCCCTACCATGTGGATGCCTTTGATGAGGACGGAGATTTCTTTATTCAAAAATATGGGGCGACTTTTCTGGAACAGCTGGGTGAATTCCGTTCCTTCCGGAAGTCATTCGCCTATGGCAAAAATGGCTGGCTGACGGTTGAGCTTTACGGGCGAGGCGATAAGAAAGAGACGAAACCCGAGAGCGGCGGCAAGTTTATCAGTCTGAACGGAAAGGCACGACTGATATCTACGCAGCATACCGATGCTGCAATTATCCGCTCAACTGCGGCACTGCCCCGGAGGTATCGGGTTGAAGTGACCGTTTCTAATATCAATTTCGGGGGGCTAAGAAACGGTAGTTGGTTGTATGACAATAAAATTAACGGTTATAGCAAGGAAACCAAGAGTAACGGCCCCTGGCTCACGGGAACATCAGTTACAGATAATGGCGTTTATTTCCTCTGTATCACTGATTATCCGAATCCTGCGCCGCATAATAATGTCTTTTTGCACCATCATCGCAAGGTTGTTATGGACACAGACAATAATAATGCGGGACTCGTAACTCCCGGCGCCGGACCCTGGTCCCAGGTATGGAACCCGAAATCTGCTCAGGCGGAACAGGATGGTTCTCACTACATAGGAATGATCTGGCTCCAAGGGCTTTTTGGTGACGATTTAACCGGGAATGATTTTTTGACGTATACACCGGACGGGTGGAAAACCGGGGGGACGCTTTTTGTCGATAAATACCTGGATGGTGAGCGCTATCTGTTTGCCATAGAACGAGATGGTGAAAACTACACCATGTCGGTTACCGGCAAATTTTACTACGGTGGGACAAAAACCTATCAGGCGACGCGTGCCTTCAAGGATAAGCCCGCTATCTGGCATTATAACCAAACACCTGACGAGTATAAGGTCTCATTGTTAAGCCAGATTAAATCATATAATGGATATGCAGTTGATACTTGGCCGGCGGGCTCTTACTACCCCGATTATTTTTTCTTTGGTGACCCGCATATTAATTATTATGAAGGTACTGCTGACTACGAGAAGCTCAAGCTATTTGTGCCGGTAGATAAGTAACTTGTACTTTGCTTGCCCTATAAAACAAAAGCTAGTAATTATTTGAGGAGTTGGTCGTGATTAAGATGGCGTATGGAACGAGATGTCTAAAACTAACAGTTATTCTGATGGCTATTTTTTCCGTAACGGCGCAGGTTGCACATTCCAAAGAGAAATTCACTCTTCCTACACCGGCGCCGCTGCCCATGTCGTTACCCATCCCATCTTGGGAGAAAAATTTTTTACTTGGAGATGGTCTCGTCCCGGGAAAACGGATGTGGGTGCAGAATATGCTTGGAAATATCTGGCATTACGGAACAACACAATCGGTGGGTGGCGGTACGGGCATGTATGTCTACGCTCCACCTGGAGGGCCGTCCGGGTATCTTTGTGCTTATGATACTGGTGTGGTCCGTGAAGAGAAAAATGGTAAGGTTGTTCGTGACGACTTCAACCAATTCAAAGGCATTTCGCTTTGGATAAAGGGAGACGGGTCGGCCGGTACTGCGATTGTATCTCAAGGCTATTCCGGGTCAGCATGTAAATTCCGGATACCTCTCAAAGACACTCAATGGCATAAGGTATTTATGCCTTGGGACAAATGGAACAAGCCTGTCACGGGCCCTTTCTGGTTTCTGGCATTCGGTATCGAGCGCAAAGATGATTCGCAACCGGGTTGGTACATTATCGATAAGGTCCGCCTTTATAAGGAGATGAAGAGTGAAGAGATAAGCCCGACTCCCGATAACGACCCGCCTGGTCTCCTCCCCGCCAAGGCGTTTGTCTCAGGCCGTCGGCATATTACCAAAACTCTTGCGAAACTGCAGGCAAAGAAACCGGTCAAAATTGTTGTCGCCGGTGACTCTATCGTTGCTGGTACGCAATTGTGGTATACAGCCAAGGCTTGGAATTTGCCTGAATCGGCGATGCGATACGCATACTTCGAACGTCTTGGCCGAAGTTTGATGAAGCATTTCGGCTACTCATCGGTTGCACTCCCTTTTCGATCATTTGATAGTAAGAAAAAAGAGTGGACGGAAAATCCTGTTCCCCGTACTAGTGCCGATCTGACAGTGATGGCAGTTGCTGCCGGTGGTGGTGCTGCGCAGATTGGGCTTGATCATATAGATCAAATTCTCAAGGAGAAACCTGACCTGGTGATCTGGGAGTACGGCTGTAATGATGTGACGTATGGAAATCTTAATTCGTTTCTCAAGGCCACCAATGAGTCAATACGTAAACTTCGTGCCGAGGGTATTGAAGTGATTGTACAGACGATCACTCCCGGAAGTGACCCGACTCCCTGCGCATGGATGAACAATAAGAGTCCCATGGAAAAAGCCGGATACTACAACACTGAACTACGTGCCGCCATTTCCAATAAAGGATGTGCTCTGGCCGACATGGAGTGGGCTTTTCTTGCCCGTGGGCCCCAATTCACTGGTGATATCTATTCAGATAGCGTTCACCCCAACCATCTGGGACATGAGATAATGTCCGATCTGCTCGATGCCCTTATTACCGATAGAGATATTCTTATCTGGAAATATGGACCGGTAGCTGATAGTGTGCGATATAGAGAGAAGAAGAGCCTTGGGGACGGGCCGAAAAAGTAATCGGCAGCACATTGAGCGACAGGGAGTAACGGAATTAAGGTTATTTTGGAGTTTCCATGTGTAGCCAGTGGATCACCAAGGTGTCTATCTTGGTAATTATTTTTTTAAGTTTATTCTTGGCTTTGGTAATTTTTATAGTCTGGGGGGGTAAGAAAGCTTTACCTGTAACGAGCAGAGCCGATGCAGTATATGTTCTCGCAGGTGATTATCATAATACGAACAGTGAGGCGGCCCGCCTGTACCGGGAAGGGTATACTCCGCGTATTGTAGTCTATAATGACGCTCTTTTCAGCAGCTGGTCAATAAAACAGGACCGTAATCTCTATCAGGTCGAGTGGGCTGAGGCGGATCTTGTCAAAAGAGGTGTGCCCCGCTCAGCCATCATCAGGCTTCCCTTTGCTGGTCTTGGCACCCGTTATGAAGCACTCTCCCTGCGACGCTATCTGCAAAAAAACCGGATGGAGAGGATCATCATCGTCCTTCATGAGTGCCATCTTCGCAGGGCACTTATGACATTCCGCCATGTATTGGGCGATTCACCCGGCCTCATACCGGTGACGATTCCATCCATGCTGACTCTGCCCCAAGCCGCCTATGCCTATCTCACCGAAGCAATCAAGTTGTGCTACTACACTGGTTGGCTCTACGGTAACTACCCGTTATTGACCAAAGACGAACTCGAAGGGACAAGCGCAGACTCCCGCAGCGCCCTCCCTGTTACTCTGCTTCGCCGGTCAAAACCCCTTGAACTGAAGACAAATGAGCTGAAAAATGCAGTGGTTGGGGGGCAGTATTGGAGTGCCATTGCCGTGGACGGCGGAGTCGGCCCATATACGTGGATACTTGAAGATGGCATGCTTCCTGCGGGGATGAGTCTTAACTCCTGGGGCGTAATAAGCGGAACACCACGGCAGTCCGGAACATTTGCCTTTTCCGTCAAGGTCACTGATGGCGCTGATTTTCAACTGAAGAAATTATACCGTTTGAAAGTAAACATTGCCGACCTGTCTATCGTCACAACAACTTTTCACTCTTCGGCGCGGCCGGTTCTCACCGACTACGATGGTATTCAGGAAGAGACCACGGCTCTCGGCGTCCCCTGTCTCACCCTGTGGGAGAGCATCGAGAGTCCGGTGCGGTGCCATCCATGGCGCCAACCGCCTCGTGCCGCTGGAGCAAGCAGCGTCGTGGTCGCAATTCGGCAAACATTCTCCCAGGAACCGCCGAAGGGAGGATGCCGGAGCTCTGGGATGGCGGCGAGGCCGAAAGAATTGTGGCGACCTGCTGAATCTTGTGGAGAAGGACGTATAGAGACTCTGTATTTTTGCCGTCAAAGCCGTGGAGGTAGTGAGATGATAAACATTAATAAACGGGGTGCTTTTCCTGTCATCGAAGCTCTGGTTGTCTCTTTTACGCTTGCCGTTCTCAAGCCGTTACAGTGGATTCTGGGAACTGGGCGGTCAGAGAGTCATATTGTCTCACCGTTCAGGGGAAATATCTTCAAGACGGCTCTCTCTCTCTTTGCCGCTTTTCTGGTTGTATTGCCGTTCACCGTATCCCCGGCAGAGGCAGTACAGGTCACTGATCAGTTAATGATCCAGTTAAAAAATCACCCCAAGCTTCATGCTCCTGGTAATATTCTTGACGACTTTGTGAAGGGGAAGCCTGAAACGGCGGTCATCATCTACCTGAAGCCGACGGTGGAGGCGCAGGCGCTGGAGGCCCAGTCAATAAAGTCACACAAGATTCCTGCTGAATTTGCCTTGGCCGGAGCTCCCTCCTACTACAATCTGCACGATGAGAACGTGAAATTGCTGCTTAGGGCAACCGTCGGCGAGGCCGTCGGCCGTGTTGTCGATCAGATCGGTACCCCCGGAGTCACGGTCACTCAGAAATTTTCCTATCAATTCGGTTATGCCGCGAAGGTGACACCGGAAGCCCTGGAACGGATCGTCAATTCGCCGGATGTCCTGCTCGTTGAACAGGATGTCATCCTGCAGGCTCATCTTGCCCAGGGGATTCCCCTGATGAATGCTACTATCCCCCGCAGCACCTATGACGGCTCCGGGTTGAGTATCGCCATCTGTGATACCGGGATCGACACATCCCATCCGGCCTTGGGTGGCGGCGCCCTCTTTCCCAATTCCAAGGTCATTGGTGGGTACGATACCGGCGATAATGACGCCGACCCACGACCCAACGGTCAGAATCATGGCACCTGCTGCGCCGGGATTGCTGCCGGTAATATTGTGACGGTGGGGGATTATATCGGGGGGGTCGCTCCAGGGGCCAAACTCTACTCCATCAAAATTTCATCCAGCACGACCGGCAGCGCCTCGAGTTCAGCCATGATTGCCGGTTGGGAGTGGGCCGTTACCCATAAGAATGATGACCCCGCCAACCCCATCCTGGTTATCAGCACCAGCTTTGGCGGCGGCAGTTATTCAGCAACCTGCGATTCGACTTCTTCAGGGATGACGACCGCCGCTGCCAATGCCGTAGCTGCCGGGATTACGATCTTTGCCTCCTCAGGAAATGACGGCTTCTGTAACTCCATTGCGTGGCCGGCCTGCATCAGCTATGTCAACTCTGTGGGTGCGGTGTATGACGCTAGTTTTGGCACCTATAATCCGTGTGTAAGTAGCAGTTCATGTGCGCCGAAGAGGGCGACGACCGGTTGTGCCACAGGATGGTACTCGACTGACAGTAGCAGCCCGGACAAGGTCACGTCATACTCCAACAGCGCTTCGATTCTGACTCTTTTTGCTCCGTCGAACCAAGCTTATACGACTGATCTCGCGGGGGGATATAACACGTCTTTCGGCGGCACTTCGGCGGCCAGCCCCTATGCCGCCGGTGCGGCGGCAGTGCTGCAGCAGGCGGCCAAGGCCAGGACAGGCTCCTTTCTGACACCGGCTCAGGTCCGAAGTTATCTGGTTACCTATGGTGATAACGTCACCGACAGCAAGGTTGCGATTACCAAGCCGCGGATCAATCTCGGCAGGGCAGTTGACGCCCTGCCGGGCCTCACGCCCACCTTCACCATCACCACCAGCGCCGGGGCCAATGGGAGCATCACGCCGACCGCCACCGTGAACTCCGGCGGCAGCGCCACGGTGACGGTCACTCCTTCTTCCGGCTACCACATCGCCACCGCCCTGGTGGACGGGGTGAGCCAGAGTATCGTCGATCCCAAGAGCTACAGCACGACGTTTGCCAACGTGACTGCCA
>CAIOGM010000130.1 GCA_903857795.1 uncultured Geobacter sp.
CAGCTCTCGATGAGCATAATCGTGGTAGTAGCCGACTTCGACGTTTTCCAGGACTCCCAGGGCATCGTCGGTGAGGACCGCCAGGGAGAAATAGAGTGACAGCAGGTAGTTGGAGACCCCGAGGGTGTCCGTCCCCATGAACCGGGCCGAGAGACTCGGCATGATTTCACCGGGGATGCCGGTCTGGTGCAGGCCCACGACTCCCTGGTCGGCTTCGCCCACCCGCAGCAGCAGGATGTTGGTGGTGCCGAGCCACTGGTGGGACCGGTAGCGCCCCTTGATCTCCAGCTTGTCGCTGGGGATGAGCGGTACCCCGCGCCAGGTGATGATGGGGGTTCCGAAGAGATTGACCGTGGGGGGAGGCGTACCACGCCAAGTACATTCCCGGGCAAAGGCGGCGATGGCCTTGGGATGGGCCAGGAAGAAGGCCGGTTTCTTCCAGACCAGGGCCAGCAGTTCATCCAGATCGTCGGGGGTCGGGGCACCATAGCGGGTGCTGATTCGCATGGCGGGGTTGGCTGAGTGCAACAGCCCGAACTTCCGGCTGTTGATCAGCTCCCATTCCTGACGCTCCTTGATCCCCTCGACGGTGAGCCGCATCTGCTCGGCAAGCTGGTCATAGGGGCCATTAAACAGATCGGAGACCCGGGTATGGACCCGGACCACCGTCTGGATGGCCGAGAGGGAGTATTCGCGGGGGGTGGCGGAGTAGTCGACAAAGGTTTCGGGGATCTCCACGTTCTCGGCAAAACCGGAAACCAGGTCGATGTTCTTTTCGCCGTACTTGTTCACCGTGGAGAGGAGTTCCAGGTGTTCGGCAATGACCTTGTGAAACTCGGTTTTCAGGCCGGGTTTCTTGGCCAAGGCCTCGTCAAGCCTTTTGCGGGAGAGGGTCAGGAAGATGCAGGGGGTGATGGTCCGGACCGTCACGTCGGACGGAGCTTCGGAGACGAGATCGGACTCTCCGAAAAATTCACCTTCGGTGAGGAGGGCAATCCGCAAATCGCTGCCGTGAGCCCCTTTGCTGAGGACCTCCACCTGACCCTGGGCGATGATAAAGAACTTGTTCCGGTCTTTGCCTTCCACCACCAGGTCGTTGCCGAGAGTGACCTCTTCGGTCCGGAAACTGCCGGAGATCCGGGTGACGATATCGTCGGTCAGCCGGGAGAAGAGCGGCACGCTCCGGAGTGCTTCCGGTTGGAAGGTCGCGCTGCCGCCGGTGAAGTCAACTTCGATCCGTTCGGCCCGGGCTAGCTCCACCTTGGTGCGGTTGACCCGGTACGTTCCGCCGGTGACCTGCACCCAGGGCAGCTGGCTCAGGAGCCAGCGCGGGGTGATCGACATCATCTTGGGGTTGGTTTTGGTGGTGGTCGCCAGATTCCTGGCGACCGCCGTGGTCACGCTTCGCTGCAGTATGCTGTCGGACATGTCGGTACCCTCTTCAGCGTGGTTGGTGTGACAGTGGTGAGGTATCTAAATACAGTAGTCTTCTTCGACCGTATGATCCATCGCATGGGAGGGGAGGACGGTCAGCAGTTTCCCGATGACCCGGGCCGGAATCCCCGCCACCGTGCAATGCGGAGGGACTTCCTTCAGGACCACGCTGCCGGCGGCAATCTTGGAACCATCCCCGATGATGATATTGCCGAGGATCTTGGCCCCGGCGCCGATGAGGACGCCATTGCCGACCTTCGGATGCCGGTCGCCGCTCTCTTTGCCGGTGCCGCCCAGGGTGACTTCGTGGAGCATGGAGACATCGTCGCCGACAACCGCGGTCTCGCCGATGATCACACTGGTGGCGTGATCGATAAGAATCCCTTTGCCGATGCTGGCCGCGGGGTGGATGTCAACGGCAAACACCTCGGAGATCCGGTTCTGAAGATAAAGGGCCAGGGCGTTGCGGTCGTTGCGCCAGAGCCAGTGCGCCACCCGAAACGCCTCCAGGGCGTGAAACCCTTTGTAGTAGAGAAACGGCTGGGCGGTACCACGGGCTGCCGGATCACGTTCGACCACTGCCATGAGGTCGCGGCGAACGGCTTCGCCGATCTCGGGATCGGCATGGAACGCTTCGTCGATAACATCCCGGAGTGACATGGCAGAGAGGTGCGGGGAGGAGAGTTTTGCGGCCAACAGGAATGACAGGGAATGTTCCAGGCTCTTGTGGTTGAGAACTGTGGCGTGCAGATAGCTGGCCAGCATGTTTTCGGACTCGGCCATTTCGGCAACCTCTTCCCGAAGACCGGCCCAC
>CAIOGM010000131.1 GCA_903857795.1 uncultured Geobacter sp.
CAGCTCTCGATGAGCATAATCGTGGTAGTAGCCGACTTCGACGTTTTCCAGGACTCCCAGGGCATCGTCGGTGAGGACCGCCAGGGAGAAATAGAGTGACAGCAGGTAGTTGGAGACCCCGAGGGTGTCCGTCCCCATGAAACGGGCCGAGAGACTCGGCATGATTTCGCCGGGGATGCCGGTCTGGTGGAGACCCACGACCCCTTGGTCGGCTTCGCCCACCCGCAGCAGCAGGATGTTGGTGGTGCCGAGCCACTGGTGGGACCGGTAGCGCCCCTTGATCTCCAGCTTGTCGCTGGGAATAAGCGGTACCCCGCGCCAGGTGATGATGGGGGTGCCGAAGAGGTTGGCAGTCACCGGTGGGACGCCACGCCAGGTACACTCCCGCTCGAAAGCGGCGATGGCCTTGGGATGGGCCAGAAAGAAGGCCGGTTTCTTCCAGACCAAGGCCAGTAGTTCATCCAGATCGTCGGGGGTGGGAGCACCGTAGCGGGTGCTGATCCGCATGGCGGGGTTGGCTGAGTGCAGCAACCCGAACTTCCGGCTGTTGATCAGCTCCCACTCCTGGCGCTCCTTGATCCCCTCGACGGTGAGCCGCATCTGCTCGGCGAGCTGGTCATAGGGGCCATTAAACAGATCGGAGACCCGGGTGTGGACCCGGACTACCGTCTGGATGGCGGAAAGAGAGTATTCGCGGGGGGTGGCGGAGTAGTCGACAAACGTTTCGGGGATCTCCACGTTCTCGGCAAAACCGGAAACCAGGTCGATGTTCTTTTCGCCGTACTTGTTCACCGTGGAGAGGAGTTCCAGGTGTTCGGTAGTGATCTTCTGGAACTCGTCTTTCAGGCTGGGCTTTTTGGCCAGGGCCTCGTCAAGCCTTTTGCGGGAGATGGTCAGGAAGATGCAGGGGGTGATAGTCCGGACCGTCACCTCGGAAGGGGTTTCGGAGAAGAGGTCAGATTCCCCGAAAAATTCACCTTCGGTAAGGAGGGCAATCCGCAAATCGCTGCCGTGAACTCCCTTGCTGAGAACCTCCACCTGGCCCTGGGCGATGATGAAGAACTTGTTCCGGTCTTTGCCTTCCACCACCAGGTCGTTGCCGAGAGAGACCTCTTCGGTCCGGAAACTGCCGGCGATCCGGGCGACGATGTCATCGGTCAGCCGGGAGAAGAGCGGCACACTCCGAAGCGCTTCCGGTTGGAAGGTCGCGCTGTCGCCGGTAATGTCGATTTCGATCCGTTCGGCCCGGGCAAGTTCCACCTTGGTGCGGTTGACCCGGTACGTTCCGCCGGTGACCTGCACCCAGGGCACCTGGCTCAGGAGCCAGCGCGGGGTGATCGACATCATCTTCGGGTTGGTTTTGGTAGTGGTCGCCAGATTCCTGGCGACCGCCGTGGTCACGCTTCGCTGCAGTATGCTGTCGGACATGTCTGTACCCTCTTCAGCGTGGTTGATGTGGCCAACACTTGATGGTTATGGGCCGGTTGGGACAAGCGTGGATAACGAAATTAAATACAGTAGTCGCAGTCGACAGTATGATCCATCACGTGAGAGGGGATGACGCTCATCATCTTTCCGACGACCCGGGCTGGAATCCCAGCCACCGTGGAATGCGGCGGAACTTCCTTCAGGACCACGCTGCCGGCAGCAATCTTGGAGCCTTCCCCGATGATAATGTTGCCGAGGATCTTGGCCCCGGCGCCGATGAGGACGCCATTGCCGACCTTCGGATGCCGGTCGCCGCTCTCTTTGCCGGTGCCGCCCAGGGTGACTTCGTGGAGCATGGAGACATCGTCGCCGACAACTGCGGTCTCGCCGATGATCACACTGGTAGCATGATCGATGAGAATCCCTTTGCCGATACTGGCAGCGGGGTGGATGTCAACGGCAAACACCTCGGAGATCCGGTTCTGGAGGTGGAGGGCCAGGGCGTTGCGGTCGTTGCGCCAGAGCCAGTGTGCCACCCGAAACGCCTCCAGGGCGTGAAACCCTTTGTAGTAGAGAAACGGTTGGGCGGTACCTCTAGCTGCCGGATCACGTTCGACCACTGCCATGAGGTCGCGGCGAACGGCTTCGCCGATCTCGGGATCGGCATGGAACGCCTCATCGATGACATCCCGGAGCGACATGGCAGAGAGGTGTGGGGAGGAGAGTTTTGCGGCCAACAGGAATGACAGGGAATGTTCCAGGCTCTTGTGGTTGAGAACTGTGGCGTGCAGATAGCTGGCCAGCATGTTTTCGGACTCGGCCATTTCGGCAACCTCTTCCCGAAGACCGGCCCAC
>CAIOGM010000132.1 GCA_903857795.1 uncultured Geobacter sp.
GGACGAAGAGATTTTCGAAACGGTGGAGTTCTCCTTCGACATCCTCTCCCAACGGCTCCGGGAGATGGCCTTTCTTACTGCCGGGGTCCGGATCAAGATCCGAGACGAGCGGAGCGAGAAGGAGCATGATTTCTTCTACGAGGGGGGGATCTCCTCATTCGTGGAGTACCTGAACCGGAATAAGTCGGCGCTGCATCCCAAGCCGATCTTTTTCAAGGGGGAAAGGGGGGGAGTCGAGATAGAGATCGCCATGCAGTACAACGATTCCTACGATGAAAAAATCTTTTCCTTCGCCAACAACATAAACACCCACGAAGGGGGAACCCACCTTATCGGCTTCAAGGCGGCCCTGACCCGGACCATGAACAGCTACGCCAATGCAAATAACCTGCTGAAAAACGTCAAGGTCGCCATCTCCGGCGAGGATCTGCGGGAGGGGCTGACTGCGGTTATCTCCATCAAGATCTCCCAGCCGCAATTCGAGGGGCAGACCAAGACCAAGCTGGGGAACTCGGAGGTCAAGGGGTACGTCGAAACACTCATGAATGAAAAATTGGCCACCTTCCTTGAAGAAAATCCGCAGGTGGCTAAGAAGATCCTGGAAAAATCCATCGACGCGGCGCGAGCCCGGGAGGCGGCGCGCAGAGCTCGAGATCTGACCCGGCGCAAGGGAGCCCTTGACGTGGGGACTCTCCCAGGGAAGCTGGCCGACTGTCAGGAAAAGGATCCGTCACTCTGCGAACTCTTCCTGGTGGAAGGTGACTCCGCCGGCGGTTCCGCCAAACAGGGGCGGGACCGGAAGTATCAGGCGATCCTGCCGCTCAAGGGGAAGATCCTCAACGTTGAGAAGGCCCGCTTCGACAAGATGATCTCTTCCCAGGAGATAAGAACCCTCATCGCGGCGCTGGGGACCAGCATCGGTAAGGACGACTTCGACATCGCCAAACTCCGCTACCAGCGGATCATCATCATGACCGATGCCGATGTGGACGGCTCCCACATCCTGACGCTTCTTCTCACCTTCTTCTTCAGGCAGATGACGGAGCTGGTGGAGCGAGGGTACCTCTTCATCGCTCAGCCCCCCCTCTACAAGATCAAACGGGGGAGGAAGGAGCAGTACCTGAAGAACGAGGCTGCCCTCCAAAGCTATCTTCTGGAGGAGGGGACAGATACCATGAACCTTGCCCTGGACGACGGCGAGCGGACGCTGCGGGGGCGACAGATCATCCCCCTGCTGAAGCAGGTGATCGATTACCGGGCGGTCTTCGAGAAGGTGGTCCGCAAGGGGCTCAACGAGGAGCTGCTTAAGCTGCTGGTTAGCGTGGGGGCCAAGAGCGGCATAGAAGAGCTGTCGGACCTGGAGCGGTATTTTGTGAAGATCCAGGAGAAACTCCCAGCCTTTGAATACACCATGGGGGAAGAGCGGGTAACGGTGAAGATCGGCAATCTGCTGGTCAGGCTGGACCGGCACTCCCTGGAAGTCCTCACTTCACACGAGTACACTCTCCTCTTTGAGAACTACCGGAGGATGCGGCAGGGGCTCGGGACAGGGCGGGCGACGATCTCCAGTGAAGGGAAGGAGTACCTGACCACCGAACAGCCCGACGCCATCCTCTCGTTCTTCCTGGATACGGCCAAGAAGGGGCTCAGTATCCAGCGGTACAAAGGGCTTGGCGAGATGAATCCGGATCAGCTCTGGGAGACCACCATGCACCCGGAAAACCGGCTGCTCCTTCAGGTGAAGATAGAAGATGTGGTGGCGGCCGAGGAGATTTTCACGGTTCTCATGGGGGATCAGGTGGAACCGCGGCGGGAATTCATCGAGACCAACGCCCTCAATGTTTCCAACCTTGATATCTAGCAGCTCATGTTTGGCGAAGAGTCGGTAACTTACCGTAAAGATTTTGAATCCTATTTAACGGCTTCGAACACTCTTTTCGTCGTACAACTGGACGCGGATCTCACAATCCTGGAATGCAACCTCGGTTTCATGCGGCTCTTCGGACCGCGGCAGAATCCTAAAGGTGAAACATTAACCAGGTATATTGAACTGGACGGCTCCGGCGTTACCTCTGGAGAAGCAGTCAGGCTGCCGCTGAACCGAAACTCAGGTGGCAATGGCATAATCCATTGCCAGTTTATAAAGAAAGAACAAGGCTATACGCTTCTCGGCGAGATACCGGTTCCGGCAGAGAACACTCTCCTCGAACAGTTAGGGAACAGTAAAGAAGAAATCGTCGAAAAGACAGAGATCAAACTGATTCAGTGCGAAAGCAGGTTTAATACGCTCTTGCATAAGATCCCTATTCCGCTTTCCATATCCGACAGCGAAAATAACATTATTTTTCAAAACCAGGCTTTTACCGATACGTTCGGCTATATGTTGGAGGATATTCCAACCATAACCGCCTGGTTAGTAAAAGCCTACCCGGATGAAGAGTATCGATACAGCAGAGGTGAAGCATGGAACGAAGCTGTAACTAGTGCCCATGAGAAGAAGTCGCCGGTAATTTCACCCTCTGACTATACTATCACCTGCAAAGATGGGACAGTCCGATCGGTCTCGATTTCCGGAACCTCTCTGGGCAACGGCCAGTTGCTTATCATGTTCGTTGATATAACAGCTCGCACCCAGATGGAAAAAGCGCAGGTACTGGCCAAGGATGCCGCCGAATCCGCCAACCGGGCAAAGAGTGAATTCCTGGCCAACGTGAGTCACGAAATCCGGACCCCTATGAACGCCATCATCGGTCTGGGCCGGCTGCTACTCCAGAGTGAACTGACTGAAAAACAGCGGGACTATCTGGAAAAGATTGAATCCTCCTCCGAGACGCTCCTGCATCTCATTGACAACCTCCTGGACCTCTCCAAGGTAGAAGCCGGCAAGCTGACCCTGGAGAGCGTCAATTTCTCCCTCTCCACCTGTCTGACTACCGTGCAGAGCATCATCCAGGTCAAGGCGCTGCAACAGGGGCTTGATTTCCATATCACTGTCACCCCTGAGGTTCCGGCGCAGGTGATCGGCGACCCCCTCCGGCTAAGCCAGATACTGATCAACCTGCTGGGAAATGCCGTGAAATTCACCGAGCAGGGAGAGGTCTCCCTGGAAGTGACTGCCGCTCTCACCGGCGCCGACGCACCGGCACAGGTCACCTGCAGCATCCGGGATACCGGCATCGGCATGACCGCCGACCAGATGGCAAGCATCTTCAACCCGTTCACCCAGGCGGACTGCTCCACCACCCGCCGCTATGGCGGCACCGGTCTGGGACTCAGTATCTCCAGGCGGCTGGTAGAGCTGATGGGGGGGGAGATCGGGCTGGAGAGCGAAGCGGGCTGTGGGAGCGTCTTCACGTTTACCATCCCTCTGGGCCGGGGGACCGGGCCGGTTGAGACGACAGAGCCACTCGATCCGGCCCTCGTCTCGGCGGCCTTGAGTGGGCGCCGGGTCCTCATCGTGGAGGATAACAGCGTCAACCAGCTGGTGGCACGCGAGCTGTTGCAACAGCTCGGCATGGTGGTTACCGTGGCCGGTAATGGTCGGGAGGCGGTGGCCGCTGCCTCCGAGTTCGGGGTGCAGTTCGATCTTGTCCTCATGGATCTCCAGATGCCGGTGATGGACGGCTACGAGGCGACCCGGCTGATCCGAAAAAGGTGGGCGCCGGAGCGGCTTCCCATCATCGCCCTGACGGCGTATGCCAGCCGGGATGAGCTGGAGCAGTGCCTCACGAGCGGCATGAACGATCACCTGACCAAACCGGTACAGCCGGAGCGGCTCTATGCCTGCCTGATACAGTGGATCAAATCCGCCACCGGGCCGGGTGTGGCGCCGGTTCTCTCCCGCGATCACCGGCTGCCGGGCGCAGCTCTGCCGGAACTCCTCCCCGGATTGGACCCGATCCTGGGGGTGGCGCTGCTGGCCGGTGATACAGAGCTCTACCAGCGGCTTATTAGTAATTTTGCCCATGACAGTCAGGGGTTGGGGCTCAAGATCAGGAGTGCTCTGGAGGAATCCGACCTGGCCCGCGCCCGACTCCTGGCGCATACGCTCCGGGGTGCTGCGGGTAATCTTGCCGCGCCGGCTCTCCAGAGCGCCGCCGCAGAGCTGGAGAGCGCCTGTGTTCAGGGGCTGGCGGAAGAGGCCGGAGCACTCCTCCCGCTCCTGGAGGGCCGGCTGGCCGAAGTTCTCGCCACCGCAGCGCTCCTTGCCGTGCCGGGTGGCGACCGGCTACCGGAGCCGCTGCCGCCTCCCGTGTCCCTTGCGGCAGGTATGGTTCTGGTGGTGGAGGACAACAGATTCAATCGACTCTTGCTTGAGCATCTTCTCGCGGAGTGGGGAGAGCAGATCACCTTGGCGGAAGATGGCCGGCAGGCGCTGCAGTTCATCGAGCAGCGGCGTTTTGACCTGATTCTGCTGGATATCCGGATGCCCGGCATCGACGGCATTGAAGTCGCCCGCCGGATCAGGCGGCGTGAGGAGGAACGCGCCGAATCTTCCGTGCCGATTATCGCTCTTACCGCCGATCTGGAAACCGCCACCCATGCTGCCTGTCTCGCTGCCGGGATCAACGAGGTGCTGCCGAAACCGATCAACCGTGATCAGTTGGCGAGGGCCATTGCCGCTCACCGTGGTGCAACGTTAGCGATGTCACCCGGAGGATACCCGCTGCTGAATCTTCAGACCAGCAAAGGGCTGGGGAACGACCCCAACCGGATTTTCCGGTACCGGGAACTGCTGGTGCAGGACATTGACGAGGAACTGCAGTCACTGCAGAGTGCGCTTGAGCGGAGTGACCGCGAGCTGCTCTGCCGCTCAGCCCATACCCTCAAAGGTCTCTGCGGCCAACTGACAGACCGGGGACCGCTGGAACTGGCGGCCTGGCTACAGCAGAACGCTCCTTCCGCCTCATGGGAAGAGCTGGGGCAGGTAGTCGGGCAGTTGCGAACGTTCGGCCTCTCCCGGTTGATCCAGGAGGAGGCTCCGTGAGCCGTGGGGGAAATCATAACGAATCCAGGGGAATACTGTGAAAAAATTCAAGCTTTTTTCAGCTATCATACTCGTCGCCCTAGTAGGATCCGTACTGTTTTATTTTTTTGCGATACCTGCACCTCAACTGTCCCTGACCCCTGATGCCGGTCTGATCGGCGTCAAGCGCGGGTTTACCCTGAAACTGGACGGACAGAGAGGGCTGCTGAAGAAGCTCTCGGTAATCGCGTTGCAGGCTGGCAAGAGGGTCACCGTTCTGGTGAAGGAGTATCCTCCCGGCAGCCATCAAGTCTCGGAGAGCTTCGACCTGGGGAAGAGCGGCTTGCAGGAAGGGGTGTTCACCCTGCAGGTCACCGCGTCGAATGCCGCCCCCCGTTTCGGCGCCGACAAGAGCAGCAGCATTACAAACAGCTTCACGCTGGAGAACAAGCCGCCGGAAGTGGCCATCGTAAGCGTTGCCCACAACATAACTCAGGGTGGGGTGGGACTGGTCGTCTATACCGTCTCCAAGGAGATCGAAAAGAGCGGAGTGGTTGTCAATGACCGGTTTTTCCCGGGATATGTGCAGAAGGGGAAGTATTACGCCTGTCTCTTCCCCCTCCCCTACGATCTGGATCCCGGCAAGTTCGTACCCACTCTACTTGCGGAGGACAAGGCCGGGAATGAGCGGCTCGTGACCATCACCTATCACCTGATACCCAAAACTTTTAATACCGACCAGATCATTCTGAGTGATACCTTCCTCGCCAAGATTGCCGCCGAGTTCAAAGGGACGTTCCCGGAAGCGAAGAGCCCCCTGGAGATATTCCTCAAGGCAAACCGGGACCAGCGGCAGCAGGACCGCAAACTGCTCAACGACTATGGGCAGAAGAGCTCTCCGACGCCCCTCTGGACAGGGACCTTCCTGCGGATGCCGAACAGCGCCGCTCTGGGCGGTTTTGCCCAAGCCCGAACCTACATATACCAGGGGCAAGTGGTTGACCGGCAGACTCATCTCGGCTTCGATCTCGCGTCGCTAGCCCACGCAACCGTGCCGGCCGCCAACCGGGGCGTGGTGCTCCTTGCCGGCAGTTTCGGCATCTATGGCAACTGTATTCTGATAGATCACGGGTTGGGGTTGCAGACCATCTACGGGCACCTGAGCCAACTCGGCGTCAAGGCGGGTGACACGGTGGAGAAGGGGCAGATAATCGGCAACACCGGCGCTACGGGGATGGCCGGCGGGGATCATCTTCACTACGAAGTGCTGCTCTCCGGGCAGTCGGTGAATCCCATCGAATGGTGGGATGCGCACTGGCTGAAAGACAACATCACGGGCAAACTCGAAGTTGCCACAGGGATCGGAGTGTCGGGGAATAAAATTAAGTTGCACGGGAAATGAAGAGGAACATAGTTTCGAGGGTAGTTTCATTGTCACTGCTGGCTCTTCTTTCGGGATGCCTGGGCCGCGCAGTAAACCCTGCAATGTATGATATTACCCCCCGAGTCAAAACGACCCGCGATGAGGTGATTACCTTCTCGCAAATCTCCTCTGCCACCCATCTGTGGGATGTCGGAAAACTGTTGGACGAAGGGTTCGGCAGATGGTCATTTGCCCCCGGGAGTAATGATGGCCGGAGAGTCGATCTCATGCCTGCACGCTATTGTGCCCCCACGGTTTCACCGAGTAAAAAGATACTCAGCTTCATGGTGATGACCGATGTTCATATCACCGACAAGGAGAGCCCGTCCCAACCACTATTCCTGGCCAAGCTTCACGAGAAGAAAAGTACGGCGGTCTACTCTCCCGTGATGTTGTATTCGACACAGCTCCTGGATGCGGCCATCCGGACCGTCAACGCGGTTCACCAGAAAGAGCCGATGGATTTTCTCATATCACTGGGTGATGTGGCCAACGATGACCAGTACAACGAACTGCGCTGGTATCTCGACCTCTTCGACGGCAAGGTCATAACCCCCGGTTCAGGGGCCCATGCCGGCTCCAGCACCATCGATTACCAACAGCCTTTCAAGGCTGCGGGGCTCGATCCCGCCATCCCCTGGTACCAGGCAGTGGGTAATCACGATCACTTGTATTTCGGCACCTTTACCATGGATGACAGGTTACGTGCGTCATTTGTCAGTGACGCCATCAGCGACATGAGCGACCCGTTTACCAATAAAGAGTTCAGCCTCTACCAGAGCCCGAGATATTACACCGGAACGATAGATGGCTCCACCCCTTACGGAACTATCATTCACGTCGGCCCGGTTACTGACCCGGCCTTTGCCGCCGGAGCGCCACAGGTCGTCGCCGACCCCGATCGCCGACCAGTAACCCGTAAACAGTGGATGACCGAGTTCTTCACCACCACGACACAACCGATTGGCCACGGCTTCTCCCAAGCCAACCTTGACAATGACTTCTCCTGTTACAGCTTTCTGCCCAAGGCGACTATTCCCCTCAAGGTAATCGTGCTTGACGACACGTCGGATGAAACCGTGGCTTCACAAAAAAGCGGGGGGCGGGGGTATCTGAATGAGCAACGATACCAGTGGCTGGTCAGGGAGCTGGAGGCTGGCCAGGCCGACGATCAGCTGATGATCGTGGCGGCCCATGTCCCTCTCGGTGTGGAGAAGGGTGGCTCTCTATTGGCGTGGGATGACAAGAATTCGTTTGTTACGGAGAAAGCCCTGATCGCCAAACTGCAGACGTATCCCAATCTGCTGCTCTGGATTGCCGGCCACCGTCATCTGAACGTGGTAAAAGCCTTTGCCTCTCCCGACCCGGACAGAGCCGAACTGGGTTTCTGGCAGGTCGAAACCTCTTCATTGAGGGATTTTCCCCAGCAGTTACGGCAGGTCGAGATCCTCATCAATGACGACTCCACGGTTTCGATCCTGGTGACCAACATCGACCCCGCTGTCAAGGAGGGGACACCGGCGGCAACATCGAGGACGTATGCGGTTCTGACGGAACAGAGATATCCGCACCCGAGTGTCTACCAGAGCGGCTGCGACAAAGAGCCCACAGCTCGGTATTGCTCCGACGACTCCATCAGGCAGATCCCCTTCGGCTCCTACAACGCCGAACTGTTGAAAAAGGTGAGTTCGCGCATGGAAGCCAAACTCAAGGTCCTGTATCACCACCCCTGAATACTCTACTCCGGAGCTCCCTACCGGACGCCGCTTCCGGCCAGCGCATCGGGTGACCACTCTTTTGGAGGACGCGGGGCGACATACCGGAGCCAACCGTCACCGACAAGAGAGTTGACGATGTTGTATCCACCGGAGATCAGGCTGTAATTGCAGTAACTATCAAGGAAAACCGCCTCTGCGTCGTAGCTGTACGCCATGGCGACAAAGGCAGTGCGGAAGAGCTGACCGCTGGCGTCGTACTTGTCAGAGGCAAGGGCCGCCCAACTGTCTTCGTCGAGATAGAAGATCCGTTTGCTGTAGATATGACGTTTGCCCGGCTTGAGGGTTGCTTCCACCACCCAGACCCGGTGCAGTTCCCAGCGGACATGGTCAGGGTTGAGATGCTTCTGCAGCACCAGGTCGTCGGGCGCCGCCTGATAGAGCAGCCGGTAGTTATTGTACGGCACGATCATCTCTTTCTTGCCGATCAGCTTGAAGTGAAACCGCTCCATGGAGCCATTGAAGATCTGGACGTCATCGTAGGTGCTGGCTCCGCTGGTGGTCATTTCGGGCATATCGAAGCCGACATCCGGTATCAGCCTGACCCGGCGCTGCCCCGGGAGATACTGGTAAACAATCCGCGCTTTCTCTGCAGGATTTACGGCATCAATAACTATTACCGCCCCGCCGTTATACCGGTCCGGCGCCCTTGTATAGACGGCTTTTTTTTGCAGGATCTCACTGCTTGGATCTTTTCTGAAGTAGTAGGGGAGATCAAATAAAATCTCTGCTTGAGCCGACAGGATTTTCCGGCCTGAGGCGTCGATATTCCATGACGTAGCCATATAGGTATATGCTTCCCCCCGGTAGCAGGTAAGATGGTTCCACATGGCCTCATAGCCATCCTTCGGGATGGGAAAGGGGATACCCCCGCCGGCATTGCGGAGCACGTTGCCGCCATCGGCACTCTGGGCGGTCACCGCATTCTTCAGGGTGTTATCAAGCACATACCGGGGATAGGCAACGGTTCGATGGGTCGGGTACAGATCAATCCGGTAGGTCGGGTACTTCAGTAACAGCGCCTTGTTCCCCTCGGTCAGTTTATCGGTATACCGATCCATATTCCTGGCGGTGATGGCGTACAGCGGTTTCTCATGGGCAAACGGGTCGGGTCGGACTCCGGAGCCCTGTTTAAAGCTTGCCGGCATGGTGGTGAGCCCCCCCGTATAGGGTGGAATCGAGCCGTCGGCGTTGCCCGACTTCTCGGCGCCGATCTCGGTCAACGTCGTGCCGAGTTGCCTGGCCTCGTCGCTGCTTACGGCTCCCAGGGCGCCGCCGGCATATGCCAGCGCCAAGGCGGCGGTTATCAGACGTTTTCGCATATTCGCAGCACTCCCCTTCATCAGAACGTAGCTCTTAATGTTAACGAAATAAATCCGCGATCCGAAAGCAGTGCGGAGCCTCCGTTAGAGCTCTTCAGCGCGCCCGTGGCCGGATCGGTGGTGTAGTCGCCGAAAAAATCGACATATTTGAGATCCACCTTGTACTTCATGAAGATTTCGGCCCCAACTCCGACCCCCCAGCTCCCCGCGTTCTTGTTGCCGCCGCCGGCGACACATGAGTTGCCCATCAAGCCGGAACTGATACTGAGCGGCAGCGAAAGATCGGCTCCCGGAACGAGCTGAAACCACGTGGGGGTGAAATTGAGCGCACCACCGACATAATTCCTGGTGGGTTTATCGATCTCGGCGTAACCGGACCGCCCCTTGTAAACCGTAGAGCCCTGAGTTACCGAATCCAGGTGGTTCCAGACGTATTCCATGCTCCAGGTGGCGCTATGGAACAACGGATTTGGTCCGATGGTGCCGACAAAATTGATCAAGGCGTGCCAAGTATCGCCCCGGGCTCCGCCGGTTTCCCCTTCAACGGGAAGGGGTGCCGTCGTGAGGATCACGGCGGTTTCGCTCACTAACGGCATGTTCTCGCGATACGAAAGCTCGGCGCCGACGCTGATGCCAAAGAGCTGTTGTGACAGGCTGATTCCGTAGAGATCGATATTCTGGGCGTATGCCAGGTAGTAGCGCCCCATGATGCCATGGGCAAGGTCCGCGATTGACGGATTGATAATTTTTGGTCCGGCAGATGTCAGCAGCACTCCTGGTTGCAGCTGCAGCTGGGGACTTTTATCTGAAAAGCTGCGGTAGTAGAATCCGAGAGTGCCGCCGAGCGCTTCCGGTGACCAGCGCACGGCACCCCCCCACTCCTTCAGACTGTTCGGCTGGATATCGCCGCCTTTTATAGCACGCAAGTAGCCGATTCCGGTTGAAAATCCGGTAATCAACGACCCCTGATCCCCGCCGATCTGAACATCGGAGGCGCCCAGATAGGTGCCGGCCTCGGCGAATTTATTATGCTCCCACTGCAGGTAATACTGCCCTGCGACGGAAAGGGTGCTGGTCGGCTGCAACTGGAACGATATGTTGTTCAGAGGGCGAAACAGCTCCTTTGCCTCCGCACCGGGCAGGGCCAACGCTTTGGCTTGGTCAAGCGGCATCTGGGCATAGGCAACGCCATGCATTAAACCCGCAGTCCCCAGGCTTTCTCCCCAGTAGATCGTATGCCTGCCGATTTTCACATTAAGCGGCATGCCGCCTATTTCGCCATTGGCAAAAGCGAAGGCATCGAGCAGTTCGCCGTTAGGGCCGGCAAAATTGTTGGTGTTGTAAGAATTGAGCCCCACGCTGGGAGTGCCGGCTCCAATGAGGTAGTTGGAGGTGGCCACGTGCCGGTTCTGCATTCTTTCATCGGCATAGCGCTCGTCGTACCAGGCTGCCCCGCTGACACGGAGACCGTACGTTCTCTTGTAGACCAGATCCGCTTCCGAGAGGAGGTCAAACCGGTTTGACACGATTCCCGAGGTAAAGTTGCGGTCACCGTCGTCCGTGTTCGGGTTACCAATGATTGCTCTGTTTTGTCCATCAACACGCTGTGCCAAGGTGTACCGCAGGGTGTTGTCCCAGCGCAACACCAGGCCATCGTTACCGGTGGGGATTTCCAATGCGCTCGCGCTGCCGCAGCTCACCAGCAGCGCAAGCGCCACTACCATCCATCCCGGCCGTTGGCGCTTGACTCTCATGCTCCCTGTTGCCTCGCCTACTGCTTTTTCCATCGAAGCATCTCCCTGCCGAAGTAACGTCGATATGTAACAGCGAGGCGTGTTTATACGCTAGTTTTTAGAAATTAATTTTAGCTTACACGGTGGCTCATGCCTTGAACCTGGGATTTGACGACTGCTTTGACCCCACTAATACGGTTGACTTTTCGCTGGTGGTGATGCACATACTAACGCCTTAATTTTACGGCAGGAACGGAGCGACGACGCGATGGATGCAGGCGACTATCAGAATATCCGGCACCTCGTAGACGAAGAAAACGAGAAGCTGCGGCAAACCAATGAAGAACTCGTCCGGCGACTGGAAGAGCAGCAGCAGACGGTCACGGAGTTGCAAAAGAGTCTGGAGAACTACCGGCTCCTGACCGATAATGCCAACGACATCCTCTGGCGATTGGACAGTAACTATCGCAACGTCTATATCAGCCCCTCCATTGAAAAGTTGATGGGGTACACAATTGACGAGATCATCGGCAACCATATTTCCTTGGGGTTTGACGCAGAAGGGCTGGAAACCGTCCGAAAACTCGCCATCCAGCGACATGAGTCTGAACTGCGCGGCGAACCCATGGGGGCAGTAACCTTCGAAGCCCGGCACATCTGCAAAGATGGCCGAGTGTTATGGGCGGAATCCTGCACGACCCCGGAACGTGATGCCGATGGCGTCATTACAGGGTATTACGGCATTACCCGGGAGATTACCGAGCGCAAAGAGGCGGAACTGGCTATTCATGAAGCCAAGGCCGCCGCCGAACAGGCCAATCAGGCCAAGTCCGAGTTTCTGGCCCTGGTCAGTCACGAGATTCGCACCCCGCTCAACTCCCTGGTGGGCTTCAGTCGGATGGCGCGCAGCACGACTGATCCGGCCAAGCTTGCCCAGTATCATGCCATCCTCGAAGAATCGTCACGCTCCCTCATGGAACTGGTCAACGATATCCTGGACATGAGCAAGATCGAGGCCGGACGGCTGGAGTGCGACGCCGTGCCGTTCAACCTGCGGCAGCTAGCGGCGAGCCTGGACGCCGACCAGCGTCCCCTGGCACAGCAGAAGCTGTTGTCGTTTCGGATGAACGTCAGCGACACCCTGCCGGAGTGGGTGCTCGGCGATCCGCTCCGGGTGCGCCAGATCCTGTGCAACCTCCTGACCAATGCCGTCAAGTTTACCGAACAGGGGGCGATCACCTGCAACATCGGCATGTCCGACCGGTGTTCTCCGGAGAGTCCTTCCCTGGTCCGCTTTGAGGTGCGGGACACCGGCATCGGTATCCCCGAACGGAAACAGTCCCTCCTGTATCGGCCATTCCAACAGGTTGATCCCAGCATCTCCCGCAAATACGGTGGCACCGGCCTGGGGTTGGCCATTGTGCAGAGCCTGGTCACGATGATGGGCGGGAGTATCGACCTGGTAAGCAGGGAAGGAGAGGGGAGCTGTTTTACCGTCGAACTGCCGCTGCCGGGGACGGAGCCGTTGCCGCAGCTCCTGCCGCCCCGTCCCACCGCCCTTGGGGGCGGGATGGTGCTGGTGGTGGAGGATAACCGGTTCAATCGGCTCCTGTTTGAGGAACTTCTTACTGATTGGGGCTTCCGAGTCACCCTGGCGGAGGATGGTTTGCAGGCATTAAAGCTGCTGGAGCAGCACCCTGTGGATCTGCTCCTTCTGGATATCCGGATGCCCGGTATTGACGGCATTGAAGTCGCCCGCCGGATCAGGCGGCGTGAAGCGGAGCAGGGGGTGCCGCCAGTAATCATCATCGCGGTGACCGCCGACCGCGACGCTACGACCCGCGAGGGGTGTCTCGGCGTGGGGATCAACGAAGTCCTGGCGAAACCGGTTATCCCGGAACAGTTGGCCAAGGCGATCGGCGTCCACTGTCAAGGGATCGTGCCGATGATCCCGGAGTCGCAACCGCTGCTGAATCAGCAGGCCCTCAAGGTGTTGGGGAGCGATCCGGGCCTCGTCCGGAAGTTCCGGGGCATCCTCGCTCAGGACATCGACGCCGAACTGAAATCCCTGCAGAGCGCCCTTGAAGCGGAGGATTGCCAGTGGCTGCGCCGGGCTGCCCACACCCTCAAAGGGCTCTGCGGGCAATTGACCAATCCGGTGCCGGGCGAACTGGCGGCCTGGCTTCATCTGAATGCCGCATCCGCCCCGGCGGCACAAATGGGCCAGGTGGCGGGACAGTTACGCACCGTCTGTCATTCCCTCCTCCGGCAGGAGGAGCAGCCATGAGCCGGAACGGACGGATCCTGGTGGTTGACGACACGGAGAGCTTCCGGTTTCTGATCAACAGATGCCTGGAGGATGCCGGCTATGAGACAATCTGCGTTGCCGATGGGGCGGCAGCCCTGGCGGAACTGGAGCATTCCCCCGTAAACCTGGTCATCTCCGACCTGGTCATGCCCGGGATGGATGGAGTGGCGCTCTTGCACCAGGCTCGCGGTCTCAGGCCAAACATTCCCTTTGTGTAGATCACGGCCTACGGCACTGTCGATGGCGCCGTGGCGGCCATTAAGGAGGGGGCGGACGACTATCTGTTGAAGCCGCTCAACTGGGATGAGCTGCTGTTGATGGTGGCCCGGCTGCTGGAGCAGCATCGGGTACAGCTCAATTACCACCGGTTACTCGATTTGGAACGGGAAAAGTTCAGTTTCCAGAACATTACCACCACTTCGCCGCTCATGGCCGCCACCCTGGCGACCGCGCAGCTGGTAGCGGCATCGCCCAGGACCACCGTCTCTCTGCACGGTGAAAGCGGCGTCGGCAAGGAGATTCTGGCCCGGGCCATCCATAACGCCTCCGGGCAGGACATGGGGAGTTTCGTAGCAGTCAACTGCGCCGCCATCCCCGAGACCCTCCTGGAAAGTGAACTGTTTGGCCATGTGAAAGGGGCGTTCACCGGCGCCGACCACGACCGTGACGGCAAGTGTAGCCAGGCTCAGGGGGGCACCCTGTTTCTGGACGAGATTGGCGATATGCCGCTGGCGCTGCAACCGAAACTGCTCCGACTGCTGGAAGAGCGGGCCTATGAGAAGATCGGCTCCAACCGGCGGGTGACAGCCGACTTCCGGATCATCGTGGCCACGCACCGTAATCTGAAGGAGTGCTGCGCCCAGGGGAAATTCCGGGAAGATCTCTATTACCGGCTCTCGGTGTTTCCGATCACCATCCCTCCGCTGCGGGATCGCCTGGAGGATATTCCGCTGCTCTGTGGCCAGTTGCTCAACCAATTCCGGCAGCATCAGGGGAAATCTCTGCCTGGACTCTCGCAGGCGGCTCTCGCGCTGTTGATGAATTACGCCTGGCCCGGCAATGTCCGGGAACTGCGCAACCTGCTGGAATACGCCACTATCATCACCAACGGTGAACTGATCCAGCCGGACCATCTGCGTCTGAACCAGCCCGACTCTCCCCCCAAGGTGCCGGCCACGGATCGGATTTCCCTGAACTTCGACTTTGCGCCCGAAGAATTCTCTCTTGAGGCCATGAATAAACAGATCATGGCCTGGGCGCTGGACAGATGTGGCAATAACAAATCATCCGCCGCCCGTCTCTTGAAGGCCCCCCGCAGATTGTTCTACTGATTCCCCTCCCGAAAACCCCTATGTGTACGCCACGGGACACCCTGTACCGTGGCGTACAACTTTTCCCTCCTCATTTTTCGTAACATTTTGAAATACCTCACTACTTATACTTGGCACGGTTCTCGCTAAGTATGATGTCAGTAGGGCCTATATCTGGCAATAGTGTCCCCATACGTACAACCACTTTGCCTCGGGACTCCGTCGGGCAGTTTCTGAACTATAGCCGCAAAAATATCCGATACACACCGGACGTGGCGCCACGCATCATCAACCGAAGTAACTGCCATAAGGAGGCTTACAGATGAAACAGCTTTCCCTGTTCCTGACCACCATCTTGTTGACCGTGGCCCTCTCCACCGTAGCCCATGCGAGTCTGAGGTTCAGCATGGCAAGCGCCGGTAACGATACGAGCTATTCGTATTGGAATATGACCTACACCTTTCACAACAGTACTGTCGAGACGGCCACGGAATTGAACCTCTACTTCGATGCAACCCTCTTCGCCCTGATTGATCCCCCTGACCTTAAAGCCAACTGGAGTACTGCGGCCTACAATGGCCCGTTTTCCGGAACTGGGGGTGTTCCCTATGACTCCTATATTTTTTACAACGCCATAGCCATCGGGGCCGGTATCGCCCCGGCGGGTAGTGACACCTTCACCTTTCGGGTGGGATATCAGGGGCTGCCGGGTGGAGAACTGCCTCAAGCGCAGCCGTATCAAGTCATGTATTACATTGCCGACACTCCGGTAGTGCTGGAAGCAGGCATCGCAACAGTGGCGGAGGCAACCGCAGTGCCGGAACCGTCCACCTGCCTGCTCTTGACGCTGGGTCTCGGCGTCATTGCGGTAGTGCGGCGCAAACTATAGACTTTCAGAAAAAGATTTTTGCTCTGCAACTATCCAGCTCACGAAAATAGAACATGTAAAGCCGATCATTCACAGTTACGTTCCTCCCCTTTCAAGGGGGAGGTCAGGAGGGGGGATGGGGAACTCTTCGTGCTAAACCCTCCCCACCCCAGCCCTCCCCTTGAAAGGGAGGGAGCTATAACAAACATTAAACAATTCTCCCAAAAACAATATCTGAAATACTATAGTACCTTGTCCTGCTTAAAGTTTCTCCCCCTTCAAGGGAAAAGTCAGCTTACTACGTTCCTCCCCTTTCAAGGGGGAGGTCAGGAGGGGGATGGGGAAGTCTTCGTACGAAACCCATCCCCACCCTTGAAAGGGAGGGAGATATAATCAACATTAGTATAGGTTTTAGCCGATTTTTACAGGTTGCTGAATAGTTACGCGTATTTTTTGTATTCACCAGGAGTCACAACTCCACTACGTTCGGGAGGAACTGCTATGAAAATCAAGCTGATAATACCACTGCTGATGTTGTCCCTGATGGTGAGCCTGACCACCGCGATTGCGGCGCCGGTAGAGCGGGTTATTCCGTTCCAGAAGCAGGTTCTGGCGACGCCAGGGAGCGGAAACGTATCTCTGACCTTCAGCCTCTGGAGTGAGGCAACCGTGGGCGCCGGGACGCAGGTCTGGTCCGAGATCAAGGCAGTAGCCTGTACCACCGCCACCCGGGTTATCGCCACCAAGCTGGGCGATGTCACCAACCTGAACAGCGTCGATTTCTCACAGCAGCTGTATATCCAGGTCGCCCGCACCAGTGATGCCGTGGTCCTGGGGACCAGAGACAAGCTGGTCATCGCCCCGTACGCGCTCTGGAGCGCTAACGCAACCCCCGGACCGCAAGGTTCGGCCGGAGCCCAGGGTGCAACCGGCGCCAAGGGTGATACCGGACCACAGGGGAGCCAGGGGCTGGCGGGGCCGGCGGGTTCTCAAGGGGTGCGAGGAGCGGCGGGAGCCGCCGGGGCCAAAGGTGATGTCGGCAGAGTAGTGGGTGGGCAAATCGTCGGGACTATCAATAATGCCCCGGCAAGCTCGGCAAACGTCTCCCTCTTCGTGCCGGGAAAACCCTTCATAGTCGTAACCGGGACAAATGGAGTATTCGAATTGTCCACCCTGCCGCCGGCAACCTACGAGGTCGCCATTGAGGTCCCGGACGTGTCCGCCAAGAAGTACTACTTTGTCTCGAATGTGCTGGTAGCGGATGACGGGACAACCGATCTCGGAACGATCATCCTCTGCCAAGGCGACACCGGTCTGCTTGCGGAGTGCGTCTGCAGCGAGCGGAAGAGCTATTGTCCGGTTTTGGGGAGCTGTGCCGACTTTCTGACCGATGTCAATAACTGCGGCAGTTGCGGGAATGTATGCGGCAGTGGGGCCAGCTGCACCGCCGGGGCGTGTGTCGCCCCGTAACCTATCTGGAGGAACTGCCATGAAGATGAAATTGATACTATCGCTGTTGATGTTGTCCCTGATGGTGAGCCTGACCGCCGCGTTTGCCGCGCCGGTGGAGCGAGTCATCCCGTACCAGAAGCAGGTACTTGTCTCGCCGGGGAGTGGAAACGTCTCCCTCAGCTTCTCTCTCTGGACTGAGGCGGCCGTGGGCGCTGGAACCCAGGTCTGGTCCGAGCGCAAGGCCATCGCCTGTACCACTGCCACCAAGATGATCGCCACCAACCTGGGCGATACCGCCACCCTGACCGGGGTTGACTTCTCGCAGCAGTTGTATGTCCAGGTCGCCCGGAC
>CAIOGM010000133.1 GCA_903857795.1 uncultured Geobacter sp.
GAGCTCTCCCCGGAGCTGCCGCTGTTCCGCAACATTTCACTCCTGAGCTCCATCATCGGCCTGACCGAGGCCGACCAGACGCTCCTGGCGTTTGCCGCAGTCATCACGCTCTTTCCCCCTTTCCGGAGCGCCATCAGCTCCCGAAATATCAGGGCATCGCACCCGCTCCTCTGCCAGCTCCTGGCCGGAATCACCGGCCTGCCGGAGCAGGAGTTCCGCAGCGCCATCGGCGACAAGGGGCTGCTCATCACCACCGGCATCGTGAAGGTTCACCGCAGCGTCCGCGACCTGGAGGACAAGCTGGATCTTATGGAGGGGCTGGCCTCCATCCTCCTCACCTCCCATACGGACAAAGACGAACTGACCGCCAGGTTCCTCAAGCGCGCCTCCCCCCCCACGCTCTCCCTGGAGAACTTCCCGCACCTGACGGCCGACACCGGGGTGCTCCTCTCCTACCTGAAGAACTCCCTCAATGAGCATGCCGAAGGGGTGAACGTCCTGCTGCACGGCAAACCGGGGGTGGGAAAGACCGAGTATGTGCAGGCCCTGGCTGTCGAGCTGGGGGTCGATCTCTACGAGGTGGACTTCTCCGACGAGAACGGGGAGCCGATCACCGGGGAGAGCCGTCTCCGGGCCTACAGCCTCTGTCAGAACCTGCTGGCGCAGACCAGCAACTCCCTGCTCCTCTTCGACGAGATCGAGGATGTCTTCCCCGGAGGCGGTTCGGCCTTTTTCCGGATGCTGTTTGGCGGCAAGGGGGGAGACGACGGCGCCGGCAAGGCCTGGATCAACCGGACCATGGAACGTAACCCGGCACCGGCGCTCTGGGTGAGCAACCGGGTAGAGCAGATCGACCCGGCATACCTGCGCCGCTTCGACTACTCGCTCCAGTTCCCGCTCCCCCCGTTGCCGGTGCGTCTCTCCATCGCCCGGCACCACCTGGGCTGCTTCACCCCGCCGGAGGGGTGGCTGGAGCGGATCGCCGCCGACGAAGAGCTGACTCCCGGTCAGCTGGACCGGGCCGCAAAGGTGGCGCGGATCGCCGGGAAGAGCGACCCGCACAACGCCATCACCCTGGCGGACCAGACCCTCGACCGGAGCGCCCTGCTCCTGAGCCAGAGACGGAGTCCGGCACGCACCGTCGTCCGGACCGGCTACAGCCTGGAGTATCTCAACACCGATGTCGACGTGGAAGCGGTCATCGCCGGGCTCCGGCGGCGTCCCCAGGGGAGTTTCTGTTTCTACGGGGCGGCAGGGACCGGCAAGAGCGAGCTGGCGCGGCATCTGGCTGACCAGGTCGGCAAGCCGTTCCTCATCAAACGGGCCTCCGACATCATGGACAAATATGTGGGGGAGACGGAGAAGCGGCTCGCCGGGATGTTCGCCGAAGCCCGGCAGCAGGACGCCATCCTGCTGCTGGACGAGGCCGACAGCTTCCTGGCCGACCGCCGGGACGCCCGACAGAGCTGGGAGGTGACCCAGGTGAACGAACTGCTGACCCAGATGGAGGCGTTCGACGGGGTCTTCATCTGTACCACCAACCTGATGGAGAAGCTCGACCCGGCCAGCCTCCGGCGGTTCGCCTTCAAGGTCCGCTTCGACCCGCTGATACCGGAACAGCGCTGGAGCATGTTCCGGCAGGAGCTGACACGTCAGGGGGGAGCGCCAGCAGAGCCGGAGCAGTGGGAACAGCCGGTACGGAACCTGGAGAGGCTGACCCCCGGCGATTTCGCTGTGGCAGCGCGGCAGTTCGAGCTGCTGGAGTCAGCCGTCACCCCGGAGCTCCTCTATCAGATCCTGCGGAAAGAGTGCGAGGCCAAGGGGAGCACACTGAAAATAATCGGGTTTTGACTCTGAAGAGACGAAAGGAGGCCTCACATGAAGAGAACGTTTGCCATCGGTGATATTCACGGCTGCGTCTGCACCTTCCGGCAGCTCCTCTTCGGGGTGATCAGGCTGGTGAAGAGCGACACCGTCTACCTGCTGGGCGACTACATTGACCGTGGGCCGGACAGTAAAGGGGTGATCGAGGCCATCATCGAACTGCAGCAGCAGGGGTACAATCTCAAGCCGATCCTGGGGAACCACGAGGATCTTCTGATCACGGCGCTGGACTCCGGCGACCCCGACTGTTATTGCAACTGGCTGGTCAATGGCGGCAGGGCCACCTTGAAGAGCTACGGTGTCGATCATGGAGAGGATCTCCCCCAAGAGCACCTCGATTTCATGAGGGAACTCCCGGCGCTCAGGATGACGCGGGGTCACGTACTGGTTCATGCCGGACTGAACTTCAGGCTTGACGACCCACTCACCGCAACGAGCCGCAGTGACATGCTCTGGGAGCGGAGAGTCACCGTGGAGAGCGCCAAAATCGGGGGGAGAAAGCTGGTGACGGGGCATTCAATCCTGGAGCTGGACGAAATCAGGGAGAGCCTGACACGTGACCATATCCGGCTGGACAACGGCTGCTGGTATGGCAGAAACTACCCCGGCTGCGGGAACCTGGTGGCGCTGGAGTTGAACAGCGGAGAGCTCTTCGTGCAGCAGCAGATGGGTTAAGACGGCAGGATGACGGTGAAATAAGGAGAGAGTTTCATGATCCTAAAAAAAGCAGTCCACTACGGAGACACGGAGAATAATTTTAAAGCATTTATAGATAGTTACACTGAGATGACTTCCGAAGTTGGTCAAACCTTCCGGGTTAAAACCAAAAATAAGATTTTCTCTGTGATTTCCTCCGTGTCTCCGTGCCTCAGTGGTTCAACTGCCGTTTTTGGAATGATTATTCCCGGAAGATCATACAGCGGAGAGCTGCCCCCCCTGACCGAAGCAGAGATCAGCTGCGCCGCCCGGCTGCGTCAGGATGTCGGGATGCTTGCCCTTGACATCGGCGAGCGGAACACCGGAAAGCCGGAACAGCTGGCAGCGGCGGCCGAGTACCTTGAGGCCCGGTTCCTGGGGCTGGGGTATGCGGTCCACCGGGAAACCTTCATGGCCGGAGGGGTTTCAGTCGCCAACATCGTGGCCGAGAAGCAGGGGAGGGCGCAGCCGGAGGAGATCGTCATCGTTGGCGCCCATTACGATACACCGCCCGGTTCCCCCGGCGCGAACGACAACGCCTCCGGGGTCGCCGGGCTGCTGGAGATCGCGCGGGGTGCGGGAGATGCCCCCCGGCGTACCCTCCGCTGCGTCGCCTTCGTCAACGAAGAGCCCCCCTATTTCCAGACTGAGCTGATGGGGAGCCGGGTTCACGCGAGAGGGTGCCGGGAGCGCCGGGAGAAGATCAAGGCCATGCTCTGCCTGGAGTGTCTCGGCTGCTACAACGACCGATCCGGCGGCCAGATCTATCCGCCCCCCCTGGGGCGATGGTATCCGGACCGGGCCGACTTCATCGCCTTCTGCAGCAACCTGAGATCCTATCCGCTGCTGAGAAAGGCAGCCAGGATATTCCGGACAACGACGAAATTCCCCTCGGAAGGGGTAGTGGCTCCGGAGCGTCTGGCCGGAATCGGCTGGTCGGATCATTGGTCGTTCTGGCAGGAACGGTACCGGGCCATCATGATAACGGACACGGCGTTCCTGAGGAACCGGCACTATCACCTGGCCACGGACCTGCCGGAGAGC
>CAIOGM010000134.1 GCA_903857795.1 uncultured Geobacter sp.
ACCCCTTCGGCATGCTCATTGAGGGAGTTCTTCAGGTAGGAGAGGAGCACCCCGGTGTCGGCCGTCAGGTGCGGGAAGTTCTCCAGGGAGAGCGTGGGGGGTGAGGCGCGCTTGAGAAACCTGGCGGTCAGTTCGTCTTTGTCCGTATGGGAGGTGAGGAGGATAGAGGCCAGCCCCTCCATCAGATCCAGTTTGTCCTCCAGGTCGCGGACGCTGCGGTGAACCTTCACGATGCCTGTAGTGATGAGCAGCCCCTTGTCGCCGATGGCGCTGCGAAACTCCTGCTCCGGCAGGCCGGTGATTCCGGCCAGGAGCTGGCAGAGGAGCGGGTGCGATGCCCTGATGTTACGGGAGCTGATGGCGCTCCGGAAGGGGGGAAAGAGCGTGATGACTGCGGCAAACGCCAGGAGCGTCTGGTCGGCCTCGGTCAGGCCGATGATGGAGCTCAGGAGTGAAATGTTGCGGAACAGCGGCAGCTCCGGGGAGAGCTCTTCCCGGCGCAGCAGCGCCAGCTGGTTCATGATGATCGTCTTGCAGGCCACGGTGGAGCGGCGCCGCTCATCCAGCTGGTCTCCTTCGGTAACACCGACGAGCCCGGTCAGGCCGGTAAAATCCTCGTCTTCGAAGATCTCCGGCCAATCAGGGCGCCGTGACTGCCGTCTGTTCCGGTGCCAGTCAAAGAGCAGCGCCAGCTCCAGCAGCCAGGTGCCCAGCAGGGGGCGATAGAGCTCGATCGCATCGGTCAGGCCGCCGGATCTGGTCGGGCCAAGCTCTCTCTGCTGCAGATACACAGGAATGGACATGGATTTAGACATGGGCTCCTCCTTTTTCCGCAGGTGACGGATCGCACTGGACGGTCGGCTGCGGCCGGCTGTCAGTCAAACAGGCTCTCCAACAGGAACATCAGGATCAGCAGCAGCACCGAAATCAGGGCGATTACCATGAGCGTTGTCAAAATGGTGTCGCCGTAGGGGACCTTCGCCGTGAAATAGGCCGCCATCCAGACGAGAGCATCGATGATGAGCCGTGCCATCCCGACCAGACACCAGAGCAGGAACTTCACCAAGGGGACCAGGATGGTGGCGATAAGCCAGACGATTGCCGCCCAGAGCCCCTTGAGCAACGGGATCAGGAGCTGCCCCACAAACCTGAACAGAGCCAGTAGAAGCTGCCTGACCGCCTCGAACAGAGGTTCCATCCTTCCCTCCCCTCCTTGCCGTGAGCACCGGTGCCGGGAGTTTACCCCCGGGGGTGCGGCTCCGCGCGGCACTCCAGGGAAAGAGTCCGCAGCTCCTCGATGGCTGAAACCACCCGCGAGTCGACCACCCCCACCCCCTCCAGAGCCGCAACCCTCTGTTGCAGCCAGGTGGCAGCCCGGTTGCGGAGATTGCAGCGGAGCAGGTGATCGGCCTGCGCGCGCAGCACTGTAATCACCTGCAGCAGCGCGGCTGCCGCCACCTCCTGATCCTGGGGCACCGCGCTGAACTCGCGGGGAGATACCAGGCGGATTGTTACGGGAACTACTTCCGGCTCACCCGCGTCATCCTGTCGCTCCGGGACAACCTCAACCGTCCCCAGCAGGAGTTCTCTCCGGCCGAACTGGGGCGCAACCCGGAGCTCCAGGATCAGCCGGCAGCAGTCGTCGTCTGCCCGGGGTTGCAGCAGCCAGTACCGGTCAGGGGCACGCTCGTATCCGGTCAGCTGGCTGATCCGCAGCCGCTCCACCGCCGGGGAGAACCGGACCTTGCAGCCGCCGAATGAAGGGAAAGGAGCGCTCAACTCCACCAGGAGTCGCAGGGTAAAGTGCATGGTCACGGGGAGCGCCGGATAGTCGGTACGAACGGAAATGTTCATGAAAATCTCCTCTCGTCAAAATTCAGGACGCACGGGGGCCGGCGCCGCTGACCAACAAAATCAGAACGAAATTCGGGCGACAGTTACACTGCAGCAGTGCCCGGACAGTTAATCAGCGCCGTGAGTGGGAGGAGTCAGACAGGA
>CAIOGM010000135.1 GCA_903857795.1 uncultured Geobacter sp.
AGGGGCGCTGCTTGCTGCGCCCTGATCTTGCTGATCTTGCTGCGCCCTGATTTTACCACGCTGCTTGCTGCGCCTTGGTTGTGGGTTAAATCGGGCGCGGGAAAAAAGGGCGCAGCAAGCGGCGCCCCTACGGGAAACCTGCTGGTGCAAAGAACAAAATCGTAGGGGCGACGCATGCGTCGCCCCTGTTTTTTTGTGTCAGAAGCGGGCCGAGAGGGCCAGGGCCAGGAAGGGGGCGGTGCCGGCGCTGGTGGAGGTGAAGCGGTTGCCGTTGCGGTCATCGATGCTGAACTTCCCGTTGATCATGGCCCCGGCATAGCAGTCGAGATTGAACTCCTTACCCATCTTCCGGGAGAGCCGCAGCCAAGTGGGGAGGGAGCTGGATTCTCCGATGGTGTCGTTGTTGAGCCGGAACCGGTTGGCCCGGTAGGCGGCGCCGGCCCCGATATCCCAGTTGTCACCGATCCTGTACGCCAGCTCAACTCCCGCCGGTCCCGTGGGCCCGGGGCGGAACGGGTTGGCCAGGAGGAGCCGGTCGGTGATCCGCCAGGTGATCATGATCATCGGGAAGAGGGTCACCTCCTTCAGTTCGCTGAATCCCCCCACTCCCAGCCCGAGGGTCAAATCCTTGGTGATATCCTTGCTGACCGCCACCACCCCGCCGTAGACCAAAGCATCACCCCAGCCGGCGTCATCCGCCCGGGAGAACTGCAGAGAGGGGGCGATGAACAGGCTCCACTGAGGGGTCAGGTCGTAACTGACGCTTCCCCCAAACTCCAGGCGGTGCACCTTGTCCCAAGGGTTCGGGCCGCCGAAGGTGGTCGGACCGGAAAAATGGTAATCGGCATAGTCGTAGGCGAAGTGGAAGCCTATCCCCAACTCCTCGCTGAGCGCCTTGTTTCCGTTCACGTCGAAGAGAAGGCGCAAGATGCTCACACTCCCCCCGCTGTTGAGAGACGAATCGAACTGGTAGACAGGGGTGAGCGCCAGGGAGAGCCCCGGTGGCCCCTCCTGGGGAGTGGTGTCAACCGGTTCGGCCCTGGCCGGGGTGACGGCAAGGGCGAAGGAGAGTGACAGCAGAGCGGAAGCCAGTCGTAAGGGGCTCAGGAATCGGAGCGGTCTGGGCATGAAATCTCCTTGAACGGCGAGAGGTCGGGATGAGGTGCGAGGGGAGTTGTGGGGAGTACCGTGAGGCGTACCTGTTCGGCAGATTACCAGTTACCGGTGGAAAACGAAAGATTAAAGTAATCCTTACTATGAGGCGATGGTGTTGAACCTGACCTCTTCGTGCGGATGTACCCCTCCTGAGCATCAGATCAGTTTCATCTCTGCCAGGTACTCCAGGATGATTCCGGCGCACGTTTCGGCTGAACAGTCTGAGGTGTCAAATCGGAGTTCCGGAGCCTCCGGCGCCTCATAGGGTGAGTCGATCCCGGTGAAATCGGGAATCTCTCCCCGGCGCGCCTTACGATACAACCCCTTGGGGTCACGACGTTCGCATTCGGTCAGTGGCGTGGCCAGATAGATCTCGATAAACTCTCCCGCCGGGAGCAACCGGCGCACCAGTTCCCGTTCCGTCAGAAAGGGAGAGATGAACGCGGTGAGCACGATCAGGCCGGCGTCGGCCATCAGCCTGGCCACCTCGCCCACGCGACGGATGTTCTCAACGCGGTCCGCCTCGGTGAACCCCAGATCCTTGTTAAGCCCATGGCGGACGTTGTCCCCATCCAGCAGGACCGTGTGGCGGCCCTGGGTAAGAAGCAGCCGTTCCAGGCAGTTGGCGATGGTTGATTTTCCTGAGCCTGACAGGCCGGTGAACCAGAGGACGCAAGAACGCTGTCCTTTGAGACCGGCCCGCTCTGTCCGCCCCACTTCCTCTCGCTGCCACGAGACATTGGTGTTCCGGCGCAGAGGGTGCAGGGGCATCTCGCAGGCCACTGTCAGGGGGAGGTGACGCAGGGAAGGGGTGAGGTCTCGGCGGGCACTCCGCCCTGCGTATGCCGATAGAGCCGCGGAGTAACGGCTCCGGCCATGGCGGCCTCGTCGAGATCGCCCCCCAGAAAGGCGTTGATCCGGGCGGCGACGGCGGCCGGCTCCCGGAGACAGTCGCGATGCTCCACGTAGAGCACCGGAATCTTCCGGATAGCCAGGATCTTTCGGATCTGCTGCATCTGGGTGATATAGGTATGCTTGAGGAGCGTATCGGGCATCCGGGCGCTCTCCTTCCCCCGGGCGCTCTCCTTCCCCCGGGCCGCCAGCATGTCCCGCTGGGAGGCCACCACCTCGTTGAGGTCGCGCAGCATGAAGATCACCCCGTATCGGTTGGCCGGGTCGGCAGGCAGATTGCCCAGAAGCTGCGCCACGATCTTGACCGCCTTCCCCCGGGCCTCGGGAAGCCAGGAGGCGTCCCGGTGCAACCCTCTGGCCCGGATGTCTTCAAAGTAGCCCTTCTCGTTGTCGGCGTCGGCGGGACGGTGATCGTCCACCAGCGGCGCGATCCCCCCCGCGTTGAGCATCTGCATCATCATGGAGGTCCCCGAGCGGGGCAGTCCGGAGACGATGATGATGGTCTCGGCCGGCGGGGCCGTGATCCGTTTCGGCAGCTCCGGGTCCTGTTCCAGGGCGTACCGGTCGGAACTGATGGCGGTCCGCCTGGCCGCCGCCCGGGGCGTAATCCGGCCCGAGGTGATATCTTTGTTCCGCTGTCGGGCTTCTTCGGCTTTTTGCCGGTACTCCGCAGCCAGGACAGGCTCTTTGAGACGTTTTTCGATAATGAAGGCGATGCGGCTCAGGGCCGGGACCATATTGGGATTCTGCATGAGCGCCACTTTCAGCGCCTCCACCGCCTGCAGCGGGCGGCCCAGGCGATGGAGCGTCACCCCCAGATAGAAATGGGCGGCCGGGTTCAGGTAGGAGAGGCCGATGGCGTCCAGTGCGCAGGAGAGCGCGAGTTTGTTGCGCAGGAGCCCCAGATTACAGCGGCAGAGACCCAGATGGGAGGCGGCGTTTTCGGGGTCGATCTCCAGAGCCTGCCGGAAGCTCGCCTCGGCGGCGCGCCACTCCTTGAGATTCAGGTAGGCTTCCCCGGTGCGAATATGCAGCTCCGCTCCCTCGGGGTTGAACTCCGCCGCCGTGGCCAGATGCCGCAGCGCGGCCGGCGCATCCCCTTCCGCCAGGCACTGCCCGGCCAGGAGGAACTCCACGCCGTAGGGGTTGGTTCCCGTCAGAGTCGACAGACGCCGCAGCTCGTACCGGTCCTGATCGGTCAGCTCCTCGGGCTTGGTCTCCTTGTGCTCCTCCTGCCACTGTTTCAGCATCTCCGTGGCCCGGACCGCGCTCTCTTCCTTGTCGGCGAAGAGCTTGCGCAGGGCGACACCGGCTTCGGTGACTCGCCCCAGCGCCTGGAGAGCCTGCAGCAGATGGATGCCGAAGCGGGATTCGTCGGGCCACCCCCGGGTCAGCTTTTCCAGCAGAGGAAGGGCATCCAGCTGCCGGTTGGCGTCCATATACGCGCGGGCCAGATTGTAATCCAGCTCGCGGACGGTTTCCGCCAGCGCTTTTTCCAGGTCATCGGCGGGCTGGTCGATATATCCCAGGGCCACCAACTGGGCGATGGCCTCGCGATTGGCCACCGGGTCGATCTGCAGCTCTTCCGGATGTGAGCCGTCTTCACCGGGGAGCTCATCCCACGACGGGATGGCGGTGATGGCCGCCGGCTCCCGCAGGGCGTTGATCAGCGGCGTCCCGTCCATGTCTTCCCCCACCGGCAGACCGAACAGGTGGAGGATAGTGGGGGTGATATCCAGAAGTGAAGCGCCGTGGATGAGCTCGTCATTTTTGACCCCCGGCCCCTTCATCACCAGAATGCCGTGCTGCCGGTGCTGGGCCGCGGGGCCGGCCGGCTCCACCGGGATATGCCGGGGCCGCAGGTGATCCGGATGAAAGCCGTGGTCGGAGATCAGGATGACGGTGGTCTCTTCCCCCGCCAGGGCCAGCAGCACGCCGAGCATCAGGTCGTGAAAACGATACCCCCCTTCGACCACCCCCTTGAACAGCTGAAAATCCGCTTCATCAACCCACTCCCTGCGCGGCGGATGGTAGTCCATGTAACCGTGGCAGAAGTGGTCGATGGAATCGAAGTAGACCCCCATGAAATCCCACGGTTCAAGCTGCATGAGGGCCGTGGCCGCGGCCTGAATGCCGGCGGCGTCGGCGATGATCTTGGCCAGCCCCTCCAGCCGGTGATCCTTTTCCTGATCCATGGCGCCGAAGTCGGGGACAAACAGTCCGATGACGTCGGCGTCCAGCTCCTGGGGGTGCAACCGCAGCTTTGCCAGATGTTCGGCCAGCCGCACCGGGTGGACGACCCCGGTGGGAAGCGGCCACGGCTGATCGATAGGGGCGTTTGCCCGTGAATAATGATTGGAGACCATCACGCCGTTGATCGGTTCCGCCGGGTGAGACGGCCACCACCCCACCACATTGGAGCGCATCCCCTGCAGATGGAGCATATTCCAGAGGGCCCGGGTGGTTCGCGAATAGCTGGAAACCGGCCGGATGCCGCCACCCAAGGGGTTGGGTTCGGTAAAGCCGTAAATGCCATGCTTGAACGGCCGCTTGCCGGTGGCGATGGAGGTCCAGAGCATGGGGGAAAGAGACGGGTAGAGGGTCGCCAGGTTGCCCTTCACCCCTTCGTTCACCATCCGTTCCAGGTTGGGCATCTTCCCGGCGTCCATGAGCGGGGTGATGATTTTCCAGTCGGCGGCGTCCCAGCCGATAAGAAGGACCTTGCGGTTTTGCGGTTCAGGCATGTGGGGGAGTCCTTGTGGTGGGAAAAGGTAGTATATCCCCTCATCCTGTCCCTCTCCCACAAGGGGCGAGGGGACGTTGATTGCAATGGTATTGTTCAAAATTCCTGATTGCTACTCATCTGCTGCTAACATAATCTCCCTCCCTTTCAAGGGGAGGGCCGGGGTGGGGATGGGGTATGAACGTCACCCGACAACCCCATCCCCCTCCTGACCTCCCCCTTGAAAGGGGAGGAACGTAGAGAGCGGCAGAATAGTAGC
>CAIOGM010000136.1 GCA_903857795.1 uncultured Geobacter sp.
AAAATGGCCCTGACAAGAGACTTCAAAGAAACCATAAAAAAACGGGTTGACTGCGACCCTGATTTTGCCAAATCACTGCTTCATGAAGCGGTCGATTTATTGTTGGATGGCGATTCGGCAACCGCCAAACTGATTTTAAGAGACCTCGTAAACGCTACAGTCGGATTCGAGCGATTAGCTGAAGAAGTTCAAAAGCCAAGTAAAAGTCTTCACCGTATGCTTTCTGCTTCCGGCAATCCTACCATGGAGAATCTATCGACTATCTTCGCCACCATTAAGAAATCTCTCCACGTCAGAATTGAAACTACTGTCATCGCAGTCTGAAAGCAATATATAACCGGAAACTGCGAAAACTGCGAAAACCGTGTAGAGGTGGCGGGTATCAGGCTTTCGTCCTGTTGTTTTTAGGCAGTTCGGCTCCTCACCGTCATCCCGACGGGCTATGATTCCCTCCAGGAACCAAAGAGCTCCAAGGTCTTGAAGACCTCGGAGCTCTTTCTTATCCGGAAGATGAATCCGTCAGTTCATCACCCCGCCAGCACCACGATGCTCTGGGCTGCGGCCAGATAGGTCGTCCCGTCCCCCTCCAACTCCGCCTCGTCCCCCGGTTCCCGGAAGTCGTCACCGGCAAGAAGACTGGTATCCACGATCCGGCGCCAGCGCCCCCCGTCAAGACGGGGGGGGAGCTTGACCTTTACCTGCCGGGCCGCCGCGTTGAGGATGAAGAAGAGCGCACAGGGCCCCTGCTCCCCCCCCTCTTCGGCAAGCTGACAGCAGAGGGTATGTTTCTTGGGGTTGGACCAGACCGGATGTTTGAGGTTGTGATTGTACCAGACGATGTCGCAGACGCCGTCCGGGGTCACGCAGCCGTCGAAAAACCGTTTCCGGTGCAGGACCCGGTACCGCTGGGTCAGGGCGATGGCCTTGCGGGTGAATTCGAAGATGTCACCGTTGCGCCCGACATCTTCCCAGTTGAACCAGCTGATTTCGTTGTCCTGACAGTAGGCGTTGTTGTTGCCGTGCTGGGTTCTCAAGACCTCGTCGCCGGCCAGGAGCAATGGGGTCCCGGTGGAGAAGAAGAGGAGGGAGAGGAAATTCTTCACCATCCGCCGCCGCATGAGCCGTACGTGCGGGTCGTCGCTCTCCCCCTCCGCGCCGCAGTTGGACGAATAGTTCTCCCAGGCGCCATCGTTGTTCTTCTCCCGGTTGGCCTGGTTGTGCCGGCGCCGGTAGGAGACGAGATCGTTCAGGGTGAAGCCGTCGTGACAGGTGATGAAGTTGATGCTGTTGAAGGCCGAGCGGCCGCCGTGACTGAAGAGATCGGCCGACCCGGTGAACCGCCACCCCAGATCCGCCACCTGCCCCTGATCCCCCCGCATGAACCGCCTGACCGTATCGCGGAACCGGTCGTTCCATTCGGCCCAGTCCACCGGGAAGTTCCCCACCTGATAGGTGTTGATGTCCCACGGCTCGGCGATGAGCTTGACCCGGTTGAGCACCGGATCCTGGGCCACCGCATGGAAGAAGGCCGAATTCCGCTCAAAATCGCCGGCGCCTCCCCTCCCCAGCACCGAGGCCAGGTCGAACCGGAAGCCGTCCACATGCATGACCTCCACCCAGTAGCGGAGCGAGTCCATCACCAGGCGCAGGACATGGGGATTGGCCAACCGCAGGGTGTTGCCGCAGCCCGAGTGGTTGTAATAGTAGCGGTACGGCTCCTCGGCCGGACCGGTGAGACAGTAGTAGCTCAGGTTGTCGATCCCCTTGAGGCTGAACGTGGGCCCCTGCTCGTTCCCCTCGCCGGTGTGGTTGTAGACCACATCCATGATGACTTCGATCCCCGCCTTGTGGAGTTCGCGCACCATGGTCTTAAACTCCTGTACCTGACACCCCGGATAGCTGCCGGTCCCGTAGGACGATTCGGGGGCGAAGAAGGCCGCCGTGTTGTACCCCCAGTAGTTGGTGAGGTGATTGTTCACCAAAAAATCTTCCACATAGAACTCATGGAGCGGCAAAAACTCCACGGCGTTGATCCCCAGAGACGTCAGGTACGGGATCTTCTCCATGAACCCCAGATAGGTGCCCGGGTGGGCCACTCCAGACGAGGAGTGGGCGGTGAACCCCTTGAGGTGCGCCTCGTAGATGACCAGCTTCTCGAAGGGGATCTCCGGCGGCTGATCCCCCTCCCAGTCGAAGCTGTTGTCGATGACGATCCCCTTGGGGACCATGGAGGCGCTGTCCCGATGGTCTATCACCAGGTCACCTTCAGCCGTGTCGAAGCCGTCCAGGAGCCGGTTCTTATTGCGGATTTTGCCGGTGAGCGCCTGGGCATAGGGGCAGATAAGGAGCTTCTGCTCATTGAACCGGTGCCCTTCGGCAGGGTGGTACGGTCCCCTGACCCGGTAGCCGTAGAGCTGACCGGCCCCGACGTCGTGGACCTTGATATGCCAGACATGGCGGGTCTTCTGCTCTACCCGGATGATGTCGCTGGGGGGGGCGTTTGCATCGTCGAAGAGGAGGAGGAAGACCTCCTCGGCATGCTCGGAGAAGAGGGCAAAGTTCACCCCGTCCGGGGTAAGAGTGGCGCCGCAGGGGTAGTATTTTCCCGGGGAGCTCTGCTTGGTGGTCTGCTGTTGGAGTTTGAGCACAGGGTTGATGTCCTTCAGATGAAATAAGTACCGGTACGACTTGCGCCCCTCACCGGATACGAAAGCCTTACCGGGGGCTCAACCTATCATAACGAGACGGCTCCTGCAACGGAGTTGGCGCACAAATAACATGGGGAGTGTCCTTATTTAAAACGAAACTTGACGCCATGACCGCTCTCGGCTACTCTCTCGGCTTTGCGATCGACACCATCCATACGCTTAAGACCTGGGAGGAACCGATGTCCGAAGCCACACCCGAAAGCCGCTGGGACCTGACCACGCTCTATACCGCACCGGACGCCCCGGAGTTGACCGCCGATCTGGAAGAGACGAAGCTGCAGGCCGCCGCGTTCCGGAGCGACTACAGCGGGAATGTGGCAGGGCTCGACGCCGCCGACCTCCTGACCGCTCTCGTGCGCTATGAAGCGCTGAGCGAGCTGATCGCCAAACCCCAACTCTACGCCCATCTCCTCTTCGCCTCCGACTCCGGTGACGACGTGGCCAAGTGTCTCTCCCAGCAGACGGCGGAGTTCGGCAACCTCATGTCCCGGGAACTCCTCTTCTTCAATCTGGAGATAATGGCGCTCTCCGATGAGGCGTTCGCCGCAGTGAGCGCCGATCCGGCGCTCGTCCCCTACGGCCATCATCTCGGCCACCTGCGCCGCTTCACCCCCCATACCTTGACCGAGCGGGAAGAGCAGCTCCTGACCCTCAAGAGTCTCTCCGGGGTGGACGCCTTCACCCGTCTCTACGACGAGCTCTCCGCCTCCCTCCTCTACCGGATGGAGCTGGACGGAGTGGAACGGGAGTTCACCGGCGAGGAACTCCTCTCCATGCTCCACCACCCGGACGCAATCGTCAGGGAGCGGGCCTTCACCACCTTCCTGAAGAAGCACGAAGAGCAGGAGATCGTCCTGGGGACGGTCTTCAACACCGCACTCCTGGATCACAGCCAGGAGATCGAGCTGCGGGGATACGACTCCCCCATGGCCCCCACCAACCTGGGAAACGAACTGAGCGCCAAGGTGGTAGCCCGGCTCATGGAGATCTCGGAGCAGAACTACGGCTTGGCCCGGGAGTATTTTGAACTCAAGGCGCGGCTCCTGGAACTGCCGAAACTGAAGAACAGCGACATCTATGCGCCGCTCCCCGGTGCGGACAAGAAGTTCAACTTCACCGAGGCGGTGGAGCTGGTGAAGAGCGCCTTCCGGCAGTTCAGCCCGGCGTGGGAAGAGATCATCACCGCCTTCTTCACCGACCGCCGGGTGGACATCTATCCCAGAAGCGGCAAGAGTGGCGGCGCCTTCTGCATGGGAATGACTCCGTCGTTTCTCCCCTACGTGCTCCTCAACTACACCGGGAACTTGCGGGATGTGGCCACCGTGGCCCATGAGCTGGGGCACGGCCTCCACTTCGTCCTGGCCCAGAAGCAGCGGCTGGTCAACTACCACCCCTGTCTCCCCCTGGCCGAGACCGCCTCGGTCTTCGGCGAGATGCTTCTCACCCGGCATCTCCTGGATACCGAGAGCGACCCGGGGGTGAAGATCGAGCTCCTCTGCGCCAAGATCGAGGATATCATCGCCACCACCTTCCGGCAGAACGTACTGACCCGGTTCGAGGAGCGGATCCACGCCGAGCGGAGCGAGGGGCTCCTTACCTCCACCCGGCTCTGCGACCTCTGGTGGGAGGAGAACGGCCGGCTCTATGGCGATTCGGTGGAGATGATCGAACCGTACCGCTGGGGGTGGAGCTACATCTCCCACTTCATCCATGCCCGGTTCTACTGCTACTCCTACACCTTTGCCGAACTCCTGGTCCTCTCCCTCTATGGCAAGTACCGGGAAGAGGGGGCGTCTTTCATCCCGGTGCTGGAGGAGATCCTCAGCGGCGGCGGCTCCCGCTCTCCGGTGGACGCAGCCAGGCTGGCCGGCATCGACCTGGAGGAACCCGGCTTCTGGCAGAAGGGGTACGACTTCCTGGGAGAGCTGATTCGAGAGCTTAAAGGCTTGGTTGAAGGGTGAAAGGCGCCGACCCCATGGACGTAACCGACTACCAGGAACAGATCCGGGAGCTTGTAGCGGAGAATGAGGAGCTGAAGCGGCAGATCGGCCACCAGAGGAGGGTGGAGGAGTCGCTGCTGAAGAGCGAGGCCCACTACCGGATGCTCACCGAGAATGCACCCGATGTGCTCTGGAGGCTGGACGGTGACTACCGTGTCACCTATATCAGCCCTTCGGATGAACGGCTGCGCGGCTACCCCTCCCATGAGGTGATCGGTCACCATATCGCCGAGCTTTTCAGCGAAGAGGGGCTCGCCCAAGTCAGGAAGCTGGGGGCAGAGAGGCGCGAGGCTGAGCAGAATGGCGTGCGGATGGGGGTCGTCACCTTCGAGGCGCAGCACCGCTGCAAGTGGGGGGGATGGATCTGGGCGGAAATAAGCTCCACCCCGGAATTCGACGCAGAAGGGAATATCGTGGGGTTCTACGGGGTCAGCCGGGAATTTACCGAGCGCAAACAGGCGGAAGTGCTCCTGCAACAGGCCAAGGTTGCCGCCGAAAAGGCCAGTGAACTCAAGTCCGAGTTCCTGGCCCTGGTCAGCCATGAGATCCGGACCCCTCTCAACTCCCTGGTCGGCTTCAGTTCCCTGGCGCGCACGGCCACCGATCCGGCAAAACTCGATCAGTATCACGAAATCCTCGAACAGTCGTCCCGCTCCCTGATGGAGCTGGTCAACGATATCCTCGACATGAGCAAGATCGAGGCCGGGAGGCTGGCGTTCGAGAGCGTCCCCTTCAACCTGCGGCAACTGGTCGATAGCCTGGATGCCCACTACCGTCACCTTGCGGCTCAGAAGAAGCTGGAGTTGCGGGTCGTAGTCGATGACACGGTGCCCGCCTGGGTGCGTGGTGATCCGGTCCGTCTGCGGCAGATCCTCGCCAATCTCCTGGCCAATGCCTTCAAGTTCACCGAAAGCGGCGAAATCACCTGTCGCATCAGCTTCCCCGAGCAGCACGCCTCCGCCTCCTCCCCCCTGGTTCGCTTCTCGGTCTGCGACACCGGCATCGGCATTCCTGAAAACAAACTTTCCCAGCTTTTCGAACCATTTCAGCAGCTCGATCCGAGCATCTCCCGAAAATACGGCGGCAGCGGCCTCGGTCTGGCCATTGTTCATAATCTGGCGGTGATGATGGGGGGGAGTATCGATGTAGAGAGCCGGGAAGGAGCAGGGAGCTGTTTCATCGTCCATCTGCCGCTTTCGGAGTGTGAACCGCTCCCGGAGGCGCTGCTGCCGCACCCGGTCTCCCTCGCCCTGGGGATGATCCTGGTGGTGGAGGATAACCGGTTCAATCGGCTCCTGCTGGAGGAGTTGCTCACCGATTGGGGACAGCAGGTGGTCCTGGCGGAAGACGGCAGACAGGGGCTGGAGCTCATGGCGCAGCACCGGTTTGACCTGGTCCTGCTGGATATCCGGATGCCGGGGATAGACGGCATCGAAGTCGCCCGCCGGATCAGGAGTGGCGAGAGGGCGTGCGGGGGAGCTCCCGTGCCGATCATCGCCCTTACCGCCGACCAGGAAACAGCCACCCGCGATGCGTGCCTCGCAGTGGGGATCAACGGGGTACTGGCGAAACCGGTCATCCCCGATGAATTGGCCCGGGCCATCGCCGCTCACTGTACCGGAACCGTCGAGGCGCCGATGGAGCGGCGCCCGCTGCTGAATTCCCAGGCCGACCGGGGGTTGGGGGACGACCCAGAGCGTGCCCGGCAGTATCGGAAGCTGCTGATACAGGACATCCAAGAGGAGCTCCTCTCCCTGCAGGGGGCGCTGGCGAGGGGTGATCGGGCTCTGCTCTGCCGCTCCGCCCACACCCTGAAAGGGCTCTGCGGCCAGCTGATGGATCGGGTTCCCACGGAGCTGGCCGCCTGGCTGCAGCAGAACGCCCCTGCGGTTTCGCTGGAACAGCTGAGTGAGATGGCAGGGAAGCTGAGCGCCGCCTGCAGTTTTGCGTTGATCAACGAGGAGACGTCATGAACCGTGGTGCGCGGATACTGGTAGTCGACGACACACAAAGCTTTCGTTTCATGGTCAACGGGTACCTGGAGGATGCCGGCTATCGGGCAACCGGCGTATCCGGTGGGGCTCAGGCGTTGGCGGAGCTGGAGCGGAGCCGCTTTGATCTGGTGCTCTCCGATATGTTCATGCCGGAGATGGACGGGGTGGAGCTCCTGCGCCGGGTGCGAGAGCTGCAGCCGCAGCTCCCCTTCGTGCTGGTCACGGCCCATGGCAGCGTTGATAACGCCGTGGCCGCCATGAAGGAGGGGGCGGACGACTACCTGCTGAAGCCGCTTAACTGGGATGAGCTGCTGCTGGTGGTGGCGCGGCTGCTGGAGCACTCCCGGCTGCGGATCAGTTACGACCGGATGGTGGATTCCGAGCGGGAGCGGTTCAGTTTTCAGAGTATTACCAGCAGCTCGCCGAAGATGGGGAGTGTCCTGGCCGCGGCGCAGCAGGTGGCGGCTTCCAGCAGGACCACCGTGGCCATCTACGGTGAAAGCGGGGTGGGGAAAGAGCTCCTGGTCCGGGCTATCCATAACGCCTCCGGACAGAACATGACCAGCCTCGTTGCGGTGAACTGTGCGGCCATCCCGGAGACCCTGCTGGAGAGTGAGCTGTTCGGCCATGTGAAAGGGGCCTTCACCGGCGCCGAACGTGACCGGGAAGGCAAGTGCAGCCGCGCCCATGGCGGGACCCTCTTTCTTGACGAGATCGGCGACATGCCGCTTTCGCTTCAACCCAAGCTGTTGCGGCTCCTTGAGGAGCGGCTCTATGAAAAGGTCGGCTCCGACCATCAGGTGACAGCCGACTTCCGGGTTATCGTCGCCACCCACCACAACCTGGATGAATGCTGCAACCAGGGGCGTTTTCGGCGGGATCTCTTTCACCGGCTGAACATCTTCCCTATCACCATCCCCCCCTTGCGGGAACGGCGGGAGGACATCCCTCGGCTCTGCGAACTGTTTCTGGAACAGTTCCGGCAGCATCAGGGCAAGCAGCTCCCCGGCCTCTCCCAGGCTGCCCTGGATCTGCTGGTTGGCCATGACTGGCCCGGCAACATCAGGGAGCTGCGCAACCTGCTTGAATACGCCACCATAGTCACCGATGGCGATCTGATCCGGCCGGAGCATCTGCGGTTTCTGCAGCCCGAAGCTCGCGTCGAAGAGCCGGCCACTGACCGGATCTCCCTGACGTTTGACTTCTCTCCTGAAGAGTTCTCGCTGGACGCCGTCAACCGGCAGGTTATTGAGTGGGCCATGAAGAAGTGCAAGAACAACAAATCTTCCACCGCACGGCTCCTGAAAGCCTCCCGCAAGCTGTTCTACTGAGGTGGTACCCCTGGAAAACCAACAATGGCAGAAGATCCCGGGCGCATCCGCTGCCTGGATTTTTCCCTGCATCAGAAAGCCGAGCATCATCTGCTCCAATACCTATCTTGTGGCGACCGACGAACAGCTCATCGTCATTGATCCGGGAACCGATGAACTCCAGATGAAGACGGTGCTGGACGAGATCGCCACCCTGATGGGCAAAAGGGCCAGGCCGCTGTTTGTCTACCTGACCCACTGTCATGTGGATCACAGTCACGGCCTCCCCTATTTCATGAGCGAATGTGGCGTCCCCCTCACGCTCCTCCTCCAGGAGGAAGGGGTGCGGGCGCTGTCCAGCAGGGATCGGGCGGTGACCCAGGCGGAGTGCGCCGGGCTCCAGCTTAGCCCGTTGCCCGGCGCGGTCTCACTCCTGACCAGGGAGCAGAAGGAGCAGGGGGGAGAGATTACCATTCCATTGCCCGGCGGAGGAGGGTTGACTCTGTTCTGTGAGCTCCTTGACGGGAGCGGGTTGGAGGGAGTCCATAGACAGACCGTCCGGATCGGTAGGGATGATCTGCTGGAGATCTATCATACCCCCGGCCACAGCCCTGACAGCCTCTCCTTTCGTATCGGCGACTCCCTGTTTCTCGGAGACCTGCTCTTTGCCGCCAATCCGGGAGTGGCGGGGATCGTCGGGTGGAACCGGGAGGAGCTTCTGATGTCACTGCGACAGATGGAGGCAATGGTGGCGCGGGGGGGCATCTCGCTGGTCCTTGCCGGACACGGGAGAGCCATGGATCCTGGTAAATGCGCAGGAATTCTCCGGGAGATGCACGCCGAGGCGACCGGGCTCGTGGATATCGTGGCGCTGGACAGCCGCCGGATGGGATATCTCGATGAATTCGCCGTGCTGCTCCTGGAGGAGGCGGGGACGGCGTTCGCCACCATCGCCGGCCGACTCTGCGCCGTCTCTCATTTCCTGGAACGGCTGGAAGAGCCGGCCGAAGCGGCCAGGGTGATGGGTCTCATGGAGATGGACGCCATCGATGGGCTGGTGGAAGATTTCTTTCGTACGGTCGAAGCGGTAAAGGTGGATTCATCTCCGGAGGGACTGATTATCCAGAAAGGGGTGCAGTTCACCCGAAGGGTCGAGGAGCTGCTCCCGGTGGAGAGGGTCAGTTACCTGGTTGATCTCTCGCTGCTTAGGAGGACGAAGCAGCTCCTTCAGGATTTTCTGAATGCGGTCATGGGGTTTCGTTTTCAGGATCAGGGGTGTCCGGAAGAGTTGAACGGCCTTCTCCACCAGCTGATCCGGAGACTGCAGGCGCCACCGGGCAGTGACGAGCTCTTCGCCGCGGTGGAGGATGACCGTGCGTACATCTTTGAACTCTCCCGGCGGATCGCCTGCCGCTCTCCACTTAATGAGGTCAGATTCGATTTTGTCGCCGCTGAGGAGTCACTCTACGTAAACGTGGAGCGGGACGGTTTCATGGATGCGGTGATGCTCCTCCTGGAGCTGCTGGCGGTCGCCGGTCAGCGAGAGATCTCTTTGGAAGCGGGGAGAAGCGGCGCCGCCGTCCGGATCGAAATAGCTCTCCGGAGGGTGTTGCCTCCCTTCAGCAGCAAGCGGGAAAAGTTCCTGAAATTCTACTTCGCCAGGTTTGGCGGGACAATGAGGCGTGAGGAGAGGGGAGGGGAGATGTACGTTATCATTGAGCTGCCATCGACGGGGATCAGACCATGACCACCCTATTACTTCCCCAACTGATCACCGCTCTGCTGGTGGGCAACTCACTGCTCATCGTCGGGATGCTGATCTATGACGAACGCGACCCATCGACGACGCTGGCCTGGGCGCTGCTGCTGTTCATGTTCCCGGGGCTGGGGCTCCTCTTCTACATCATCTGCGGCCGGAACTGGCGCCGTATCAGCCGGCGGGACGTCTCCCTGGCGGACGCCGTCCGGTTTGGTGACGAACAGCTTCGCCCCGTCTACGAAGCATGGTCCCACCAGGCGTCAGAGCATCTTGCGACTCAACCAACGGTGTCGACTCGTCTGGCCCGGGCGATCACCCGGCAGAACGACACCCGTCTGCTCCCCTGTACGAACCTCACAGTCATGTGCGAGGGGGCGATCAAGTTCCCGGCGCTGTTCGCCGACATCGAGCGGGCGACGGATACGATCCATCTGGAGTACTTCATCTGGGAGTCCGACGAGATGACCGGCCGGCTCTGCGAGCTCCTGGCCCGCAAGGTCGCCGCAGGGGTCAAGGTCCGCGTACTCTACGACTGGATCGGCTCGCTCCCCTTCCGGAAGAAACAGTTGGCGGCCCTCAAGGCCGCGGGGGGAGAGGTCCGCGCGGATATTGCCCACTGGAGCCGGCTCAACTACCGCAACCACCGCAAGATGGCGGTCATCGACGGCCGGATCGGGTATACCGGCGGCATGAACATGGGACAGGAGTACATCGACGGCAAGCCGCGCTACGAATCGTGGCGTGACACCCATCTCCGTTTCGAGGGGCCGCTGGTGGCCGAGCTCCAGCGCCTCTACTGCGAGCAGTGGTACCGCGTCACCGGCGAGTCGCTCTTCACCGACCGCTATTTCCCCGAACTGACGGTGAACCCGGGAGAGCGGGTCGTCTGGAGTCAGCTGGCCTACTCCGGCCCCGAAACCCCCTACCAGGCCATACGCAATGCGTTTCTGCTGGCGATCCATTCGGCGGAGAAGACGGTGCGAATTCAGTCGCCGTACTTCGTTCCCGACGAGCCGATCTTCGAGGCGCTCGTTACCCAGTCTTTCGCGGGCGTCAAGGTTGATTTCATGATGGCCGGTATTCCGGACAAGAAGATCGCCTGGGACGCGGCGTTCAGCTATATCGGCGACTTCGTCGAGGCGGGGGGGGAGCTGAACCAGTATTTTGCCGGTTTCTTCCATGCGAAGACCATGACCATCGACGGTGTGGTGGCTAGCTTCGGCACCACCAACTTCGACATCCGGAGCTTCACCCTGCATGATGAGCTCAGTATCTTCTTCTACGATGCCCAAGTAGCGCAAGAGCAGGACCGGATTTTTGCCGTTGACCGGGAGAGCTGCCGGCAGGTGGATCAGTCCACCTACGACGGTTTCAGCATGATCCGGACGTTCAGAATAGCCTTCGCCCGTCTCTGGTCCCGCCTGTTGTAATCCCGAAAGCGGGTTATTCTTCTCTTCTCTTCTCTTCTCTTCCCTTCCCTTCTCTTCTCTCGATCCCCTATTCCCCCAGCGCCCCTGTTACTCTCTTTTGTTATAATGGTGCAGTTTTTGTTAGTTTGTCCCTACCGGGACAGCATGTCCATGTGGGGACAACTTTTTCCTCAGGTATTGTTGTAACTGACTTAAAAGTCGTAATGCACGTAAATGGCACGGTTTCCGCACTACCCCCTATAGAACCACTTAAAACAGGTCGAACTGTCCATTTAAGGACAAGCCGATATTCGGGAGGCGCCATGTCACAGGATGCAGCGGAGCAGGTAGAGGGACGACTCCTCTCAGACCGGCAGTTTTTCACCTCTGCTGGTCAACGTGTAGGGTCATCGGATCGGCGGGTGGGGATTCAGCTCTCACCCCACGAGCTGCTGCTCCTCACCTTGATGGAACCGCACTGCACTGCCGATCTTGCCGGAAGGATGATCCGGAATTCCGCCGGTCCCTGAGCGAAGTCGAAGGAACAACCACCGAACAACCACCAACAAACACCACACGAGGAATCCATGAACAGACGATTCAGATCACTCTTCACCTTGGCGCTGCTGGCGTTTACGCTGGCGACAGCGGCCGGGATCGCGACGGCGGGGGAGACGACCCTCACCCCTCCCGCTCTGAGCAACCTGGGCGCCAACCAGGTCACCCTCACCCTGCAATCAGACCAGACCGGGAGCGGTTACTTCACCCTCCTGGCCGGAAATGATGCGCTCTGCGGCAGCGGGGATCAGGTCAAGGCGGGGCTGACCAACGCCGACGTCATGGCGCCCTATCACGGTTCACTCTCCCTGATCGCCGCCACCCCCGCCGAGTACACGCTGCGCAATCTGACCCAGAGCACCCCCTACACGCTCTGCTTCACCGCCGATGACGGCGCTACCCTACAGTCCACCCCGGTAGCTGCCAATCTTACCACCATGACCCCTGTCACCGGCAGCAGTCAGGACTGGAAGCGGTTAGGTATCGCAGGATTCTCAACAGTTGCGGCAGCCTACACCACTGTGGCCTTTGCCCCGGACGGAACCCCCTATGTGGCGTTTACGAACGGGACGGGTGGACGGGTGACCGTAATGAAATACAGCGCCGGCGCCTGGGGCGTCGTGGGGAACGCCCAGTTCTCCGGTAATCGCTATGGTGGAAACATCTCTCTGGCGTTTTCCCCGGACGGGACCCCCCACGTGGTATATGTGGATGTTAATACCTCAAAACTGACCGTGATGAAGTACAGCGCCGGCGCCTGGGGCGTTGTGGGGATCGAAGGGTTCTCCACCATGTCGAGTGATGAAATCTCCCTGGCTTTTTCCCCGGATGGAACGCCCTATGTTGCGTATCGGGCCATAAACGCGTCGCAACAGGCCACCGTTATGAAGTACAGCGGAGACGCCTGGGTCACCGTGGGGAACGGCGGGTTCTCCGCCGGCGCTATTTGGAGCCCCTCTCTGGCCTTTGCTCCGGATGGAACCCCCTATGTGGCGTATACGGATCATAGCAACGGCCAAAAAGCGACTGTGATGAAGTACAGCGACGGCGCCTGGGTCACCGTGGGGAACGCCGGATTCAACTCTTCCGGCGGAATGATTCTTCATACCTTCCTGACCATTGCCGCTGACGGGACCCCCTATGTGTCGTATATGGAACGGAATCTCAATGAATGGGGCAACGCAAACGCGACATCAGTAATGAAGTACAGCACCGGCGCCTGGGTCCCTGTGGGGAAGGTCGGGGCCACCGTCGAGCTGGCAACTTATGTCTCGCTGGCCATTGCCCCGGACGGGACCCCCTATATGGCGTATAATAAAGCAGGCATCCTGGCTGCAGTGAAGTATAGCGGCGACGCCTGGGTCACCGTGGGGAAGACAGGACTAGCCTCTGCCACTGGAAGCTATACCTCTCTGGCCTTTGCCCCGGACGGTAGCCCCCACCTGGTGTACCAGGACTCAGGGAACGGCAGCAAGTCGACGGTCATGAAGCTGGTCCCGGTGACCACTACCACGGTGGTTTCCGATTCGAACCCTGCCTCCGTGGGGGAGCTCATCACCTTCACCGCTACGGTCGACCCGCTGACGGCTGCCGGCGCCGTCACCTTCAAAGATACCTCCATGTCTACGGTCTTAGGCACCGTCACCCTCTCCAGCGGGAGCGTCACCGTCAGCAGCAGCGCGCTGAGCGCCGGCGTCCATAACATCACCGCCATCTACGGCGGCGACGACAATTATCTCGGCTCCACTTCGACTCCCATCGCTCAGACGGTGAACAAGCTCAACCAGACCATCACCTTTGACAACCCAGGTGACCAGACCTATGGGAGCGCCAAGAGTCTCACCGCATCGTCGACCTCTCCCCTGACCCCACTCCTGACCTCGGTCACCACCACGGTCTGCACCATCAGCAGCGGCGCCCTGACCTTCCTCAACGTCGGTACATGCACCATCAACGCCAACCAGAGCGGTAACAGCAGCTACAATGCCGCTGCCCAGGTGCAGCAGTCATTTACGGTGAACAAGGCCCCCCTGACGATCACCAATCCGGCGGTGACGACCAAGGTCTATAACAGGTCGAATGTCGCCACCATCACCGGCACCTTGAGTGGAATCGTAGGTACCGACATTTATGTCGCGCTGTCTCCGAGCGGCACTTTCGCCTCCATGGGGGTAGAGAGCGGCATCGGGGTGACCTCAACCTCAATCCTCACCGGTGGAAGCGCAGGCAAATACACCCTGGTCCAGCCCACCGGCCTGACCGGGATCATCACGGCCAAGCCGCTGGCGATCTTGTCCGCAGGGGTGCAAAGCAAGGTCTACGACAAGACGACCGCGGCGGTAATCACCGGCAGCTTGTCCGCGTTCATCAGCGGCGACACCGTCACCCTGAACGGCACCGGGGTCTTTGCCGGCGTGAACAAGGGGACACTTATCCCGGTGACGTCGACCTCCACCCTCGGCGGCGCCGATGCAGGGAACTACACCCTGACCCAGCCCACCGGCCTGACCGGGACCATCTCGGCCAAGCCTCTGACGATAGAGTCCACGGCGGTTACGACTAAGGTTTATGACAAGACGGATGCTGCGGTCATCACCGGCACGTTGGGCGGAGTCATCAGCGGCGACACCGTCATCTTGAACGGGACAGGCACCTTTAACGGTGTGCTGGCGGGTTCCGGAAAAACGGTTACGTCGACCTGTACCATCAGCGGCACGGACGTGGCCAACTATACTCTGACCCAGCCCACCGGGTTGACCGGGACAATAACAGCCAAGCCCCTGACGATCACAACCCCTCTGGTGACGACCAAGTTCTATGACAAGACGACCGCGGCAGTCATCACCGGCACCTTGTCCGGGATCATCAGCGGCGACAGTGTCACCCTGAACGGCACCGGGGTCTTTGCCGGCGTGAACAAGGGGACACTTATCCCGGTAACATCGACCTCGACCCTCGGCGGCGCAGACAGATACAACTACACCCTGACCCAGCCCACCGGCCTGACCGGGACCATTACGCCCAAGCCTCTGGCGCATGATTCCGCGTCGCCGGTGAGCAAGGTCTATGACAAGACGAATGCGGCGGTAATAAACGGCACCTTGTCCGGGATCATCAGCGGCGACAGTGTCACCCTGAACGGCACCGGCGTCTTTGCCAGTGTCAACAAGGGGATCGGCATTGCGGTGACGTCGACCTCGACCCCCGGCGGCGCCGACGCTGCGAACTACACCGTGTCGGCGCCCACATACAGCATTAAAGCCGACATTACACCCCGGTACATCACGGTGACCGCCGCGACCAACAGCAAACCCTATGACCTCACCACCAGCGCTGCGGCCATCCCCACCATCACCGCCGGCGCCCTGGTCGAAGGGGACACGGTCTCCTGGACGGAAACGTACGACAACATGAACATCGGCGTCAATAAGGTCCTGACACCTGCCGGGACGGTTACCGACGGCAACGGCGGCGCCAACTACTTCGTGACCTTTGTCAAGAACAACACCGGTGTCATCACCAAGCGTCCGGCCACGGTGTCAGTGGGCAACCTGACCCAGGCCTACACCGGCGCCCCCCTGACCCCCAGCGCCACGACCATCCCGGCCGGTCTCGCCGTCGTCTGGAGCGGCGCGGCACAGATTGCAGCCGGGAGCTATCAGGTCACCGCCACGATCAACGACCCCACCTACGAGGGGAGCCAGAGCGGAACCTTTACCGTAACCACTCTGGACACCACCGTGGCCGTGGCTTCCGAAATTAATCCGGTCTTCACGGGGAGTCCGGTCACCTTTATCGCCACCGTCTCTCCCCGAAGCGCCGCCACCGGCATCGTCACCTTCAAAGACAACGGCGAGATCATCGGCGCCGGCCCCGTGAGCGGCAGCACCGCCCTCTTTACTACCGGCCCCCTCGGCGCCGGCAGCCACGCTATCACCGTGGAGTACGGCGGTGATAACAATTACAACGGCTCCACCGCGACGAATTCGTTCACCCAGCTGGCGGTGTCCCCTCCCGTGGTCACCACGGCGGCGGTGGGCGGCATCACCACCACCGGGGCGCTGTTCGGCGGCACGGTCAACCCCAACGGCAACACTGTGAATCTGTACTATGCGTATGGGACAACGGCGGACTTACTTGTCCGGAGCGAAACTCTCGTGGCTGGAGGTCATACCGGCTTTCTGGAAGGCGCCGGCGCTACCGCAATGTTCAGTCAGCCTACCGGGTTGGCAATGGACAGGGGGGGGAATCTGTATGTCGCTGATCATAGTAACAACCGGATCAGAAAGATCACCCCGGACGGGATGGTGAGCACCCTGGCGGGATCGGGCGCAACCACTGCCGGGTACGCCGATGGAACCGGAGCCGCGGCGCAATTCAGTTTCCCCACTGGCATTGCGGCGGACAGCGGGGGGAACCTCTACGTGGCGGACAACCTTTATAGCAATATCCGGAAGATCACCCCTGACGGAGTGGTGACCACCCTGGCGGGATCGGGCAAGACGACCAATGGCGGTTATCTGGACGGTACCGGCGCAGTGGCGAAGTTCTATTTTCCGTCCGAAGTGGCGGTTGACAGCTCTGGTAACGTCTATGTGGCGGACGCCGGCAACAACCGGATCAGGAAGATCACCCCGGGCGGTGAGGTGAGCACCCTGGCGGGATCGGGCGCAGCCGCCACCGTGGACGGCCAGGGGGTAGCGGCCCAGTTCAACTATCCGACCGGAGTGGCGGTGGACAGCAAGGGGATCGTCTATGTGGCGGATTATTACGGTAACCGCATCAGGAAAATAACCCCTGGCGGAGCGGTTACCACCCTGGCGGGCTCGGGTACAGCCGGCAAGGCGGACGGCTTGGGCGCTGCGGCGCAGTTCAACTCTCCGTACTACGTGGCTGTGGACAGTGCGGACACCATCTATGTGTCGGACTACAATAACGCCGTCATCCGGAAGATCACCCCTGAAGGGTTGGTGAGCACCCTGCCGGTACTGACGGGGAGTAAGAATGCAGTGCTGGTGGACGGCGCAGGCAGCGTGTATGCATCGTCGTCTCTCAATGGCGTAATCAGTAAATACGGAGTGACGCCGTCCCTGTCGCTCCTTGCCCGGAGCGGTCTCACCGGCGCCGATCCCGTGACCGACAGTCTGACGGTTGCCGGTCTGTTACCGCAGACGACCTACTACTATCGTGCGGTGACAAAGAACAGCAGCGGCACGGTCTATGGAGATATTCTCAGTTTCACCACGCAGGCTACCACGACCACGTCGCTACTCTCAAGCCTCCAGTACTACGCCACCTATGGGGCGAACATCACCTTCACCGCCACCGTCACCCCTTCAACCGCTACCGGCGCCGTCACGTTCAAGGACGGGACCACGGAGATCGGCACCGGGACCCTGATCGGCGGCAAGGCGACCTTGACCATAAGCAACCTGAGCGTCAACAGCCACAGCATCACCGCCGTTTACGGCGGCGACGGCGTTGACGGCGGCTCCACTTCGCCACCCTTGACCCAGTCGGTGTCCAAGGCCGCCCAGACGATAACGTTTCTCAACCCCGGGGCTCAGACCTACGGGACGACCACGACTCTCACCGCCTCGGTCTCTTCCGGTCTGACCCCGACCTTCACCTCGTTCGGGGGAATATGCGCCATCACTCCCGGCGGTGTCTTGAGTTTCACCGCCACCGGTTCTTGCTATATCTCCGTTAACCAAGTGGGGGATGCTAACTACACCGCTGCGGCCTTGGTCTCGCAGACTTTCACCATCAATAAGGCGACGCTCACGGTGACCGCCGGCGGGGTCAACAAGCGCTATGACGGCGCCGCCACCGCCACCGTTATCCTGAGTGACAACCGTGTGCCGGGTGATTCCGTCTCCTTCTCCTACTCGGCGTCTTTCCCCGACAAAAACGTCGGCGCCGGTAGACCGGTCAGCGTCTCCGGCATCAGTATCAACGGCGGGGTGAACTCAGGCAATTATATTCTCGGGAACAGCACGGCGAGCACCACCGCCGACATCACCGCCAGGAGTCTGACGGTCAGCGGCATGACCGCCACCGGCAGGCCCTATGACGGCACCACCGCCGCCACCTTGAGCGGCGGTACCCTCAGCAACGTGATCAACCCCGATTCGGTGACCATCACCGGCCGGACCGGCGCCTTCGCCGACGCAATGGTCGGCAGCGGCAAGCAGGTAACCGTTACCGCAGTCCTAGTCGACAACGCCAATTACACCGTCACCAACCCCACCGGCATTACCGCAGCCATCACCGCCAAGAGCCTGACGGTCAGCGGCATGACCGCCGACAGCAGGCCCTATGATCGCACCACCGCTGCAACCTTGAGCGGCGGCACATTGAACGGCGTCGTCACCCCCGACTCGGTTGAGATCACCGGCCGGGCCGGCGTCTTTGCCGATGGGGCGGCCGGCAGCGGCAAGCAGGTAAACGTCTCTTCAGTCACGGTGAACAACGCCAATTACACCGTCATCAACCCCACCGGCATTACCGCCGACATCACCGCCAAGAGCCTGACGGTCAGCGGCATGACCGCTGGCAGCAGACCCTATGACGGCACCACCGCCGCTACCTTGAGCGGCGGCACTCTCAGCGGTGTGATCAGCCCCGATTCGGTGACCATCACCGGCCGGAGCGGCGCCTTCGCCGACGCAGCGGCCGGCAGCGGCAAGCAGGTAAATGTCTCTTCAGTAACGGTTAACAACACCAATTACACCGTTACCAAACCTACCGGCATCATCGCCGATATCACCGCCAAGAGCCTGACGGTCAGCGGCATGACCGCCACCAGCAGGCCCTATGACGGCGCCACCACCGTGACTTTGAGTGGCGGCGTCCTCAGTGGCGTGATCAGCCCCGATTCGGTGACCATCACCGGCCGGAGCGGCGGCTTTGCCGATGGCGCGGCCGGCAGCGGCAAGCAGGTAACCGTCACCGCAGTCATAGTCGACAACGCCAATTACACCGTCACCAACCCCACCGGCATTACCGCCGACATCACCGCCAGGAGCCTGACGGTCAGCGGCATGACCGCCGGCAACAGACCCTATGATCGCACCACCACCGCCACCTTGAGCGGCGGCGCCCTGAACGGCGTCGTCACCCCCGATTCAGTGGCCATCACCGGCCGGAGCGGTGCCTTCGCCGATGGGGCGGCCGGCAACGGCAAGCAGGTAAACGTCACTTCAGTCACGGTGAACAACGCCAATTACACCGTCACCAACCCAACCGGCGTCAGCGGCGATATCACGCCCCGCCCCATCACCGTCACCGCCGCGACCAACAGCAAGCGCTATGACGGCACTGTCACCGCCGCGGCTCTCCCCACCGTCACCTCCGGGTCACTCGCCTCCGGCGACACGGCAAGCTGGACGGAAACCTACGACACCAAAGAGATCGGCACCGGCAAGAGCCTGATTCCCGCCGGGACGGTTGCCGACGGCAACGGCGGCGCCAACTACGCCGTGACCTTCGTCAATAACAACACCGGCGTCATCTCCACCACGCCGCAAACCATCACCTTCGGCTCTCTCCCCACCGTTGTTGTCGGGGGATTCGCAACGGTGAGCGCCACCGGCGGCGGCTCGGGCAACCCGATCACCTACAGCAGCGGTTCCACCGCCTGCACGGTGAGCGGCAGCACTGTCACCGGCCTCACCGCCGGAACCGCCAATTGCGTCATCACGGCGAATCAGGCGGGGAGTATCGGCTTTGAGGCCGGGACCGCCACCCAAAGCATCTCCGTGGGGCAGGGGAACCAGACCATCACCTTCGGCGCTCTCCCCACCCTGGTGGTGGGCGGCAGCGGCATCGTCAGCGCCTTCGCCACCTCCGGACTCGGCGTCACCTTCGGCAGCAGCACCCCGGCCATCTGTACCGTGAACGGCTCCACCGTGACCGGGATCGCCGCCGGCAGCTGCAGCATCACCGCCGATCAGGCGGGACTCCCCAACTACAAGGCGGCTCCCCAGGTGACCCGGAGCATCGCCATCGGCAAACGGAGCCAGACGATTACCTTCGGCACAGCACCTCTCCTGACCTTCCCCGGCAGTGCCGGTACGCTGAAAGCCACCGTCACCTCGGCTCTGGCCGTCACCTTCGGCAGCACGACCCCGTCCGTCTGTACGGTGAGCGGTGCGCTGGTAACGCCGCTGGCGTCCGGGGCCTGCGTCATCGTGGCCAACCAGGCCGGCGACAACAGCTATGACGTGGCGCCATCGGTGACGCAGAACATCACCATCGGGGCGGCGGCACAGCGGACAATTGTGATCCAGACCACCCCTCCGGGGCTGGAGTTCACCTTGGACGGGATCAGCCATCTCGCCCCCTACAGCTTCACCGCCACGGCCCCCTCCTACATCGTCAACATCCCGAACCCGACCCAGAGCGGCGGGACGGGAACCCGCTACCTCTTCACCGGCTGGTCCGACAACGGGGGGGCGAGCCACACCATCACCCCCACCGCCAGCGGCAGCTATACGGCCAACTTCGGCACCCAGTATCAGCTGACCATCCTCTCCCCCACCGGCGGTTCGGTGAATCCCGCACCAGGCGCCTCCTGGTATGCCGCCGGGAGCAACGTGGGGATCACCGCCACGGCCAACAGCGGCTACTCCTTCACCTCATGGGCCCTGAACAGCGGCGTCGGTCCCATCGCCAAACCCACCGGCATCAGCACCACCATCACCATGAACGGGCCCAATACCGTGACCCCGACGCTGCATATGATCACCACCTCCCTGAGCGCCACCGTGGGTGCCGCCAAGACGGGGACCATCGGCGGGATCCGGAGCTGGCCCATCGTCATCAGCAACGCCGTGGGGAGCGATGCTGCCCTCAACGTGCAGCTCAATTCGGTGGATATTTCCGCCACCGCCAACTGCAAGCCGACGGTGACCACCGACAGCGGTCTGCCGCGCAGCTACGGCGCCGTCAACGGCGGGAGCACGGTGACCAACAACGTGCTGATCAACTTTGCCAACTGCGCCAAGCTGACCAAATTCGTCGCCACCATCCGCTACAGCGCCGACGGCGGGATCAGCGGCGTCGCCAATGTGGCGGGAGTAACCCAATAGATGAAACCCTGGAGGATTCAATGAAACGCATCATCCTAACCTGCCTGCTGTCAGTCATACTCACCGCCACATCGGCGGCAGCCAGCGTCGTCACCTTCAACTTCACCTTTTCCGGCGATGGGGTCGGCTCCCCCGGCGCCAAGGCCACCGGCAGCATCAGCTTTGACCAAGCGAAACTCGGGACAACCCCGGGCCGGTTCATTTGGGACCCCAGCGGCATCTACGATTTAGCCCACAGTATCGACGGGCTGGTCACGGCGCTGAGCGTCACCGTCACCGGCACCGACGCCAACGGGAGCTACACACTGCGCGACTTCGTGGGCGGCACGGGGGATTTTTCCGCGGTGGTCTTCGATACCAGCGGCATGATCGGCTATGACCTGAGCCGGCAACTCGTGGGGAAGAGCATGAAAGATACCGACAAGAGCTGGGGGATACCGGATCCGATCATGCCGCTTCCCGGTCCGGGTGAGCCGATCCTCTCCTACTCGGGGGATTTCGAGCTGTTCGTCACATCGGGATATGGCGGCGCCGCCCCCACCGGGATCTACCCGTTTCAGCTGGGGAGCAACGCCGGTGCGGGTGATTCGGCCATGCAGTTGACCTCCTACGAAGCGGTTCCCGAACCGTCCACGTTCCTCCTCCTGGGCGCCGGTATCGGCGGGCTGGCGTTTCTGATACGGCGAAAGTAGAGAGGGGTGTTAATCGTAGGGGCGAACGGCGTTCGCCCTGATACCTCATCGATATTGTTTAATTTAGATACGGGCGTATGCCATACGCCCCTACGAAAATCGGTATATCTGCGAATGCTGTCGGGAATTCGCGGCCTTAAGGCCGCTCCTGCAAGTTGTTTGAAGGTGACTGTTAATGTGCAAGGGTGGAATCGAGAAGACGAGATCCATGGATGATGCGGAGGATGTACACGGTCTCTCCGCTAATACGGAAGATGGTTCGGTAGGCGCCATTGAGCAGATGGTGATAAGATGTCCCCATCTGCTCGTTTTCAGGAATCAGAGGGCAACGCTCCGGGGCTTGCTCAAGCGTCTCTATCTGTTCTTCAAGCCGCAAAATGAATGCGGTAGCGTTATCCGGACTGTCGTCGGCGATGTAGGTCCAGATATCCTCCACATCGCGCTCGGCAACCGGTGTAATTTCAACGCTATAGATTATGGGCATTCTTAAACTCTTTAAGGAACGTACCTGCTGATCGGGATTTCCCTTCAGATATCTGTGCCTCGGATACAGCCAGCAATCGCGCCAGGTTCATCGCCTTGATCTGTTTTTCGTAGACTTTGGCGTCGATAATGACCGAATCGGCTCGACCATTGACAGTTAAGACGACCGGTCGCCCGGTCAGATGGAGTTGGTCAAGGATTTCCCGTGTATGCCGTTTGAGATCAGTGACTGAACGAATATCTTCTGCCAGGCTGATGGACATGATATGCCTCACGTTTTCAAGGTTGAATTCAGCACTATATTGAATGCTTTTGAATCACGAGTCAAACAGAATTCACCTTGTTGGGAGCTCGCATCTTGGATCTCAGCCCCCCTACCGTTTAAGACGCGGAATCGAATGGGGGAGGACAGGAGGGGTTAGAATGACCCGATTTCCTCTACGACGGCAGCAGCGAATGGCTGCTGGTCAACACTCAGGGGACGATCACCGCACAGTTAGCCGCATTCTACATGAACGCCCCCCTGCCCATTTCCGGGTAGGGGGGCGTTTTGCCCTTCCGCACGACAATCCTCCCGTCATTCCGCCAGACTTCGCTCCTCGATCCTTCCCGATAGCCGTCGGCACAACCACCAAATTCGTAGGGGCATATGGCATCCGCCCGGGTCCAGATCCCACAATATCCGGGATGTATCAGTCGTAGGCCGGTTCAAGCGAAGCGGAACCGGCGATTTTTGCCTGGATCTCAGCCATCCCGCCGGATCCGCTGCGCTCGATCCGGCCTACAACTCCCTTCGACTCCGCTCAGGGACCCTGTGGAACATTCTCTTGACGGCCGCTCATGGTGGAGAGTAAGGTTTCTCCCCGATATAATCCCATGCGATTTTCCTTGTGGAGGAGTAAGTATGCTGCAGAACAACTCGAAAGTAGACCTCACCCGTTCGACCCTCGGGGTGCTGTTCATCGGCGTCCTCATCGCCGCCACCTTCTGGATCTTGCGGCCGTTTATGGAGGCGGGGGTCTGGGCCACCATGATCGTCATCGCCACCTGGCCCATGTTGCTGAGGATCGAAAAACGGCTCCTGGGCAAACGGGGAGTCGCGGTGCTGGTCATGACCCTGCTCCTTCTCCTGGTGCTCGTGGTCCCCCTGTCGCTCTCCGTCATCAGTATCGTGGAGCGGGCCGATGATATCGCCGGCTGGGTTACCTCGTTGAGCAGCGCCACGATCCCTCCTCCACCCACGTGGCTCGAAGCTATCCCCCTGGTGGGGCCCAAACTTTTTGGTTACTTGAACCAGTTCACCGCGGGGACCATGAAGGACCTTGCCCCCCATGTGGCCCCCTATGCGGGGCGGATCGTGAGCTGGATCGTCAACCAGGGGGGGGCGGTGGGGAAGATGATCCTTCACTTCCTCCTGACGGTGATCGTCTGCGCCATCCTCTACAGCTACGGTGAAAAAGCCGCCGCCGGGATCCGCCGCTTTGCCCGGCGTCTGGCGGGTCACGATGGGGAAAATGCCGTCATCCTTGGGGCCAAGGCCATTCGTGGGGTGGCGCTGGGGGTAGTCGGCACCGCTTCCATCCAGACTCTTCTCGGAGGGGTGGCGCTCTTCGTGGCCGGAATCCCCGCCGCCGGGGTGTTAACCGCCGTCATGTTCGTTCTCTGTGTGGCCCAGATCGGCCCCGGCCTGGTCCTCATCCCCGTTATCATCTGGATGTTCCGCGAAGGGATGACCGCCGCCGGGAGTGTCATGATCGTCTGGTCCCTGTTCGTCGTAACCATCGACAACTTCGTCCGGCCGTTTCTGATCAAGAAGGGGGCCGATATCCCGCTGCTCCTCATTTTCGCCGGGGTCCTCGGCGGGCTCGTCGCCTTCGGCATCATCGGCCTCTTCATCGGCCCGGTGGTGCTGGCTGTAACCTATACTCTGCTGGATGCCTGGGTCTCAGGAGGTCAGGCTGAAGAAGAGAGTGATGGTTAATGCAACGCGTCACCCCTTGTTCCTCTTCCGAGTGGGACGGGGCGCGCCGGGGATTCCAGGATGAAGGTCACCGGGCCGTCGTTGACGAGAGTCACCTGCATCATCGCCTGGAAGACGCCGGTCGCCACCGGTATCCGGAGTGCTCTTACCGCCTCCACAAAGGAGTCGTAGAGTCTGTTGGCTTCTGCAGGGGGGGCGGCGCTGTCGAAGGAGGGGCGACGCCCCTTGGCGCAGTTCCCCGCCAGGGTGAACTGGGAGACCGCCAGCAGTTCCCCGTTCACCTCTGCCAGGGAGCGGTTCATCTTCCCCGCCTCATCCTCGAAGATCCGTAAGGCCACGATCTTCTCCGCCAACCGGAGTGCGTCCTGTTCACCATCCCCCTTCTCCACCCCCAGGAGCACGAGAATCCCCTGGCCGATGGCTCCAACGATCCGATCCTCCACCATGACCGAGGCGCTCCGGACCCGCTGGATGACGGCCCTCACGCGGCTTCACCGAGAAAGGCGAGGGCCGCTTCGGTGAGTCCCCAGCCGAGGCAGAAGAGTGTCGCCAGGACACAGGCGACCGCCACCCCCTGGTGGACGGCATTCTCTTGCTGCCGCTCGCGGTAGCGGAGGACGAAGCCGGCCAGCGCTCCTCCCAGGATTCCTCCGGCGTGCCCCCAGTTGTTGATCCCCGGCAGGAGCATCCCGAAGAGGAAGAGGCTGACGATCCACCCCATCACCTCCTTGGAGACCGCTTCGCCCCATCTCCCTCCCCGGCTCTTGCCGTAGTAGAAGAGGGCGCCGATGAGCCCGCAGACCGGGGCCGAGGCGCCGATGGTGAGCGGCACTCCGGCGACCACCGAGAGGAAGAAGCCGGCAAATCCGGCAAAGGAGTAGATGATTATGGTCCGGGAGGTGCCGTACTCCCGCGCTGTCAGCGGGAAGAGCTGATAGAGCGCCATCATGTTGAAGAGGAGATGGAAGATGCCGCCGTGGAGGTAGCCGGCGTTGATCAGGGTCCAAAAGCGACCTCCCGTGATGGCGCCGGTGGCGCCCAGCAGGACGAGGCTCTCGGTGGAGGGGGTGAGCGACCCGAAGAGCCCTCCGGATGAGCCGGGCTTGTCCATGGTGAGGAGGAGGGAGATGAGATACATTCCCCCGTTGATCGCCATGAGCAGCTTGATGGCGATCTGTGGGTTGTCGCCGCTGAAGAGGCCGAAGCCGCGCCGCCAAGGGGAGCCGGGGCGGCTGATGCCGCACCAGGGACAGGTCGTCTCATCCCGACTGATGAGCCGGCGGCAGGCGGGGCAGAGAATTGTCTGACGGATGGTTGCCATGGTGGGGGTCCCGATGAGAAAGAGGATGATGTCGCGCCGTTCCGAGCTTACGCGGCATGGTAATTGAGATTAGCAACCGGCGCAAGCGAAAGGTTGGCGGGGCCGCCATCGTTGACTTGCCCCCTGCAATCTGTTACAAAAACGGCGAAGATAATCCCTTGACGTGCGGAGCTACATGGAGTCTTTTTTTCTCAAACTTTCGATCATGCTGGCGCCGGGGCTCATGGCGATCACCTGTCACGAGGTCTCCCACGGCTATGTGGCCAGCCGGCTGGGTGATCCCACTGCCCGCTCCCTGGGGCGTCTGACCCTTAATCCCCTCAAACATCTGGATATCCTCGGCACCCTCATGGTCTTCGTGGTCGGTATCGGCTGGGCCAAGCCGGTGCCGGTTAACTTCAACAACCTCCATAACCCCAAGCGGGACATGATCTGGGTGGCGGCTGCCGGGCCGATCACCAATTTTTCGCTGGCGGTGCTGTCGGCCCTGGCGCTGCGGGGAGGGGTGGCTCTTGCCGAGCGGATGTCGACCGGTTTTCCCATGGAGGGGCTCCTCCAGCCGCTCCTGCTCATGCTGGCCTTTTCGGTCTATATCAACCTCCTCCTGGCGATCTTCAATCTGATCCCGGTTCCGCCGCTGGACGGGGGGAGGGTGGCTGTGGGGCTCCTGCCGTCTCGGCCGGCGCTGCTCCTGGCGCGGTTCGAGCCCTACGGCATGATCCTCATCGTGCTGCTGGTCTTCTTTACCAATATCTTTTCTACGGTGCTCCAGCCGGCGCTCTCACTGGGGATCGACCTCCTGTCCGGCCCCAAGAGCCGGTGGGTCTTCGACCTGCTCATCACGAAGGTCATCGGTCGGTGACCCCCATGAAACCGGCGTCGGCTGTGGATACGAGCTCATCGTGACGACTCCCCTTTCGGACGAGCCCACCGGCCTCCTTTTCGATGACCGCTCCCTCTACAGCGTCAAGCTGGAGAGCTTCGAGGGGCCGCTGGACCTGCTCCTGCACCTTATTCGCAAGGACGAGCTGAACATCTACGATATCCCCATCGCCGATATCACTCGGCAGTATCTGGAGTATATCAATCTCATGAAGGAGCTGAATCTGGAGGTGGCCGGGGAGTTCCTCGTCATGGCCTCGACCCTGCTCCAGATCAAGTCACGGCTCTTGCTGCCGCTGCAGGTGGACGAAGAGGGGAACGTGGAAGAGGTCGATCCCCGGGCCGAACTGGTGAGGCGGCTCCTGGAGTACCAGCGGTACCAGGAGGCGTCACTGCTGCTTCGGGGGCGGGAGCTCCTGGGGCGGGAGCTCTTCGCCCGGAAGTTCGATTCTCCTGATCTGGCGGAGCTGATCCCCGAGGAGGGGCCGCTGGAGGTGGAGCTGTACCAACTCATCGATGCCTTCCGAAAGGTTCTCGCCCGGATGCCGACGTCGCTGGTGCATCAGGTGGCGGCCGACACCATGAGCATCGCCGACCGGATCACCGAGCTCCTCGACTTCATCGCCCTTCGGAAGCTGGCGCTCTTCCACGAGCTGTTTGACGAACGGAGCGACCGGGAGTTTTTGGTGGTGACCTTCATGGCGATCCTGGAGCTCTGCAAACGGCGGATGATCAATATCGTGCAGGACGAGCGGTATGGCTCCATCCTGCTCACCCTGGCGGTGAGCGAGGAACTGGAAGGGACTCTCTCCGATGCCTGACCTGAAACCGATCCTGGAAAGTCTCATCTTCGTCTCGGACGCACCTCTCTCCCTGGATCGCCTTGCCCTGCTCTTGGAGGAGTATGACCGGGTGGAGATTCGTTCGGCCCTGACCGAACTGGTCGCCGACTACCGTCAGCGGGGGGGGGGGATCATCTTGGCCGAGGTCGCCGGGGGGTACCAGTTGCGCACCGTCCCGGAGTACAGCGACTATCTCCGGCGGCTGAACAAGAGCAGGCCTCCCAAGTTCAGTCAGTCGGCCCTGGAGACCTTGGCCATCGTCGCCTACCGGCAGCCGATCACTCGGGCCGAGATCGAATACCTTCGGGGGGTGGACTGCGGGGGGGTGCTCAAGAGTTGTCTGGAGAAGCGGCTCGTCCGGATACTGGGGAAGAAGGATGTCCCCGGCAGGCCGCTGATCTACGGCACCACCAAGGAGTTTCTGGAGTTGTTCAGTCTGAAGGATCTGGCGAGTCTCCCCACGCTCAAGGAGATACAGGCGCTGGGGGATCATTTTGCGGAGGAGGGGCAGCAGGAGTTACCGCTGGAGGCGGCGCCAGGTCAGAACCCCGAACCCAGAACATAGAACATAGAACATAGAACATTGAACATAGAACATAGAACCCCGAACCCCGCCTTAAACGAACGGATTCTCCACCGTTTCGGCCGGTTCGAGGGCGATCCTGTCCGGCAAATTCCTCGCCCCCATCTCATGCAGGATGCCGTCGATGAGCTCTTTCAGGCAGGTTGCCTTGGCCAACCCCTCCCTGTCGAGGGTGATGTCGACGCTCCCATAGAGTGAAACCCGGTCGATACGGTTCTCTATGGTCAGCTCATCACCGATCCGGATGCAGTCAGATTCATTCTTGAACGCCAAGAACTCGCTCTTTTTTGGCATTAAACCCCTCCTCTCTGCTTTCGTTCCAGTGCCGCGGGGAGCCTCATGCCGTTGTTCTTGATCTGGCTGCTGAGAGAAGGGAAGACGCTGATCCCGCTCAGTTTCTCCAGTTCGGCGATGGTCACCACCTGAACCTCTCCCCCCTCGACATTGTCGACTATGTTTGCGCCGCACTCGTTGCGGAGCGGATCATAGACCGCCTTGAACATTTTCGTCGGGACCATGACCGCGCCGCCAATCTTCTGAACCGTGGCGCCTGAATAGATCGGTCCGGTCACCACAAAGACGCCGCCGCGCTCCCTGGCCAGTTTGCGGGTAGCCGCCTCCACTCTTTCCCAGACCCCTCTGTTAACTGAAGGGATTTGCGGAACCATGTTGGCGAGGGTGAAACACTCCTGTTGAGATTCGGGGTTGGGCATGTCGCCGGACGGGGCGACGTGACCTCGGTCATAGCCTGACCGGGCGTAATGGCGGAGTTCGGCTCTCTCCGAGGGTAGCAGGCTGGGATCGGGGTAGAATTTACTGCTGCGCTTCAACCCTCCGGCCTGGGTGAGATGCTCTCGTGTGAGATATTCAGCCGCATAGAGTGGCGTGCGCGTTACCCCGGAATGCTTCAAGGCAAATCCGGAGTAACAGATCTCCTTGCTCTTCAGTGACAGCTTCTCGTTGATGAAATCAGGAGCTTGACCATCCACGAAGTGATCCGGGCAGCCGGTCTGGCCGGCGAATGCCTGGGCGATGAAGAGAAGTGAGAGTAGGGAGAATGGGAGGATGTGCAATTTTACCAATGACATGACCGCTCGCTTCCGGTGTAGTGGGGGGAATCTTCATGAAATCACCCGGCATTCTGAATAAACCCATCGCTCTTCTAACAGAAAAGGTCCTGATTATCCAGATGAAAAGAGGAATGAGGGGCCATGAGCCTATCCGGTGAAGAGGGAGAGTATAACGCTTGAGCTTTGTCCTGGAAAAGTCCGCAGATATGCTGTACCTTATTCGCCTCGCCAGGATGAGGCCGGGCACAGGTGGGTGGCGACACTCTTACGAAGAAGGGGAGGGTTGATGATGTCCCAGTGCGGCAGGATACAGAGGCATATTTTTTATGCGGCGCAGAGCGGGGTAGAGGTTCAGCCGGGGGTCAAGCAGGGGAGCGGCGCCGGTCACGAGGAGAGCGAGGGGCGGATTCAGTTTCGTTTCTTCCTCCTCAAACCCCCGGGCTCCACCGACAAAACGACCCAGATCCGCTTCATCAGCGAACCTCCCGAGGCCTACGACCTGGCGTGGGCCATGGGGATGCTGCTGGACATGGGGCTCTCTCCCCAGCAGTATGAGGCCAACCACTTCAGGGTGAAGAGCAGCGGGAGTAAGAGCAGCGTCTCCTATCGTCTTTCTCCTCACGTATACGAGTCGGCCACAGGTAAGGTGCAGACGGAGGTGGGGGTGGAGGCGTACTGGAGTACGGTTGGGGAGCGGAAATTTGCACTCTTTGTCAGTCGGGGCGCCGACTTCATCAACGTGCCGGTCCCCCGCGCCGGTTTTCGCTTTGCCGCCGCGTTTCTCGGTCATCTGGCCCTGGCCCAGAGCTGGATGGAACGGTCGGCAGGGTAGATTTAATCGCGAGCAGAGTGCTGCGTGCCCGAACATAGAACCTAGAACCTAGAATCTAGAACCTGGAACCTGTAGACTTTCAGAAAAAGATTTTTGCTCTGCAACTATCCAGCTCACGAAAATAGAACCTGTAAAGCCGATCATTCACAGTTACGTTCCTCCCCTTTCAAGGGGGAGGTCAGGAGGGGGATGGGGAACTCTTCGTACTAAACC
>CAIOGM010000137.1 GCA_903857795.1 uncultured Geobacter sp.
GGAGTTCGAGGACCGGCTCAAGGCGGTGGTGAAGGAGGTGACCAAGGCCCAGGGGGCCATCATCCTCTTCATCGATGAACTACATACTCTGGTGGGGGCCGGCGCCGCCGAGGGGGCCATGGACGCCTCCAACCTCCTCAAGCCGGCCCTGGCCAGGGGGGAGCTCCACTGCATCGGCGCCACCACCATCAATGAGTTCCGCAAGTATATCGAGAAGGACGCGGCCCTGGAGCGGCGGTTCCAGCAGGTCTACACCGGCGAGCCCAGCGTGGAGGACGCCATCGCCATCCTGCGGGGGTTGAAGGAGCGGTACGAGACCTTCCACGGCGTCCGGATCAAGGACAGCGCCATCATCGCCGCTGCGACCCTCTCGGACCGCTACATCACCGACCGGTTCCTCCCGGACAAGGCCATCGACCTCATCGACGAGGCCGCCAGCCGGTTGCGGATCGAGATCGATTCCATGCCCATGGAGATCGACGAGGTGGAGCGCCGGATGATTCAGCTGGAGATCGAGCGGCAGGCGCTCCTCAGGGAGAAAGACGACCCCCACGCCCAGGAGCGGCTCCGGAAGCTCTCCGATGAACTGGAGGAGCTGAAAGCGGAATCGGCGCAGCTCAGGATCCACTGGCAGCGGGAAAAGGGGGGGCTCAAGGCGCTCAGCGAATTGAAGCAGCGGATCGAGGAGAAGAAAGAGGAAGCGAAGAAGAGCGAGCGGGAGGGGAATCTCGGGAGGACCGCCGAGATTCGCTACGGCGAGATTCCGGCTCTGGAACGGGAGATGGCGAAGCGGAAGGGGGAACTTGAGGAGAGCCAGAAGGGGGGAAAGATGCTCCCCGAAGAGGTGGACGGGGATCTCATCGCCCAGATCGTGGCCAAGTGGACAGGCATCCCGGTGAACCGGATGCTGGAGACGGAGTCGGAGAAGCTGGTCAGGATGGAGGAGCGGCTCCGGAGCCGGGTGGTGGGGCAGGACGAGGCGCTGGTGCTGGTGGCCAATGCGGTGCGCCGGGCCCGTTCCGGCCTCTCCGACCCCAACCGGCCGGTGGGGTCGTTCATCTTCCTGGGGCCCACCGGCGTGGGGAAGACCGAGACCGCCCGGGCCTTGGCCGACTTCCTCTTCGACGACGACCAGGCCATCGTCCGGATCGACATGAGCGAGTACCAGGAGAAGCACTCCGTGGCCCGGCTCATCGGCGCCCCCCCTGGCTATGTGGGGTACGAGGAGGGGGGGCAGCTCACCGAGGCGGTGCGGCGACGCCCCTACTCCATCGTCCTCTTCGACGAGATCGAGAAGGCCCACCCGGAGCTTTTCAACGTCCTCCTCCAACTGCTGGACGACGGCCGGCTCACCGACGGCCAGGGGCGGACCGTGGATTTCCGGAACACGGTGATCATCATGACCAGCAACCTGGGCTCCCAGTGGATCCAGCAGTACGCCGACGACTATGCCCGGATGAAGGCCCTGGTCATGGAGAGCATCAAGGAGCAGTTCAAGCCCGAATTCCTCAACCGGGTGGACGAGATCATCATCTACCACTCTCTGCCATTGGAGCAGATCACGCGAATCGTGGACATTCAGCTGACCGGGCTGCTGAAGAGGCTGGCCGAGCGGCATCTGGAGCTGGAGGTCGACGCCAAGGCGCGGGAGTACATCGCCCGCGAAGGGTATGACCCGGCCTACGGCGCCCGCCCGCTCAAGAGAACTATCCAGCGAAGCATTCAGGACCCGCTGGCTCTCATGATCCTGGAGGGGAAGTTTGCCGAGGGAGACACCGTCCTGGTTGAGCTCTCGCCAGGAGGTGAGGGGGTGGTGATACGGAAAAAAAGTGAAGAGTGAAGGGTGAGGAGTGAAGGATAAAAAGAGCGAAGCCCCCGGTCGGATCCGACCGGGGGCTTCGCTTTCGAGATCTTTACCCCTCTGCGGCGGCGCAGTGGGGGCACCCCTTTTGTCCCCCTCCCATGGCCATCTCTTCCTGGAGATACTCCAAGGCTTCCTGGAGCGAGCCGACCTTCCCGCCGAAACCGCTCTGGAACCGACGAGCCTGCTCATCGTTTTCGAAGCTGAGGATGGAGGGGGTGCAGCAGGGGGCGGCCGAGCTTCCCATGAGATAATGGGAGCGGTGAGCCGGGTGCGGCCGGCCGCTGATGAAATCGGCGGTCATGGCCGAGGTGATGTTCTCCTTGTGCCGGAGATGGGCCGAGAGACCGCAGTGGGGGCAGCAGGCAAAACACTGCTCCCCGGTGGAGAGAGTCAACCCGTAGAGGAGATGCTGAGTGACGGGGCGCAGGCAGACTAGACAGGTATCCATCTGCTGACCCGCATGAGGGATCCGGATCGGCTGCGGTGGAGGAGAGGCCGCGGGAAGGGCAGATCTGGCGTCATCGGCCGGGACCGCACCGCCGAAAATCCGCCGGATGAGCCCTCGCGATTCGAGAACTTCCAGATCACGATGAATGGTCATCTTGGAAACATCGAACGCTTCGGTGATCTCCTTGAGGGAGAGACCACCCTTCTCCTGGATCATGGTGAGGAGCTCTTTACGGCGCTGGGTAGCTTTCATGAAAACCATCCTGAGGGGATTTTTGTTATCACTATAACGGAATAATTTGATCATCGCAACAGATTGCTTGTTAGTTCGAGTTATTTACGGCTATAGTGCGCGGGAATTGACACATCGAACTCGGGAGGATCACGCAATGCGGTCGTATCGTCTGCTGACCGGCGCACTGTTCGCCACAATGGTATTGGGAGGGCCGGCCCAGGGGGCTGACAGCAACAACCTGATGCTGGATGAGATCGTCGTCAAGGGGCAGCAGGAGACCCCCCGTGAAGAGAGCCTCACCATCCGCGAGGTCCGGGAGAGTCCGGCCCGGGACATGGGGGAGGCGCTGAAGTCAGTGGAGGGGGTGACCTGCGTCCACCGGGGGGCCATCGCCAATGACGTGGTTATTCGCGGGTTCCAGAAGGACAACATCAACGTCTTCCTGGACGGGGTCCGGCTCCACGGCGCCTGCCCCAACCGGATGGACTCGCCGGCGTTCCACTACGATTTCGCCGAGATCGAGCAGGTCAAGGTCACCAAGGGGCCCTACGATCTGGCCAACCCCGGCAGTCTGGGCGGGGTGGTCGAGGCGGTGAGTAAGAAGCCGCACAAGGGGATCGGCGCCGATCTCTCCGTTACCGGCGGCTCCTATGACAGCGTCAACAGCTCGGCGGTGGGCTCCTTTGGAGGCGACAAGCTGGATGGCCTTCTCGGCTATGCCTACAAATATTCCGGGGTTCCGGTCTCGGGGAACGGCAAGCAGATCACCGATATCTACCCCGCAACCAGCCCGAACCGGTACCGTCCCGACGCCATCGATTCAACTGCCTACTCCATCAACACCGCCTGGAGCAAGCTCGGCTACAACATCACCGACAGCTCCCGCATGGAAGGGGGCTTCTCCTTTCAGGATGCGGAGCATGTGCTCTACCCCTACCTCCTCATGGACGCCGACAACGACAAGGCGTACCGGGGGAATCTGACCTACAAGGCCGAGAAGCTCTCGCCGCTGTTCAAGGAGTTCAAGCTCCAGGGGTACTGGGACCGGGTCACCCACCTGATGAACGACCAGTACCGGATGAGTTCGGTCACCTCAACCCGCGGCTACTCCATGCAGACCAACGCGGATACGGCGGTGTATGGCGTCAAGATCACCGGCAGCCTCGACGTTGGCCCGGGCGACTTGAAAACCGGGATCGACTACTACAACCGGAACTGGAACGCGACCAACGTCAGGTCCATGTACCAGAACTACCAGCCCGTCAGCATGATCCCCAACGTCTACATCGACAACCTGGGACTCTTCGGCGAATATTTGATTCCTCTTGCCGAAAAATGGAAGCTCTCGGCCGGGGTGCGCGGTGACCTGACCTGGAGTCAGGCCGACGCCTCGAACATCACGGTCTCTTCGGCCAATAACAGCACTTCATTCCAGGGCGTCGGCGCCAACATCCAGCTCACCTACACCCCGCTGCCGGGGGTGGAGACCTTCCTGGGGCTCGGCAGGGGAAACCGTACCCCCGATCCTCAGGAACTCTATCTGGGATTACCGTCGACAGGGGCAGGGGCCATGCTGAAACCGGGTTCCATGGGAAACAGCAACCTGAAGGCGACGGTGAACAAGCAGATTGATGTGGGAGTCAAGTACGGTAATGATATCTTCTTCGTGAACGGGTCGGTGTTCTTCAGCGCCCTCTCCGATTACATCAACTACTACCAGCTGAGCCCGTCGTACAAGAGCTATCAGAACGTTAACGCCACCATGTGGGGGTACGAGCTGGGCTCACAGCTCTCCCTCCCCTACGAGCTCTTCCTCAAAGGCTCCCTCTCGTATACCTGGGGGAACAACAACGACTATCATCGGCCGCTTTCGGAGATCCCCCCCCTGCGAGGGAGTGTCGGCGTCCGGTACGACAACACCAGCTTCTTCTTTGAGGCGATGGAAAACCTCTCCTCACGGCAGACCCGGGTCGACCTGAGCCTCACGGAGACCCCCACCGCCGGCTACGCCACCACCGACCTCAAGACCGGGTTCAAATACAAGGAGCTGTCGGTCATGGCCGGAGTCAGCAACCTCTTCGACATCCAGTATTACAACTACCTCTCCTACCAGCGGGACCCCTTCGCCAGCGGCCTCAAGGTTCCGGAGAACGGGCGAAACTTCTACGTGACGGTGCAGTTCAAGATGTAAAAGGGCATACTGCTCTCTTGTGTTAAGGAGAAGACCATTGGTACTGAGTCGCCCATGACATCGACTATGATCACAGACTCTCCGGAACCGAACCGCAATCCCCTCCGTACGGGCGCCGACAACCATCGGTTCTTCGGGGTGGTCATTGCCTCGCTTCTGCTCCACGGAATCGGATTCGGGCTGTTGCTCACCCACGGGGAGCGGCGAGCCAGCGACCCGCCGCGCCTCATCATGGTGGAGATGACAACCATGGCCCCGCCGGAACCGGGGGAGGCCGCGGTCCCCCGGCCGGTCCCTGCTCGACCGCGGCTCCAGCCTTCTTCCGCCACCTCCCTTCCCCTCTCCTCCCGCCCGGCGCTCCAGGCTGTGGTCACTGCTCCACCCGTCCCGGTGGCCGTCATCGGTGAGAGCAAGCCGGCGTCCCGGGGGGTGATGGCGGTTCCGGTGGCTGCGCCGGTTAGCCGGCGACTCCCGGAGTCGGCCCCGGCGGCACCGATGGCCGTTCACTCCGCAGCACTCTCGACGCCCCCGGCGGATGGCGCCGAGAAACTGGCCAAGGCCCGCGCCTCCTACCGGGCGACCATCGCCCTCCTCATCGACCGGAACAAGGAGTACCCGCTCTTTTCCCGCAAGGCCGGCCAGCAGGGGAGCTGCAGCGTCCGCTGCAGCATGACCTGCGACGGAACCATCACGAAGGTGGAGCTGGTCCGGTCATCGGGATACACCCCCCTCGACAAGGCGGGCCTCCGCGCCGTAAGCAGTGTCGGCAAATTCCCCCCCCCACCCCACGACGGCGGCTGCAGCGAACTCTTCTTCGAAGTTCCCATCACCTTCCGCCTGAGCTGATCCAACAAGATATTTGCAGCACAAAACCACAGAACAAGGCTGTGCCCCGGATCATTCATGGACTCTTCCCGGGATGATTTCAGCTCCGGATTATCGGCCAGGGCGGAGACGACCAGGCTGCTCGGGTTTTTCGGCAAGGCCGCGTCTGCCGTTTAGCGCAGAATCCGTATCACGGCGCTGTTGGCGGCAGAGGAGAGCAGTGGATCAAAGAGCCGCCCCATCTCAACGCCAATCATCTTGGTGACCCGGTATTTGGCGTTGGGTGAACCGTCTCGGCAGAAGTTGTTCTCTGCCCAATCGGCAAGGGCGATGATGCGCGACCCGAGAGGAATCTGCTCGCCGGCAAGACCATCGGGGAATCCGTTGCCGTCAAAGGACTCGTGATGGTGGAGGATGAATGTGGCCACGTCCCGCAACTCCTCAATCTCGTCAATGATCGTCAGCCCCCTGATGACATGGGTTCGATACTCTTTCAGGTCATCTGAATTCAGCAGTTCTTTGCCTCGGGCCAGGATCCGGTCCGGCATACCGATCTTTCCGATGTCATGAAGGAGTGCGGCAATCCTGATCTCCTTACATTGGGCCTGGGTGAGGTTCATGGATTCAGCCATTGACTCCGCAAGCGCAGCCACGATACGGGAATGGTTGCTGATCCGGTAATGGCACAGGTCCAGCAGATTGATACATTTGGCGACGATGACTTCGCTGACGTTCCGAGAGACGGTATTCAGAATATCGACGTTTGATTGCTGACGAACTTCTAAGAGCTGCTTCCTGATCACCGTCGTCTGCTGGAAGATTCTTTTTTTGAGGTTGGCGTTCCACTCCAACAGCTCATCTCTCTGCCGTTGCACGGCCTCATGATTGCGCTGTGTCTCCTGTTGCCGCCGATACCGCTCCACTGTGTCACGGACAATCTGCAGCAACTCTACGTCGTCCCACGGTTTCATCAGGAAGTGGGTGACACCGGCCCGGTTGACTGCGTCGATGGCAACGTTAGCATCCTTGCAGTCGGAGAGGATTATCCGGAGAGTATCAGGAGCGAGTTCGGCGGCTGCCTGGAGAAAATCCGTGCCCGACATCTCCGGCATCTGCTGGTCACTCAGGATCAGACCGATGGCTCTGCCGCCCTCCAGGATGGTCAGCCCCTCACTGCCGGAGGAGGCAGTCAGGAGTTGAAAGGACTCCCCACGAAAGAGAGCTGCCAACGAGCTAAGAATCTGCTTTTCATCATCGACACAGAGGACGCTTAGTGGTTCGTTCGACTGCTGCGGATTCATGCGAGCTCCTCACTGCTTGTTCATGGAATTCCTGTCGCCACGTTGACGTTACCTGGGAATGGTCCCCTCCGTCAAGAGCGGTTTCGCTAAAACATTTTCATGGTTTAACGACAATGTATCTTTTCAATGAACTCGCCATTGCGCAAGGCGTTACGAACCGCTCCCAACTTGGCATCCATCTCTTCAAACCGCACCCGATTGGCCCGTTCTGCGTCACTGGTCGTGATGATGGCGCCGATGCCGCCGTTCCTGAAGACCACTCGACGCTCTCCCATCAGGGCGAGGATCGGGTCATGGGTCGCCATCAGGACGATCTTTCGCCGGTCCACCAAGGTGCGGACGGCCCGCTTGCGATCGATGCCGGCATTCTCGATCTCGTCGATGAGAACGATGGGTGAGTTGCTGAGACACGAAGTATCCGCGATCATCAAGGCCCGGGACTGACCGCCGGAGAGGGAGGTTACCGGGGTCTGCGGGGAGAACTGCTCCCCGGCCAGTTCGTTGGCCAAGGCGATGACACTGCCGGTGACCCCGGCGATATCATCGATCATCCGGCTCTCGGCGTGCATCGTGACAAACTCCTCTACGGAGAGGTCCATGACGAAGTTCATGTTCTGGGAGAGCTGGGCCACCAGTTTCTGATCGATGGCGAAGCGGCGACCCGGCTCTGGAGCTGTACCATCGATCAGCACCCTCCGTCCGGTTGGGGAGTCTCCCTGGGCAAGCCACTCGATATCGGCCAGGAACCGGCTCTTGCCTGAACCGGTCGGTCCGACCAGGCTGACGATCTCGCCCGGCCGCATGGTGAGGTCGAATCCCTCCGGCCGGCCGCTCTTGTCATTCCCCCCCAGGATGGTGATTGACTCCAACCGTGAACCGTTTCGCCCCGTCTGCAGGGTCGTGAGCAGCGCCAGGTAGGTGGTGAACTGTTCAGCCAGCTGCTCCCGTTCCAGAGCCAGCTCCTCCAGCAGCTTGCTGTCCAGGGCGGCGAAGTAGACCGCCGGGCTCACCGTCTCCGGCGGGAGCTCCAGCCCCAGTGAGGAGAAGAACTCGCCGGCGCATGGGGCCTGCCGGAGGAGTTCGATCAGAGGGAGGGTAAGCAGGCGACTCTCTGGACCGTTCCCGGAGAGGGGGCGCCTCAACTGAACACCATCTTCTTGACATTCCCCATCTGAAAGTCGCTGCCGATCCGCCGTTGTCCAAGGCAGTAGGAGCAGAGGGCCGCCGGTAGGGAGAAACGGAGTAGCTTGCCCTCCACGCTCTCCGTTTCCGGAGCGCCATACAGCAACCGCCCCAGTTCCCGCCCCCCCTGGCCGGTCAGGCCGTTGACGTTTAGGATGACGGCGCTGCTGTTCACCTGACGGACCCGGTAGGCGAAGACCTCGCGTTCTGCCTGGGAGACGATGTCCCCCTTGGTGATGACGACGATGTCGGCCATCTTCAACATCGGCCCGATCTTCTTGGGAGTATCGACCCCGCTCAGGTTGTCGATGACGCAGAGCGCCAGCACCCCCTGGATATGCGGGGCGCAGCGGTTGCAGAGTCCGGCGCTCTCGATCACCAGCAGGTCAAAGCCGTTTTCCTCACCCCAGGAGAGACAGTCGATCACGTTGCTGACGAAGAAGTGGTCCGGACAGAGGCTGCCAGAAAGCCCAGTGGTGACGTTGATCCCATGCTTTTCATAGAGCAGCTGGTCCTGGGTGGAGAGGCTGTCGAACTTGACGACCCCTACGTTGACCCCCTCCTGGCGCAGTGAGACGATCGCCTTGATGGTGACGCTGCTCTTGCCCGACGAAGGGGGTCCGGCCATGGTGACGAGCTTCATAGTGCACTGCCGAGAAAGGCCCGGCTAAAGGCGGCATTGGTGGCGGCGATCAGCGCCTTGAGATCGTGGTTTTTGACATAATCCCAGCCGATCCAGTTGAAGGTGGCGTCATCGGGGAACCGGTTGTCAACGTCGGGGTGAAGCGCCGGGAAGGAGGCTCCGCTGCAGATGCCGGCCACCTCCGGGCCGCTCAGGAAGGCGATGAGCTCCCGCAGTTCACCGTGCTTCTCTGCCTTGACCAGCATGGTTACCGGGCTGACCAGGGCGCCGTCTTCAGGCCAGAGCACGCTGACCTGTTCCCGTCGATGGATGGTGTTGGCGAAGAAGAGCGGCATGACGCAGATTGCCGGGCTCTCTTCCCGACCACTCCCCACGGCCTTGACCATCTGGGAGGGGTGCCACCCCCAGGCCACGTTGCGCCCCAGAGAGGCAAGGCCGTCGGCGCCGAACTCCTTGAAGAGGGCCAGGAGGAGTGTCTCACAGAAGGTGCCATCACGATTCCCCCGGATGGCGATACTTTTTTCGTACTCCGGCTTGAGCAGATCCCCCCAGCTGCGGGGAACGGGACGCTCTCCCAGACGGCAGTGATCCACCACCAGGACCAGCAGGTTCATGGCCAGCATACTGTAGTGGCCATCCGGGTCGGTGATCCCCATGGCTGCCAGCTGCCGATGGCCGGCAAAAGGGGTAACCGTGGCGAACGTGCCGCTCTTGATGAACCGCTCAACAAAGTGGGGATGGAAGAAGCTGTTGAAGCCGGGGGTGATGATGATGTCCGGCATCTCCGCCACGCTCTCGAAGTGGTCGGCGTAGTCGGCATAGTCTATCTGGGTATTGGCGTTCCCTTCGATGCAGTAGGTCAGAGTGGCCCGTTTTGCCGGCGACAGTGTCGCTAGAAAACCGTTGAAGGCCTCTTCCAGGGGAACCTTGAGCGGGCAGGGGAGGAGGGCGAACAGGTTCAGGTTCCGGGCTCCGGGGAGAGGCGGCGCATCGCTTTGCGAGGGAGTCAGCAGTCCGTTCAGCTGACTGAGGAAAAGTCCGGCATTGACACTCGCCGCCTTGAGGGCGGTACGCAGCCGGACCGCCGCCCCAAACGTGGAGCGAACCTCTTCATCGGTAAACAGCCCCAGACCATTGGCGGCAAAAACCGGGAGAGTTTCCGGATGACGGGTGATGACTTCATCTACGGTGAGGTCGAGGAGTCCATCGGCCACTGCCGCTTCCCTTGGACGGCTCTCCAGCGTCACGGGCATGTCGGCTGCTCCCCTGGTGGGGAGGGGTGGGAACAGCTCTGGAAATCCGCGCCGCGTGCCACCGCTTCTTCGTGGGAGGCCAGCCCGACCCAGGCGTGCACGGTGGCCGGATCGAAACCGCAGAGCCGTCTCCCCCCAGATTCCATGAGCGGCCGCCGAATCAGCAGCGGGTCCGCCGTCATGAGCCCCAGTGAACTGTCGGCATCGTGGGCATGGGGGACGATTTCGCCGGACTTTACCCGCGGAGAGTTGAGGTTAAACCACTCCTTTACCGGCAGACTGCCGAAATAGGTGAGGAGCTCCGCCGGGCGCCAAGGGTGTGCCAGCAGATCCCTGATGTCTACCTCATGTCCGGAGTTTCGGAGCAGCTCCACCTGCTTGACCGAGGTCAGGCAGCCGAGCTTGGTGTAATAGATGATCTGAGCCATGTTATGAGTCCTCCTGGAGACAGGTTGTGTCTGGAATTACATAACGCGTGCCAAGAGTACCGGAGGTAAAAACGGTGCAAATTCAGCCGATCGTACTCACTTCAGCGGGAAGGTCGGGGAGGGACTGCCGCATTTTTGCGCAGCACGCGGGGTAGCGCCCTGAAAACAGTCATGACCGGTATCGATAACAGCAGAGAAAGAGGGATTCGGGGAAAGAGAGATGAACTCTCTTCAAAGAGCTCACCACCTGTGGTACACAGGTGGCGCAAGAGAGGAGGAGACATCATATGCCCTATGGAACCGCTTCCTGGCGACGGGAGGAGCTGACCGAACGGTGCTATCCCCGGCTTACCGAGGATGAACCGTCACAGCAGCTGGACCTCTTCAGCGATAACCGGCGCACCATCTGGCTCAACCAGGCCCATGAGGCGTTGCGCCGCCTCGATCTGGCCGGGGCCATGGCCGGCTACGCAAAGATCATCGATGCCCGGCTGGATGACGAGAGGATTCGCCAGGAACAGGAACTTTCCTGGGGATGGCACGACCGGCTGGCCCGGTACGGGGAATCGTCCCGGGATGCCGAGGAGATTCATCGTCTTCACGCCGAACTGGAAGAGAGGCTCCCCTCCCCCCTGAGAACCGCCCTCCTCGAGTTCATGGTGGCGCAGCTGCTTGAGGTGGATGCGCCGGAGCTCTTCTATCCCTCTCCCCGGTTCCATCCGGGGCTCCTCTGCCATGAGCTGCGCGAGTACGACGCTGCCGCGACCTGGTTCAGCCGGGGGATAGAGGCCGGAGTTCGCCCGCTGGGGAGGTTTCTTGCCTACCAAGGGGATGCCCTCTTCAGGCTCGGCAACGAAGTCACCGCCCGGGAGCTCTATAGGGAGGCGTTCCTTCGGGAACCGCTCACCATCGACCTCCCTCACCTTGAAGATCTGGCCATTCTGGAGCTTATCGATGAGGTGGAAAACGAGGAAGAGGCGCCGGTGGAAGAGCTCCTCCCCTGGCTGCCGGTCTGGGGGTGGCTTACCGACCTCTTCACCCTGGAGCTGCCACCTCCGCTCTCCGATCAGACCGGATTCCATGTCCGACCGGCCGGGGAGGGTCGAACGGCGCCGCTGACGCCATCCCGGGAGTGGTTCGACTCGCTGTGCTCTGCGGAATTTCTCCGCGCCTCATCCGGGGATGGTCAGGAGCTGATCCGGGTGCGGCGCAGGCTGAAGGAGTTGCACGGAGGGTTGTTTCGGCGGTACATGAAGAAGATGGGGGGATAGCTCCTGTGCCGCTATTTCGTAGGCGGGGCGGGGTACTCCTGTGTGATGATTTTGGCCTTCAACCGGCCGATGACCCGGGCCAAAGGGGCCACATCGTCGGGGGCGTCGCCATCAAACATCCTGATGTGGGTCAGATCCGCCGGGATCTGGCCGAAGGTCGGATCAACTGCCAGCCAGGCGCCTCCCAGGTGGCTCTCCGCCCAGCTGTGATAGAGGAATCCCTTCTCCGGCATCCAGACCAGGCCGGAGACGAAGCGGGTCGGGATACCGGCGGCCCGGGCAAGGGAGGCGTAGAGACGGGCGTGTGACTGGCAGTTCCCTTTGCCGCTCTTCAGGGTCTCCACCGGAGATTGACTGTCGGCGACGGTTCCTTCGATGGACGTGGCGACCCGGCTGGTGAGAATCTCCACGATCCGGGCCGGCTCCTTCTCTGCACCGAGGAGGGTGACGCTCAACTCCCGAATCTCAGGATGTTCTGGGATTATCCGCTCTGTCCCCTCCAGGTAGCGTTTCCGCTCTTCCTCCGAAAGGGGCGACCCCTGACCGGTTGCAGGGTGCACCATGGTAACCGTCAGGAGCTGGCCGTTGCGTCCCGTGACCCTCTGCCCCGCCCCTTCCGGCAGGGTCATATCTTCCGGCCAGCCGGAAAACTCCACTACCAGAGAGCTCAATGAACCCGGCTCTCTGATGGGAGGAACGGCCTTGATCAGGCTGAAGTCGTAGACCAGGTCCTTCTTGGCCAGGGCCGTCTGGCTCAGAAACCGGGCGGCGCCGGCCGCATCCTCCGCCAGGGTTACCACCAGCCCGTCCCGCACAGACTCCTTGAGGGTCTTCCCCTGCCGGTCCACCCAGATGTCATTGTCTACCAAGGGGTAGATGTCGTTACTGAGCCGGTAACTCTCCCCGCCTCCCGGGAGGATCTCCATCCCCACGGCGGTGACGACCACCTCCTTGAGCTTCTGGGCCTCGGTATCCAGCACCTTGAGCCGGTACTTCTTGCCGGTGACGAATCCTTTCATGAGCGGATAGAGGTTGATGAGGGGCGCAGGGTAGACCGGCCCCTTGGACTTCACCAGACTGTTCCTGCTCTTTCCGGCGTTTTCCATGGTCATGTTGACCCCTTCTGCGCCACTTTTCCCGATGAGTTTCATGCTGCTGCCGTCGATGGTCTGCTCGACGCTGAAGGAGAGCAGCGCCAGTTCCGGGTTAACCAGATAGGTTTCCCGGATGGCAGCCTCCCGGGAGAAGCCGAGGACGGTCAGCTTGACGCTGCTCTCTACGCTGATCTCGTACCCGCCGGGGCGTCTGCTGATGGACTGGTGGGCAAACCCGGTCCGTTCGTCATTGAGGCTGATGCTGAACCACTGCTCACCCAGAGGAGGGGCGGTGACCAGGGGGAGCGGCGCCGCAGGGAGATGTGTGGCGATAAGAAGCAGCAGGAGAGGGAGTAAGGCTCTGATTTTCATGGTGCAACCGGTTCTCCTATTTTTCGTGTGAATCTACTTCAGGAAGCAGGAGAGTTACAGCCGGGTAGATCTCATATGTTCGGCCAGCGTCTTGTCGGTGTTGAGGATATGCTGTACGAGCCAGTGGAGCATGGCCTGACTGGTCAGCAGGACATTCTGCTTGGTGGCCCCTTCCACATCGATCCTACCTTTCAGGACCATCACCTCCTGGCAGAACTTCTCATGCTCCTTCTTGTGGTATTCCATGCGGGGGTAGCCGGATTCCGCCATGAGCCCCTCTTCGTCATGGAAATGATTCACGGTGTACTCCACCAGGAAATTGAGGACTTCAATCACACGCGTGGAGGCGCTTCCCTGGGCCATCGCCTCCATGAACAGGTTGACCTGCCTGAAAATTTCCCTGTGCTGAGCATCGATCTGTTCGACCCCCACGGCCAGATATTCACCCCACTCTACGGCCATACTCCCCTCCTCACAGCACTGAATTATCCGCACTATAGCAGACAACAAGAGAATCTGAAAACAGCTAACTGGTAGGACAGACCGGTGGTAGGCGATTTACTCCGGAAAACGCATACCGCATTCCGCCTTGCCACGGCCCGGCAACTCTGCTATGAAGATGACGCTGTCATTATTCTCTCCGGAAAGGATTCCCATGATTACCGGCATGAAAAATATCGTCGTCTTCGTACGCGATTTCCCGCGAGCGAAACGTTTTTATCAGGAGCAGTTGCACCTCCCGCTGGTCCAGGAGTCCATGGCCATGATGGAGTTTTTCCCCGGCGGTGGAACGACCCTTGGCGTGGCGACGGCGCTCCACGACGCAGCCCAGAGCCTGGTGGGACGGCACACCGGCATCACCCTGACGGTGCAAGGAATCGAACAGCTCTGCCGTGACCTGACCGCAGCCGGTGTCGCCTTCGCCGAACCGCTGGAGCTCTCTCCCTGGGGGAAGATGGCCGTGGTGAAGGACCCTGACGGAAACCAGATCGCGCTGGTGGAGATGTGACGTGGTGCTGCGTTTTGCGTGCGGCGTGCTACGTGTGGCGCGCGGGGGGGAGCGGAGCATATCTGTAAGGAGAAGAGATGAGACTTATTACCGGTACACTGCTTGACAACGTGATTAGCGAGGCCAAGAAGAGTCCCCGCAGGCGGAAGAACTACAACTTTCACCCATCGGATGAATCCCGCTGCCACCGACTCCTCAACGCCCTGGAGCCCGGGACCTACATCCGCCCCCACCGGCACCTGGACCCAGAAAAAGAGGAGCTGATGCTGCTCCTCAAGGGCCGGATGGGGATGATCTTCTTTGACGACGCCGGAACCGTCACCGAAACGGCGCTCCTTGCCGTGGGGAGCGAGAGCTTTGGCATCGACATCCCGTGGGGAACCTATCACTCCCTGGTCTGCCTTGAGCCGGGGACCGTCTTCCTGGAAGCCAAGGCCGGCCCTTATCGCCCCTTTACCCCGGAAGAGAACGCCCCCTGGGCCCCAACGGAGCAGGAACCAACGGCCCCCGTTTATCTGGCGGAGCTGGAGCGGCTCTTCGTCCCGTGATTCGTCTCCGGTGCATCCTCCTCCCTCGACTGCTGCTCACCCTCCTGCTCCTGGTTACTCCCTCCGGATACGCGGGGAGTCAGGAACCTCGTCCCCTGGGAGGAAGAGGCCTCCTCATCTTTCCCCATGCCACATCCACCGGGAAGCTCCGTCTCTACGAGCTCCCCGGTATTCGGCTGATCGGCGCCATCCCGGCCAGAGAGCTTCCGACTCTCGCCCCGTTCGTCACTGCCACAGGGGGTGAGACCGTCCTGGCGGTCCTCTCCAGCCACGAGGGGTGGCTCAGGATCGTGCGTGACTCAGTCGGTCGCAATGCCTGGGTCGAGCTGCAGGAGGGGTGGCAATATCGGTCATGGGAGCACTATCTTCCCGGTAGAACCATCCGCCTGCTGCCGGGTTTCAAGGAGTCTCGGTACCGCCTCCGCTCCACACCGGCCGAGAAGGGGGAGCCAGTCGGCGCAGCCATCACCGGAACCGCTCTTCCGGTCCGTTCGGTTCACGGCGACTGGATCCGGGTGGAGACAGCCGGCCAGAGCGAGACATGGCTGCGCTGGCGGGACGGGGACGGCAGGCTGCTGATTTCGGTGGAGTGACGCTCTTTACGGCAGGAGCTTGTTGATCCGGTTCAGGTCCAGCCCCTCGATGATGACGCCGGAGATGATGAACGTCGGCATTCCCCCCACCTTGGCGTTCTTGGCGATCTCTTCATGCTCTGCCAGACGCTTGCGCCCCTGCTCCGTGATCCCCTCCGGCTGCTTGCGATCAAGAGCCCCCCCCATGACTGAGCCGTAGGCCGCTGCTCCGTCTGTGGCTGAGAGGATGTACTGGGCCTTGGCCGGCGCATCGTGATGCATGGGGAGCGGCACCAGGAAGATGTATCGGGTCACGTCGGTCCGTTTGCCGAAGAACTCCTCGGCCTTGCGGCAGTAGGGGCAGTCGGGGTCGGTAAACTCGATGACCGTGATCTTGCCGGAGCCGACCTTGACGGCCTTATCCAGATCCAGCTCCGCGGCAGGGAGCGTGACAGGGGTGAGCGCCAAGAGGAAGAGGAAGATGAGGGGGGTGAAAAGTTTCATGCTGTCTCCTTTTTTCGTGCAAGTTGTGGTGGTTATCCGCCGGCCAGTTTCACGGTATATCCCCGTCCCTTTAGTTCAGCGACGAGGAGCTCCCGATGGTCGCCCTGTATCTCGATGATCCCCTCCTTGAGGGTGCCGCCACTACCGCAGCGGCGCTTCAGCTCTCCAGCCAAGGCCTTAAGCTTTTCTTCGTCGAGGGCAAACCCGGTAATGACCGTGACGTTCTTCCCCCCCCGCCCCTTGGACTCCCGGCGGATCCGGACGATGCCATCGCCCGCCGGAGCTGCCGCCTGCTTCCGGCAGACGCACCCCTTGACCGCTCTGCCGCAGGCGGGGCAGATCCGGCCCAGAAGGGTGGAGTAGACAAGAGTGCTGTTGGTCGGCTGCCGGCTCATGGGGGCCATCCTCATGATCTTGAAAATCTGGATGGTAATTCCTTCTCCTGCTCAGGTCAAGAACTAAAAGGGGAAGGAGCAATTGTCCCCTGTACCGCCAGGGCTATGTCTGCTATCCTAGCCCGGTTTGAGGAGGAGAACCCGATGACCAGTGAAACAGCGATACTTCCGTCCCGGCCGCTACCGCCACTACAAGGGAAACTGTTACGATTCCAACATATTGAGGAGGTTGATTAGACGTGGCACTGCTAACCATTCGTAACGTAACCCTGGCCTTCGGCGGCCCGCCGCTGCTGGACGGCGCCACCCTCCAGATCGAACCGGGGGACCGGCTCTGTCTCATGGGAAGAAATGGCTCAGGCAAGTCCACGCTCCTCAAGCTCATGGGAGGTGAGTTCCCCCCGGACTCCGGTGAGATCATCCGCCAGCAGGGGTTACGGGTTGCCCTGGTTTCCCAGGAGGTTCCCCAGGGGCTCTCCGGAACGGTCTTCGACGTGGTGGCCTCCGGCATGGGAAATGCGGCGCACCTCCTGGCAGAGTACCACCAGGTGGGTCACCTCCTGGCCGCGGGTGGTGAGGGGGATCTGCTGAAACGGCTGGAGAGCCTGCAGAAAGAGTTGGACGATACCGGCGGGTGGTCGCTGCAGCAGGAGGTGGATCGGGTCCTGGATCGGCTCTCCCTGGAACCTGATACGGAGTTCGCCATCCTCTCCGGCGGTACCAAGCGCCGCGCTCTCCTGGCCCGGGCGCTGGTCTCCAAACCGGACATCCTCCTCCTGGACGAGCCAACCAACCATCTGGATATCGACACCATCATCTGGCTGGAAGAATTTCTCATGAAAAACGTCAAGACTCTCCTGTTCGTCACCCACGACCGGGCCTTTGCCCGACGGTTGGCCAACCGGGTGGCGGAACTTGACCGGGGACGACTCTACGCCTTTTCCTGCGGCTACGACGCCTTCACCGAACGGCGGGAGGCGCTGCTGGAGGCGGAAATCACCCGCCAGGCTCTCTTCGACAAGAAACTGGCCCAGGAAGAGGCATGGATTCGCCAGGGGATCAAGGCACGCCGGACACGCAACGAGGGGCGGGTCACCGCACTGAAGAAACTGAGGGACGAACGGCGCCAGCGACGGGAACGATTGGGTTCGGTGAAGATGGAGCTTCAGGTGGCCGAGCGTTCCGGCGCCCTGGTGGTGGAGGCCGAAGACGCCAGCTTCGGCTACGACGGCAGAAGCATCATCAACGGTCTCACCACCATCATCACGCGGGGGGATCGGATCGGAATCATCGGCCCCAACGGCTCGGGCAAGACCACCTTGCTCCGGCTTCTCTTGGGCGAACTCCTTCCGGATCAGGGTGAGGTGAAACTGGGAAGCAGGCGAGAGGTGCTCTACTTCGATCAGATGCGGGCGCAACTGGATCCGGACAAGAGCGTGCAGGAGAATGTGGGGGAGGGGAACGACACCCTCGTCATCAACGGCAAACCCCGCCATATCATCGGTTACCTGCAGGATTTTCTCTTCTCACCGGAGCGGGCCAGAAGCCCGGTGCGGATACTCTCCGGGGGGGAGCGTAACCGGCTCCTCCTGGCCAAACTTTTCACCAAACCTTCCAACCTCCTGGTCATGGACGAACCGACAAATGACCTGGACGCCGAGACCCTGGATCTGCTGGAGGAGCTCCTCATGGAGTATCCGGGGACCCTGCTCCTGGTGAGTCATGATCGGGATTTTCTCAACAATGTGGTGACCAGCACCCTGGCGGTCTCTCCCGATGGCCAGGTACAAGAGTCGGTGGGGGGGTATGATGACTGGCTGAGGCAGGCTGCTGCGGGAACAACCGAGAGTCCCACAACCAGTAACCCGCCCCCCCTGTCACGAACCAAACCACTGGCTGAACGTCCCAAAAAACTCGCGTTCAAGGAAGAGCAGGAGCTGTCAACTCTGCCGGAGCGGATTGCACTCCTGGAGGGGGAGCAGGAAAAACTGCACGCAACCCTTGCCGATCCGGAGTTCTACCGGAGCAAAGGAACGGAAGCGGCGCGACTGACACTGCGACTGGAAGAGTTGGAGTGGGAGCTGACGGGATGTTATCAGAGGTGGGAAGAGCTGGAGGCGATGAAAGGGTAGCACGGCTCACACCAATAGCGCCGTTTTCGGGATCATGAGCAGGAAAGGCCGTTCACCCCGGTATCTCAAACGGGTGAACGGCCTTGTCTCAACCTCAATCTTTACCTTTACCTTACCTGCCTTATTTAGGCACCTTCTCCCAATCCTCCAGGAACTTCTTGATCCCGGCGTCGGTTAAGGGGTGCTTGGTCAGCTGCATGATGACCGAGTAGGGGATAGTGGCGATGTCCGCGCCGATGAGGGCCGAATTCAGGACATGAATGGGGTTTCTCACGCTGGCCACGATGATCTCGGCGGTGTAGCCGTAATTGTCGAAGATGGTCCGGATCTGCTCGATGATCTGCATCCCGTCCTGAGAGATGTCGTCCAGACGCCCCACGAAGGGGGAGACATAGGCGGCCCCGGCCTTAGCCGCCAGCAGCGCCTGTAGCGGGGAGAAGATGAGGGTCACATTTACCTTGATCCCCTTATCACTGAAGATGCGGGTCGCCTTGAGCCCCTCGGCCGTCATGGGACACTTGATAACGATGTTCGGGTGGATGGCCGCCAGCTCCAACCCCTCGCGGACCATCCCCTCCGCATCCAGGGAGATGACCTCGGCGGAGATCGGCCCATCGACTATGGCGACGATCTCGGAGATGACCTCCTTGAAGTTGCGCCCCGCCTTGGCGATGAGGGACGGATTGGTGGTTACCCCGTCCACAAGCCCCAGCGCATGGGCTTCGCGGATCTCGTTCACATCTGCCGTATCGATAAAAAACTTCATTCTTCCTCCCTTTCCTGCTGTTGATGTGTAAGCGTTACGTGCCGACAGGGGCGTGCTCTACCTGCTCCCGGTATTTTTCCAGGCAAGCCATGGAACAGAAATGAATCCGCTCCCCCTCATGCCTGCCGATGACTGCGTCCCCTTCCGACACGTAGAGCCCGCAGACCGGATCACGGAACGTCTCTTCGTCGATTTCTTCCTTTTTCTTCGCGAGTTTCCCTGCTGAACTCTTTTTGATGAGGATATAGATGAAATATCCCACGAGAGCAAAGAGTAGTATCCTGCCCATGGTCTCTCCTTCAGCTTCTGGTGACCCGCTCCCCCGGGGGCAATACCCGAAGGAGTGAGAGTACGGTTTTCCCCAGCAGGGGATGAACGAGCTCCGGGGCGATCTCGGCCAGCGGTTCCAGCACGAAGCGCCGCTGATGGAGTCGCGGGTGGGGGAGAGTCAGCAATTCATCATCCAGAATCAGGTCGTCATAGAAGAGAAGATCCAGATCCATGGTGCGCGGTCCCCACCGAAGTTCTCTCTTCCTTCGGAAGATCCCGGTTTCGATCCGCTGTAGTTCCGTGAGGAGTTCTTGGGGGGGAAGCCCGGTTTCCAGTCGGAGGACGGCGTTGAGGAAGCTCTCCTGAACTACCCCTCCCACCGGCTCGGTGTCGTAGAATCCGGAGAGGAGGGTGATCCGGCTTTGGGGGAGCCTTCCCAACTCAGAGACGGCCCGGAGAAGATGCAACTCCCGGTCCCCCAGATTGGAACCGAGGGCGATGTAGGCGACTGCGTTCACGTGGAGATTAGAACACAAACGGGAGCGGTTCGTCAACAGCTGCCGACGTGAAAGTATTACCCTTGCAACGGTTTGACTTGCTGGGCCGGAAAATGGGAAAAAAGTGTCCAGTGAAAACCGGATTCATTGTCCAGCCAGTTCCGGATTGAGTGTCCAGCCAAAACCGGATTCGGTGTCCAGTCAGTTCCGAACATGGTGTCCACTTTACTCCGGATTACAACTACTCCCGGTTAGTTTTTGATAATCAGCACTAAACGCATCGGCTTACCCATTTGGGATACTTAAGCGGGCGAACGGGGGCACATCACGCAGGCTTTCGATGATTTTAAACCACA
>CAIOGM010000138.1 GCA_903857795.1 uncultured Geobacter sp.
CGAACTGATTGCAGGGGAATCCGAGCACGACGAACCTCTGAGAGGAGTATGTGCGGTACAGCGCCTCAAGGCCCTTGTACTGGGGGGTAAAGCCGCACTTGCTGGCGGTGTTGACGATCAGCATGACCCGACTGCGGTATTCGGTCAGACTCTTGACCTCCCCGCCGACCGTTTGCACGGGGAAATCATATATGCTGGGCATGGTACTGCTCCTTGTCATGACGCTGGTCGGTTAGCAACAGGTATCAGCATCTCATTGCGACGCAGGACAACGGGGACACTACAGCCCATTTTCGTGTCGCAGGGTGTGCACCGGTTTCCGTGATCAGTGAACCCCCGCCGATGGGGCGCCGATCTTCTGTTTCTTGAGAAGGAGCAGGAGGGGGATGATCACCAGGAAGGCCAATCCGACGATGAAGAAGATCCGGTTGTAGGAGAGGATTCCTGCCTGTCTTCGGACCATTCCGTAGAGCGCGGCCAGGGAAGATGTCTCGGCGGTGAAGGGGTCCACCCCCCGGGCCATGAATCCCCCCTTGATGCCGGCCTGGGTCGTCCGGTAGAGCCGGTTGAGTGGCGTAATATGGGCCACCAGGCTGTTTTGATAGAATTGGCTGTAACGGGCCAGAAGTGTCGCAGCGATGGCGATCCCCACGCTGCCGCCGATGTTGCGGAGCAGGTTGAACATCCCGGTGGCGTTTCCCATCTCCTCCCGGGAGATGGTGGCCAGGGTGACGGTGGTGAGCGGCACGAAGATCATGGCCAAGCCGACCCCCAGGACGACCCGGGGCCAGACAAAGTCCACGTATGCGGCCTCCAGGGTGAACCGCTGCATGATGAACATGGACGAAGCGCCGATAACCAGCCCGGCCAGGACGATCTTGCGGCCGTCGAATTTGGCGAGCATCGCTCCGACCACAGGCATGGTAACCAGGGTGGCGATGCCGCCGGGAGCCAGCACCATGCCAGCCATGGTGGCGTTATAACCCATGAGAGTCTGTAGAAAAAGGGGGATGAGCATGATGGAGCTGTAGAGGCAGAAGCCGACGAAGAACATCATGGTGTTGCCGGCTGAAAATGACACGTTTTTGAAAAGCCGCAGGTTGATGATGGGATGTTCGTGGCGGAGTTCCACTATTACCAGGAGGACCAGTGCAAGGATGGTTATCAAGGAGCAGGTAACGATGAATGGGGAGTTGAACCAGTCGTCCTGCTGTCCCTTGTCCAGTACGATCTGCAGTGCACCGAGACCCACTGTCAGGAGGACGAGTCCGGCGTAATCGATGGAGATTTTCATCTTGTGTTTCAGGTACTCCGGGTCAAAGAGGAATAAGGATGCCATGACCACGGCGATGATACCAATCGGGATGTTGACGTAGAAGATCCAGCGCCAGTTCAGGTTGTCGGTGACCCACCCCCCCAGGGCCGGACCGATGATGGGGCCGAACATGGCGCCGACCCCGAAGATGGCCATGGCCATCCCCTGCTGGTGGGGGGGGAACGTCTCCATGAGGATTGCCTGGCTGGACGGGATGAGCGCCCCACCCGCAGCTCCTTGAATGATCCGGAAGAGGATGAGTGCCTCCAGGTTAGGGGCGGCTCCGCAGAGGAACGAGGAAATAGTGAAGATGATGACGCAGGTGATGAGGAAGCGCTTCCTGCCGAAGAGCCGCGCCAACCACCCCGTCATGGGGAGGACCACGGCGTTGGCTACCAGGTAGGAGGTGAGGACCCAGGTGATCTCGTCGGTGCCGGCGTTGAGGCTCCCCTGCATATGGGGGAGCGCCACATTGGCCACGGAGGTGTCGATGATCTCCATGATGGTGGGGAGCATCACCGTTACGGTGATGAGCCACTTGTTGATGTTCTTGACCGGTTCCATCACCTGAACGGGCTCAACTCCTTGATGATCTCCAGGGTGCTCCGGTCTGTGATGATGGTCGGTTCCACACTCATCCCCACCCGTAACGGACGCTCCTGCTCCCCTAGAGGGGTGATCCGGATCTTAACCGGAATCCTCTGGACTACCTTTACATAGTTGCCGGTGGCGTTTTCCGGCGGCAGGAGGGAGAAGGCGGCGCCGGTGCCGGCCATGATACTCTCCACCGTGCCGTGAAAGCTTTTACCGGGATAGGCGTCAACGGTGAACTCCACCGGCAGTCCGGTCTGGAGATGGGCAAGCTGCCGTTCCTTGTAGTTGGCGGTAATCCAGGACTCACTTAAGGGGACGATAGTCATGAGCGGCTGTCCGGTCTGGACGATATTGCCGATCTCCACTGCTTTCTTCGTTATGTAGCCGTCAACGGGGGCGTAGATCCTGGTGTAGGAGATATTGAGCCTGGACTCCTGGAGTTGCGCCTCCTTCTGGACGATGCGCGCCTCTTTGCCGCCACTCCCGGAGAGGCCGATGAGGGCCCGCTCCTTCCGCTCCTTCTCCTGGGCCTCCTTCAGTTGGGAGGAGGCTACCCGCTGGGCGGTCTGGAGCCGTTCCAGCTGCTCCTTGGGGATGACCTCCTTCAGGAAGAGCGCCTCGCCCCGTTTCAGCTCCAGCTCCGCCTGATCCAGGCGGGCCGTGACCAGGGCAGTCCCGGCCCGGGCCGCTTCCACCTGAGCATAATCCCCCGAGGTCTCGTTCCGGGCCATCTCCAGGGAGGCCGCGGCCGAGTCGCTCCTCACCCGGTAATCGGCGGGATCCAGCTCCAGAAGCAGATCCCCCTGCTTCACCTGTTGATTGTCGATGACGCAGATCCTCAGCACCGTGCCGGGTACCTTCGAGGAGACCGTATGGACCGGTGCCTCGATGAAGGCGTCGTCGGTGACGATCCGGTTGGCGCTCCTCAGCCACCACCCCCCTCCGAGAAAGGTCACCAGGGCTATGATCAGGACGAAGACAACGCCGGCGCGCCGGCGCGATCCGTTCCCGCTCGCCCGGGGCGGGCTCGGCAGTTCCTCTGGGGTTGTCGTCTCCGCCGGTTCCTGACCGGCGCTCGTTACGTCACTCACAGTTCACCTCGTGCCCTCTTTACCCGGGCCAGGGCCAGCTGGTAGTCGTAGAGGGCGGTGTAATGATCGACCCTGGTCTGAGTCAGCAGCGTCTGGCTATCCAGCAGTTCGGTGGCTGTCCCCACCTTCTCCAGATAACGGTTCTCATTGATCCGGACGTTCTCTTCCGCCTGGGTTATGCTCTGTTCGGTGACCGTGATCCGCTCCTTGGCCACCGCGGCGTCACGGCCTGCAAAGGACAGCTCCAGCCGGAGCTGAGCTCCAAGATCCGTGAGGCGGACCTCGTCCTGGGAGCGGCGGGCTACTGCCTGACGGAGCCGGGCGGTGGTGGCGTTCCCCTCGAAGATGTTGAATCTGACCCCCACCGAGGCAGCGTAGATAACCTGCTCCTTGACCATGCTGTTCTCCACATAGTCGATCCCCCCCCTGAAGAAGAGCTCCGGGTAATAGGCCCGACCGCTTTCGGTCACCTGGAACTCCCCGGCCTTCACCGTCTTCTCCTGGGCCCGGTATTCGGGACGGGAGGCGACGGCGTCATCGTCTGCGGTTCCGGAGGTGGCGGCATAGGGGGCGCCCTCTTCCAGGTCGCCGCGGAACGTCGGGGGGGCCCCGGTGAGGTAGTTGAGCAGGAGCCACCCCTTTTCCAGCTCATTAGCCGCTGAGAGTTGTCTCTGGCGACTCCCCGCCAGCCTGACCTCCGCCTGCAGGAGGTCGTTACGGGTCACTACCCCCTGTTCATAGAGGCTTTTGGCCACCCGCAGATGCTCTTTTAACCGGGTCACCTCGTCGTCGGCCGCGTGAAGGAGTTTCCCCGCGCGGAGGATACCGTAGTACCCCTGTACCACCTGGAGGAAGAGCTCCTGTTTGCGACCCTGGTACTGGTCGGTGGTGATCTCCTGGAGCAACTCCGCGTGGCGATTTTTGGCTTCCCGTCGGCCGAAGTCATAGAGAAGGTAGTTCAGGCTGAGGCTGAAGAAGCCGTAGTTGGCGTCCTGGGTGGGGACCGCGACGCTGTTGAAGGTGATCTTCTGCTCCGCCAGCTGCGATGTATACCCCCCCTGAAAGTCGATACGCGGAAACCAGGCGCTCTCCGCCAGGGTGACCCCCTGGCCGGCGATGGCATCGTCAAAGGCCGTGGCCTGCAGTGCCCGGTTTTCGGCGGAGGCTCTCGCGAGACAGTCGTTCAGGGTGAGCGTGGCGCCTTCGCAGGTGAGGGCCCAGGCCAGCGTCAGTAGCGCCAGGGAGAGGGAGAAGAGTCGAGTCATGATATATTCCGTCAGGGGCGGAGGTTATTCAGAAGAGCCCGAAAGTGTTCCAGGGGAGGTCGGCGGGCCATTATACAGACAATCGGGATGCTTGCAATCTTCTTTTGATTTATTAATTCTACGTCTCGGCCATGGCAATGATCCGTCCTCCAACGGAGATCTTGTCTCCGGCAAGACCGTCAGGATAACAGCTGCCGTCATACGCCTCATGATGGTGGCGGATATACAGCCCCACCTCTCGCAACAGCGGTAGGGTGCGCACGGATTTCTCGTGCGGACCATGAAACCGGTGCACACCCTACGCCTGGCACGATGCAGACACCTGGAGGTACTAACTAATATGCGTACGGTAAAGTTAGAAGTATCGTCTCGCGAAACGACCAACCGAAGATTTCTCAAAGCATTCGGGGGGGAGCCTCAGGGTGACATCATCAGCTTTGAAACCCCTGCATTACTATTCAAAATTCTCTCTGGAAAGCGTTGGGAATTATTAAATCTCATGACTGGTTCAGGGCCGATGACTATTCGTGAAGTGGCTCGCCGTCTTGTCAGAGATGTAAAGGCGGTTCATAGTGATGTGCATGCCCTGTTAGATGCGGGAATTCTTCACCGGACAGATACCGGTCAGATAATTTTTCCTTTTGACGCCCTCCACGTTGATTTCTTCTTGAAAGAAGCTGCCTGACGTTGTTCCTAAAGCTGCACCCCCAGCGCCATCCACCAGGCCCAGAAGACGATCAGTCCGCAGACAAGAGCCAGCAGGGCGTTGACCCTCCCCCCCGGCCGACCGTTCCGCTTGACCAGAGACTCCGCAATCAACCCGAGCCCCACGCCGGAGATGAACCCGAAGAGGTGCGCCCCCAGGTCGGTATGGGCTCCTTCCGTCCCCAGAGTCGCCAGCAGCGCCAGGGAGCCGGCAGCGGGGAGCAGGAGCCGGCGCTTCCAATATAGGTCACTGGAGCGGAGTGTGCTCACCCCGGCGAGGATCCCCACCGTGCCGAACAGGGCGGTGGACGCGCCGATGGAGCGATGATCCGGCGCCTGGAGCAGTGCATTGAGCAGGTTGCCGAGGACACCGGAGCCGAGGATCAGGGTCCAGGCGAGGCCGGAACCCAGGTCGCGGCAGAGACAGACCACCAGAAGCCCGCCGATGGCCAGGTTGCTGACCAGATGCAGCACGTCGGCATGGAGGGTGAGCGCCGTCACCAGGCGCCACCACTGACCATCCCTCAGGTCAGCCGGGTTGACGTTGCCCAGGAGTGTCCAGTCAATGGGCGTCTCCCTGCCGAGAGTGAGATCGAGCCGGGTACAGTTGTGGAAGATCGCCAGGAGCAGCAGGATGGAGAGGGGGGCCAGTGTGTTTTCGAGCAGGGGATGGGACGGTGGTGCCGGGGGGGGCCAGCTATGGTTCTCCTCCACGAAGAGGCGCAGCTCATGGACGGCCACGGCCAGATGACCGGCCGGAACCAGGAGACGCCAGCAGCCACCGTCGTTCTCCAGATGGCAGGGGATGGCGCGGGCATCCAGGACCAACGCCCAGAGACGGACTCTCCTCTCCGTGAGGAGCTCCGCGGGTGAACCAGTCACCAGCTCCGACGGAATGGGAAGTGACTCCTCCTCCGGTTCAGCTCCCGGCTCCATATCCTGCTCATGGGTAGTCGAACTGGTCAGATGCGCCCCACTCTTGTGTAATCCGCCGGAGTTGCCCGATGGCCTTCCTCTGCTACTTCCCCTGGATCTCCCGGAGGCGCGCCGCTCCCCTGCTCGCGTACTCCGAGCCGGGGTATTTTACGACCAGCTCCTCGTACAGTTGGCGTGCATGGGGAAGGTTATGCTGCTGCTCCTCAAACCGGGCGGTTTCAAAGAGCTCCTTCCCCTTCTCTCCCATACACCCGCCTAGAGACGCGACGACGATAATGAAGATAAGAATCCACCTGTTCATTTTCAACCCCCGATCAGAAGTAGTTTCGTAC
>CAIOGM010000139.1 GCA_903857795.1 uncultured Geobacter sp.
ACGTTGACCGCATCGATGCAGGTGTTCAGGTTGTTCTTGATCTCGTTGAAGTCCCCCTGATACTGATCGGTGATCCGCGGGGGGATGTCCCCCTTGGAGATCCGGTCGACATACTCGGCAGCCACGTTCAGGGGGCCAATCACCGCATCCAGGGTCTCGTTGACCCCGGTCACGATCTTGCGGAAATCCCCCTGGTGTCTGGAGGCGTCGGCCCGGGTGGCCAGCCTCCCGGCAACGGCGGCCTGGGAGAGGAGGTTGGCGTCGGTCACCAGGACGTTGACCGCATCGATGCAGGTGTTCAGGTTGTTCTTGATCTCGTTGAAATCCCCCTGATACTGATCGGTGATCCGGGGGGGGATGTCCCCCTTGGAGATCCGGTCGACATACTCGGCGGCCACGTTCAGGGGGCCAATCACCGCATCCAGGGTCTCGTTGACCCCCGTGACAATCTTTTGGAAATCACCCTGGTGTCTGGACGCGTCGGCTCTGGTGGCCAGCTTGCCGGCTATGGCTGCCTGGGAGAGGAGGCCGGCGTCGGTCACCAGGGCGGTGATGTTGTCGATCATCCTCTTCATGGAGGCCATGACGCTGCTGTTGTCTCCGGATTTAAGTTCAATACCGCAAGAGAGATCGCCTGCCGCGACCAAGTTGGCGACCTCGCCGACTTTCTTGGGGTCGGCGCCCAATTGGAGCATGATTATGCGGCTGATGAAGATTCCCAACCCAATGGCCAAGAGCATCGCGGCAGCCACAAAGGCGATCATGACCTTCACTGCGCCGTTGGCCAGCAGGGTGTTTGAGTCGGATTTGTTCTGAGCTTCTTTTTCCTTAATGGCGAGCATCTCCTTGGTGAGTCTGCTCATCCGAGTTATAACGCTGGCGCCACCGGTATCTATGAATTTCAAGGCTTCCTGCGGTTTTCCCGCCGCCGCCAGTTCCAGCAGTTTATTCGTCAATTGGTCATAGGCTGCCAGCCCGATCTTTAGTTCCGCCGTCGACTTCTTGTCTTCGGCGCTCAGATCCCCTTTCTCGTAGAGCGCCAGTGCTTCCGTGATCTCCTTGCGATGCTCTTCGATTTTGGTCTGAAAAACTTTCAGTTTCTCGGGGTTTCCGCTATAGAGCAGAGAATAGAGGGTGTTCGCCCGTATTCTCTGGAATCCGTCGATGAACGCCGCCAATTGTACCATCGGCATGGCGTTCTGTTCATAGAGCGCCGTATCCGCGTCATCCAGTTGCTTAATCTTCAGAATGCCCACCGTGCCGACAGCCCCGGCGATGAGCGCTACCAGGATGAAGCTGCTTATGAGCTTCTTCTTGATGTCGAGATTGTTGTACCAGTTCACAATTATTCCTCCTTGTGGGTGAGTTTCTCTTCTGGAATCAGGCAGCAAGATCCAGTTGAGAATCGGTCGGTTCCATCAACTGCAGGTCGTCACTTCCGATGAGCCTGTTGATATCAACCAGGATCAGCATCTGCTTGTTCACCGTGCCGATACCCGTGATGTATTCGGCGTTGGTACCGGCGCCGAAATCCGGCGCCGCCTTAATCTGCTCCGGCGACAGTGTGACCACGTCGGAAACCCCGTCCACCACCATACCGATCACCCGGCCGAGGATATTGATGATGATGACCACGGTAAACTCGTTGTAGAGCAGCTGCTCCAGGTTGAACTTGATCCTCAGGTCGATGATCGGCACGATAACGCCGCGCAGGTTGATGACCCCCTTCATGAAACCGGGGGAGTTGGCAATACGGGTAACCGAGTCATAACCGCGGATCTCCTGCACCTTGAGGATGTCCATGGCGTACTCCTCCCTGCCCAGGGTGAAGGTGAGGTACTCCTGCGCCTCCCCTCCACTATTTGCGTTGGTCTGTCCATCCATCCTCATGGCCCCTCCTGTCCCATCATGTGAAATGTTGGCCAGCCGTGACACCGCTATTGACTCCGCCAGAGGCGGACCAGTTCCACCGCATCCAGAATCAGGGCGACCTGACCGTCCCCGAGGATTGTCGCCCCCGCAGTACCGGCTACTTTACGATAATTCGTCTCCAGACTCTTGATCACCACCTGATGCTGTCCCAGCAGTTCATCTACAAGCAACGCCAGCTGTTCCCCATCGGCGTCGATGAGCATGACAATTGCATCTTCCGGCCGCTGGACCGCTTCCGGGATGGCGAAGAGTTCACCCAGACGGATCAGTGGGAGGTAGTTCCCGCGGACATGCACCGTGCTCTGACCTGGCGCCACCTCGTTCAGTGCTGCGGTTCGCGGTTGCAGTGATTCGATGATGGAGTTGAGCGGGACGATGAAGGTCTCGCTTCCTACCCGCACCAGGAGTCCGTCCAGTATGGCCAAGGTCAGCGGCAGGGAGATGAAAACGCGGCTTCCTCTCCCTTGCGTGGAGGTGAGGATGACGCGCCCTCCCATGGCGGTTACGTTTCTCTGCACCACGTCCATTCCGACTCCGCGACCGGAGAGATTGGTGACCTGGTCGGCGGTGGAAAAGCCTGAGGTAAAGATCAACTGCCAGACCTCTTCGTCGCTCATGGAGTCCGATGTCGGCACTCCGTTTTGGGCCGCCTTGTCCAGGATTCTCTCCCGGTTCAGCCCGGCGCCGTCATCTGTCACCTCCACCACGATCCGCCCCCCCTGCTGGGAGGCCCTGAGGGTGATGACGCCGACGGCTGGTTTGCCGGCGGTAACCCGGAGTTCGGGGGACTCGATCCCGTGATCCAGGCTGTTGCGGACCAGATGGGTCAGCGGATCAGCCAACTGTTCGATCAGCCCCTTGTCCAGTTCGGTCGTCTCTCCCTCCAGCTTCAACTCAACCCGTTTCCCCAGCGAATCGGCCAAGTCATGGACCAGCCGCTGAAAGCGGTTGAAGATGAAGCTGATGGGAACCATCCTGATCGACATGACGCTCTCCTGCAGGTCGCGGGTCGTCCGTTCCAGAAGAGACAGGGAGCGATGGAAGTTCTCAAACTGAACCGGATCGAGCTGCTTGGCGCTCTGGGCCAGCATGGACTGGGTGATTACCAGTTCCCCCATCTGGTTGATCAGCTGATCGACCTTCGCCACACCCACGCGGATAGAGGTGGTCTCAACGTGCTCTTCGCGACGCCGGCCATACGTGGAGTGGGTGGTTGCGTGATCGTACCCCCGCAATCCGCCAGACGTTGCACCGGTGGTGGCTGCCTCTTTCCCATGGGAAACCGGAGGGGAGTCGACTGCCAGGGCGGATGATCGGCCGGCAGTCATGGCCACCGGCGGAAGCTGCTCAATGCTGATCTCCTCCTCATCCGCCACGAACATGAATATTTCGACGACCTCCGCGGCGGAGCAACTGGTGGTCAGGATCATCTCCCAGTGGGCCAGGCAGCGGGTCGGGTCATAAACAGGGAATTCGGGGTGCGGAGCGAATCGGGCAGTCAGTGTGAAATCGCCCATTGTCGCCAGATCCGCGAAAATCGGTTCCATTCGGACCATGCGGGTGTACAGGTTGGGCGGCGGGGTGAAAACAATACGATAGGTCGACCCAGCGGCCGCTTCCCTGCTGTCGCCGGTCCGGCCGACAGGGTCAACCCGGGGCGGTTGGAGCGCCGGCAAGCTGTTAGCCGAGATTGCGCCCAGTTCCCCGCAGACGCTCTGTATGGCCTGCTCATCGACCATTGTGCCGTCCCGGTGACCGGCCAGTTGCATGGTTATGACGTCCCCGGCCTGCAGAAAGAGATTCAGCATCTCGCTGGTAAGAGCTATTTCGTCATGTCTGACTCGGTCCAGCAGGGTCTCGATGGTATGGGTCACGGACACCATGTCCGGGAAGCCGAATATCCCGGCTCCTCCCTTGATGGAGTGGGCCGCCCGGAACAGGGCATTGAGCTCTTCCCTGTCGGGATCGGACGGATTTATTCCCAGGAATATCCGCTCCATCTCGGCCAGATGCTCGGTGCATTCATCGAAGAACAGCTGGTTGAATCGGCTGACATCAATATCCATTGCGTAACTCCATGGCAGTTTCAGGGGAGTTCATGGGCAAAGAGCTCACCCCTCAACCGGGGAGTTTCCTGAAAAACATGGGCCCAATCCCAACTGACGGACGGTCTGCTGCATACAGTCGGGGAGATTGACCAGCTGTACGCCGACCCCCTGCGCCTTGGCGTACTCCATCCAGAGGTGGAGGAGCTGCAGGCCGCTCATGTCAATGGCGTCGATCCCGGCGCAGTCGACCTGCATAGCTTTGCAGCGGTCAGCCGCCAGTTCCTGCAGGGTATCGTTCAGTGACCCGAACTGACTCTCTACTCCGGAGATGGTCCAATCCCCCGAGACTCGGTGTTTGACTTCGGTCGGACTCTTTGCCATGGGTTCCTCTCGTCTGGCGATCGTTGTCGTTTTTAGGGGGTGTTTACCTCTAGTGGTTCTCGACGTTAGACGTAACCGGATGATTCGTGCCGATGCTTATAACATAATTGTTAATTTATTAGTACACATTTATTTCTAAAAAACTTGTGTGCCGGCCGACTTGATTTTCCCGTAGCTGGCAGTGAATTTGCATCAGACTGCAGAAGATGTCGTGAGGAGGGTGATGGAAATGCCGGAAATTGTAGACAGGGATACCGCCCGGAAGCTGTTCAGTCACTACCGGAGGGAGCGCGAGGGGATCAGGAACGACCCGGCAATGGGGTCGATCTGCCTGATCTGCGGCTCCATCCATATCGTCCCCAAGGCGGGGGAACCGCGGCAACTCCTCTGTCGGGACTGCGGTTTCGCCTTCTTCCGCTATGAATGCGGCAGCTGTGGTGCGACTGTTGATGGCCGCGATCCGCTCAACCCCGGTTGTGACGGCTGCGGCCTGAGGCTCTGCAGCTGCGGTGCGTGCGGCTGTACAACTGGTCGAAAGTGACGTCAGGAAAATATCCTCACCCAGGCGCGGAGCACCTTTTCTGCCGGGAAAGAGGTCACCGTTGATCAGAAATTAAGCGCCGTGTCCGCGGGGAGAGCAGCTTAGAGAGGAGGAGTCGATGGGGCAGGAGGAGAAACCGGACCGTTACGTATCATTTCGGGGGATAGAGGGGGAGAGCAATTCGCGTGAGTTGGTGACGCTGTTGCGCCGGCATATCGATGACCCGGCCAAGAGCAACCGGTTCTGGGAGCAGTTTAAGGAGAAGCTGGCGCGGGTCGGACAGCCGGACGGGAACAGCGGGCGCCGCCTGGACGAGCTGTTCCTGATTCACTCATACATCAATAATCTCAGGGAACTCTTCGAGAAGTATGATGACCTGCCGGCGCTGGCGCTGTTGGAACAGATCGAGGAGGAGAGCTGCTGAGCGGCGCGGTTCACGCTGGGATGGAGCAGGAGGCGCTATGCGGGAGATTATCGGTGACCTCTGGGATTTCAGCGGGGAGGGGATTCTCTGCATTACCACCAACGGTCATGTCACCCGGAAGGGGGAGGCGGTGTTCGGCCGCGGGTGCGCCCGCCAGGCCCAGGAACGCTTTCCCGATCTCCGGGCGCGCCTCGGTGCGCTGCTCTCCGCAGGCGGAAATCATGTCTATCTGCTGGGGGACGGGCTGGTCACGTTTCCCGTGGAGGAGAGCCCTTGGGCCGCTCCCGACATGCGCCTCATCAGGCGCTCAGGGCAAGAGCTCCGGGTCATGGCGGATCGGGAAGGGTGGGGTAGGATCATCGTGCCGCGTCCCGGTTGCGGCGGAGGCGGCCTTGTCTGGCAGGAGGTTCGCCCGCTCCTGGCGGATCTCTTCGATGAGCGGTTTTCCGTGATCAGTTGTATCGCGGGGCGAACGATCTTCTCGTGAACCTCAACGGGGCAGACCCGGTCAGTGGACAACCGAGCCGGAAAATACCTGGATAACGACGACTCCGGCGATGATGAGGGTAATCCCGATGACTGCCGGGAGATCAATAACCTGGTTGTAGAGGAAATAGCCCAGGATCGTGACCAGTACGATGCCGGCGCCTGCCCAGACGGCATAGACGATCCCCACGGGGAAGGTGCGCAGGGTCAGGGTCATGAAGTAGAAGGCGGCGGCATAGCCGGTAATGACCAGCAGGCTGGGCCAGAACCGGGTGAACTCGTTGGTCGCCTTGAGCGCCGTGGTGGCTATGACTTCCGAGATGATGGCGGCGGCCAGATAGAGGTAGGGCATGTAGTTAGGTCAGGCCGGCAGCAGTTCGGTGAAGTAGTGGATTGAGCGGTAGCGCTCCGAGGGGGTGGGGGGGATGACGGAGCTGAAGCGGCTGACGTAGATGAGATGGCGGATGCCGTAGGCGGCGGCGGTCCCCAGGTTGGTCTCGCTGTCCTCCCCCAGGAGGGTCCGGGCCGGATCGAAGGGGATCTTTTCGTGCAGTCTTCCCCAGAACCGGAGATCCTCCTTGGGGAGCCCCAGGTCGTGGGCCGAGATGATCCCGTCGAAGGAGGGGCCGAGGCGGGTCTTCTTCATCTTGAGATTAAGGGTCTTGCCATGGGCGTTGGTGACGAGCCAGCTCTTCTTGCCGTGAAGGCGGAGGAAGGCGAGGAATTCGGTGACGCCGGGATGGACCGCGATGAGATGCTCCACCTCCAGCTTGAGGAGCGGGATGTCCAGCCCCAGCCGGTCGGACCAGTAGTCTAGGTCGGTCCAGTTGAGGGTCTGCTCCTGGGAGCGGAACAGGGAGTAGAGGTACTCCTTGGCCTCATCCACGGGAACACGGTGCTTCATCCCCCAGGTTTTCGGCACATGCTCCATCCAGAAGTGATCGTCGAAATGCCGGTCCAGAAGCGTCCCGTCCATATCCAGGAGTACGGTGTCGATGGTCGTCCAGTCGATAATCATGGCGTACCAGGCTCTTTCATATGGCGTTCTCTTCTATGAACGCACGGATCGCCGCCGGGTCGTTCTCCATCACCTGGCAGCGGGTGGGGAGGTTTTCGATGCCATCCAGGAGCGCCGGACGCTCCGGCACGATGCCGGTGGCCGCGGTCACCGCCTCGTCGAACTTGGCTGGGTGGGCGGTGGCGAGGCAGATCAGCGGGAGCTCCCATGAGGTGAACTCCAGGGCTGCCGTTACGCCGACCGCGGTATGGGGGTCCAGGAGATAACCGGTCTCGGCGTGGAAGTCGGCGATGCACTTCAGGGTCTCTTCCTGGTTCACCGAGCGGGAAAGAAACTCCTCGGCCACTCTCTGCCGCTGCTCCAGGCTGAAGTTCATCCGGCCGTTCTCGGCAAAGGAGACAAAGGCCCGGCGGATAGCCTCGGGGTTTTCATCGAAGAGATAGTAGAGGTAGCGCTCGAAGTTGGAGGCGACCTGAATGTCCATGGAGGGGGAGGCGGTGGAGACCACGTGGGCGAGGGAGTAGTCGCCGTCGTTGATGAACCGGGTGAGGATGTTGTTCTCATTGGTGGCCAGGAGCAGCCGCCGGATGGGGAGCCCCATCTTTTTTGCGATGTAGCCGGCGAAGATGTCGCCGAAGTTCCCGGTGGGGACCGAGAAGATCACCTCTCCCCCCGGTTCCCGGGCGGCCCGGAAAGCGGCGTAGAAGTAGTAGACCACCTGGGCCAGGACGCGGGCCCAGTTGATGGAGTTCACCGCGCCCAGGGAGTAGTTCTCCTTGAACTCCAGGTCGCCGAAGAATCCCTTGACCATGTTCTGACAGTCGTCGAAGGTTCCCTTCACCGCGATATTATGCACGTTGTCATCGGTCACCGTGGTCATCTGGAGCGCCTGCACCGGCGAGGTCTTGAGATGGGGGTGGAGGATGAAGATGCTGATGTTCTCCTTCCCCCTGACCCCGTGGATGGCGGCGCTCCCCGTGTCACCGGAGGTGGCGCCGACGATGTTCATCTTCTCCCCCCGCTCCTTGAGGAGGTATTCGAAGAGGTTCCCCAGGAGCTGCAGCGCCACGTCCTTGAAGGCGAGGGTCGGGCCGTGGAACAGTTCCAGGATCTGGACACCGTCCTTTGTCACCAGCGGGGTGATCTCCGGGGCGGTGAAGCGGTCGTAGGAGCGGTCGATGAGCCGCTTCAGGTCGGCCGAGGGAATGTCATCGGCAAAGAGGGAGATGATCTCCAATGCCAGCTCCCGGTAGGGGAGGTCATGCCAGCGGGCCAGGGTGGAGGAGTCGATCCTGGGGATCTCCGTGGGGAGGAGCAGGCCGCCGTCGGTGGCGAGCCCCATCATGACCGCGTCCTTGAAGCCGATAGGGGCGATTCCGCCCCGGGTGCTGATATAGTTCATGGTTTTCGCCTCGGTACGTGTCTCTGCTGAACAGCCGGCATAATAGCAGTTCAAGGTTCACAGATCAAGGTTCAAGGTTCGAAGTCATTGGTTCAAGGTTCAAGGTTCAAGGTTCGAGGTTTGAGGTTCGAGGTTTGAGGTTCGTGACGTGCACAATGCAACGTTTCAATGGCGCCATGTGCGGTGGAGAGTTCCCGGTTGCCCAAAATATTCCGGACAGTCTCTCGTCATGCTGTGCTAAAGTCCTTCACACCCTTTCCCAGAACCCAGAACATAGAACCCCGAACCCCGAACCTGCCTTAGGACCTTGAACCTTGAACCTTGAACCGCGAACTCAGAGTCTGGCCCAGCGCGACGCCGTACTGGCGGTTATCGAGACCCTCTCCGGCTTCCTGAAGGGGAAGGGGCGTACGATCCGCCTCTGCGTCATCGCCCTCCTGACTGGAGGGAATATCCTCCTGGAGGATATCCCCGGCTTGGGTAAGACCACCCTGGCGCTGGCGCTGTCGCGAGTACTGGGGCTCTCCTTCGGCCGGATTCAGTGCACCAGCGATCTCCTCCCCTCGGACATCACCGGCCTCTCCATCTTCAATCGGGAGGAGAACCGTTTCACCTTCATCCCCGGACCGCTCTTCCACAACCTGCTCCTGGTGGACGAGATCAACCGCGCCATGCCCAAGAGCCAGAGCGCCCTGCTGGAGTCGATGGAGGAGCGGAAGGTCACCGTGGAGGGAGCTACCTACGACCTGCCGTCGCCGTTCCTCGTGGTGGCGACCCAGAATCCGGTGGAGCAGGTGGGAACTCATCCGCTCCCCGAATCCCAACTGGACCGGTTTCTCATCTGCACCGGCATCGGTTACCCCCCGGAGGAGATCGAGAAGAGCATCATTCGCGGCGGGAGCATCAGGGATGAACTGAAGAACCTGACCCCCGTCATCTCGGTGGAGGCGCTCCTGGAGGCCCAGCAGGCGGTGCGGGAGCGGGTATTTCTCTCGGAGAAGGTGACGGAGTATCTCTTCCGGATCGTGGGCGCCACCCGGAGTCACCCCCAGGTCCTCTCCGGGCTCTCCACCCGGGCCGGCATCAACCTGGCCGAGGCGGCCCGGGCTAACGCCTATCTGGAGGGGCGGGAGTATGTCATCCCGGAGGATGTCAAGGCGCTTGCGGTTCCGGTGGGGGCCCATCGCATCATCACCGCAGCCGACCAGGACGGTGTCAGGAAGGAGCAGCTCCTACGAAGCATTCTCAAGGCGATCCCGGTTCCTTTGGCCTGAGGATAACCGCGGCCGGCGCCGTCTATATCGGCGTGACCCTCCTCCTCGGGTTTGCCGCCGTGAACACCGGCAACAACCTCCTCTTCCTCATGGTGGCGGCCCTCCTTGCCTTCATGACTGCCTCCGGGCTCTCCGGCTGGCAGAACATCAAGGGATTAAGGGGGATGGTAGAGTTTCCCGACGAGATCTATGCGGGAGAGGAGTGCCTTGTTGCACTCAGGCTGGAAAACGACAAACGGTATCTCCCCTCGTTCCTCCTGGATCTGACCCTCCCCTTCGGCGGCGCCGTCTCCTTCTTCATGCTCCCCCGTAGCGGGAGCGAGAGCGAGCTCCTCCCCCTCACCTTTCCCCACCGGGGCGATCAGGAGCTCTCCCGGGGAGAGCTCTCCTCCCCCTTCCCGGTAAACTTCTTCGTCCGGCGGACCGGGGTGGCAATGAGCGGCCGCTGTGTCGTCTTCCCCCGGCCGCTTCCTTCCCCCGTTGCCGAACCGGAGGGAGGGAGGCGTCCGGCCGGCGGCGGGAACTCCCGGCGCAAGGGGTACGAGGGGGAGCTGCTTCGGATCGCCGACTATACCGGGGCCGAACCGCTCAAGTTAATCCATTGGCGACTCTCGGCCCGCTCCCAGGGGCTCAAGGTGAAGGAGCTCTCCGGCGCTCTCCAGAGGCCGCTCCTCATCGATCCCTCCCTTCTCCCCGGCGATGCCGAAGAGCGCCTCTCCCGGGCCGCCTGGCTCATCAACCGGTTCATCCGTGATTGGCAGCTCCCGGTGGGACTCCGGCTGGGGGAGCTGGTCATCCCGCCTGAGGACTCCCGCCGGCATCGGCTGCGGCTGCTCACGGAGTTGGGACGTCATGATCCGGCTTGAGCTCGTCATACTCCTCATGGCCCTGGCGGTGAGCCTCCTCGGCTTCATCCCGCTCTTCCCCTGGCTGGAGAATTTTTCAAGAGTGTTCCTCCCCGGCGCCATGCTGGTCAGGCTCCTGGCGGAACGCATGGGGTTCAGGCTCCCCTCCCGTCTCCTCACCGCCGGCTCCTTGGGCCTCTTCCTCGTCTATCTGCTCCGGATCACCCGTGCCGATATCGCCGGGCCGATGGTCAATCTCCTCGTGCTCCTCCTGGGGGTCCGGTTTCTGGGGGAGCGAAGCGGCCGCAACTATCTCCAGCTCTTTCTCCTGGCCCTCTTCTGTCTGGCGGCGTCATCGCTCTACTCCCTCGATCCGCTCTTTATGCTCTACCTGGGGCTCCAGCTGCTCCTCTTTCCGGTGGCTCTGGTCCTTCTTGTCTGTTATGACCGTGACCCCAGCATCACCCTCACCCTTGCACGGTTCCGCTCTCTCGTCTTCATCCCTCTGGCCATGCTGACCGTCTCGATCCCGCTCCTGCTCGGCTTTTTCGTGATCCTTCCCCGAACTCCGGTTCCCCTCTGGGATTTCCTGGCCGATCCGACAGGGAAGAAGAGCGGATTCAGCGAGACGGTGCAACCGGGAAGCGCCTCCACGGTGGGGGAGAGCAAGGTGGTCGCCTTTCGGGTGGAGTGCGATCGGCTCGCTCCCCAGGAGCTCTACTGGCGGGGGATAACACTCAACCGGTTCGACGGGAGCGTCTGGTCCCGACGGGAGCCTCCAGCCGGAGAGCGGTTCGTCCCAGGAGCGGGGCGGCCAGTTCCCCAGCGGTTTTTTCTGGAGCCGGTGAGCTCCCGGTATCTCGTGGCCCTGGAGCTGCCGGGAGAGGTCACTACTCTCCGGGGGGTGACACGCTGGCCTGACTTCACCCTGAGCCGGCGCTCCCCGTCGGGGAAACGGAGCAGCTACGAGGTCGGATCCTTTGTCGGTGGGATTGCCCGGGGGAGGCTCGGGCTTGAGCGCCGGTTCTACCTGGAGACTCCGGAGCGGCTCTCCCCCTGGTTGCAGCGCCAGGGGGAGCGTCTCCGTTTGGCCGGCGCCACCGATGCCGATCGGCTGGCTGCGGTGGAGGCGCTCTTCCGTGCAGAGCGCCTCGTCTACTCCACGACCTCCCTCCCCGTGTCGGGGGAGCCGCTGGTGGAGTTCCTAACGGTGAAAAAGCGGGGTAACTGTGAATTTTTTGCCTCGTCCTGCGGAGTGCTCCTGCGGTTGGCCGGTATTCCGGCCCGACTGGTGGGTGGCTATCAGGGGGGGGAGTACAACGACCTGGGGGGGTACTACCTGGTCACCGAGGAGCGGGCCCATGTCTGGGTGGAGGCGTACCTGGAAGGGAAGGGGTGGGTTCGGGTCGATCCCAGCCGCTGGGCGATCAATGAGGGGGAGATGGGGAGGGGTTTCCGACAGGAGTGGTTCCACTCGCTGAGGATGGCGGGGGATATGGTCACCTACTTCTGGAACCGGCAGGTCATCACCTACGATCTGGAGCGACAGCTGACCCTGTTTCATGAGGCGGGGCGGCATCTGCAGGGGGTTGGATCGTTCCGCTGGCGGAGAGCCGGGGGGGTATCGCTCCTGCTCTTCCTGCCGCTGCTCTGCTGGTGGGGGGGGCGATGGCTCCGGCAACGCCCCTCACCGGAGGAGCGGCTGGTCGCGGCGTTCAAGTGGCAACTCCGGAAAGGGTACGGAGTCGAGGCCTCCCCGGACATGGGGCTGCAGGAGCTGATAGCCGGGATAGTGGCGCCGGATGTTCTCCGTTTTGTGGAGCTCTACGGTGGTTGCATCTACCGGGACCGGCGGCTTGGGCCCAAGGAGCGGGAAGAATTGCGCAAGATCATCGGGAGGATGAAAAGTGGGTGACAGTGGCACGGTACGTGAAGAGCTGACCCTTGCCCACCCCGGACCGCCATCATAGGGCTTCGCTCATACTTGACACTCTCTGCCTGTTCCGGTAGGTTGATCGCTCATTAAATCTTAGGAACCGTCCCATGACCGAAAAAGAGAAATACCTTGCCAGCGCTCAAAAGCATGTGCTCAAGGGGAGCCTTGAGCGGGCCATCAAGGATTATGAGCAGCTGGTGGCCCTGGATCCCAAGGATCTGCGGCTCCGCCAGCGTCTGGCGGAGCTCCTTGCCCGGGTGAACCGGAAGGATGAGGCGGTCCGGGAGTATGAGACCATAGCCAGGTTCTACGCCGACAATGCCTACTACCTGAAAGCCATTGCCGTCTACAAACAGATCCAGAAGCTCACCCCCCTGAACATGGCCGTGCCGCTCCTCCTGGCCGAACTGAACGAGAGGCAGGGGCTCAAGGGGAACGCCTTGGCCGAATACCAAGCGGTTCTCCTCACCTATGAGACCACCGGGGAGTACGGAGCGGCTGCCCAGGTCTTGGAGCGGATGATCCTCCTGGATCCGGAGCAGAGCGCCCTGCACCTGAGGCTTGCGGAGTTCTATCTCCAGACGAGTTACCGGGATCGGGGGTACCGGGAATTTCTTCGGACGGCCATCCTCCAGAGTCAGGTTCATGACGCCACCGGTTTCTCTCTCCTCTGCGAGCGGGTTCGGGAGCTCTTTCCGGAACGGATGGATTTTTTCGTCGATCTGGCAGGTGAGCAGCTGCGGAGCGGCAAGGCCGATGAGGCGGTGCTGCTGCTTCAGGCGCTCCTGGAGGAGGATGACTCCAACCGGAGTGCGTGGCTTCTCCTGGCCGATGCCTATGAGGCCTGCGGGGATCGGGAAAATGTCAAGGATACCTACGGCCGGCTGACGCTCCTCTCTCCCCATGACCCCATTGCCCGGGAGAGGTATATCTCGTGCCTCATCGCCGAGGGGAACGAAGCCGCGGCCCTGGCCCAGCTGGAAAGCTGCCTCACCTTTTTCCCCGCCGAACAGATCGCTCCCTTCGAGAAGTTTTTCCTGAAGATCAGCCAGATGACGCCGTCAGAGCTCCGTCCGCTGGTGGGGTTGCAGGAAATCTATGTCCGGTGTGAGGCGCCGGACAAGCTGGCCGAGGTTGAGGCGCGGATAGAGGCTCTTGGTAAGGGTAAGGTTGAGGTTGAGGTTGAGGTAACGGAAGAGGTTCAGGAAGAGGAGTGGGCTGAGTTTGAGGTAGAGGTTGAGAGTGAGGTTAAGGAGGATATCACCCCGTTCCGCCCGGCGGTGGAGGGGATGGCGGAGCTGGATGTTGAGGTGATGGAGGAGGCGCCGGCTGAGGTGGAGTCCGTTGATGTGGCGTTCTCCTGGGAGGAAGAGCTGGATCTTCCCCTTGAGGCGCCGACTGCCGTGGACGCCGAGGCTGACGAGGAGATCTCTGCAGACTCCTTTCTGGTCAACTTTGACGACGATCCCTCGTCTGTGTATCAAGGGGGCTCCATCGCCCCGGGGGGCAACTCCTCCCTTGAAGAGGGTCCTGCTCTTCTCGAAGCTGCCTCTGGGAGCTGGGGTGACGCTGAGCCGTTTGACCTTGACCTCTCACTGGATTCGCTCTTCCCCTCGTCGGAGGATGCCGCCCTCCCTGAGCTCCCCGCGAAGAGCGCTCCGGAACCGACAGCCTCGAAGCCGTCGGGAAAATACGGGGTCGAACTCTCTCCTTCCGAATTCGGCAGGGTTCTTGACGGCCAGATCGACCGGGATGACACCGAGAGCCACTACAGCCTCGGCATAGCCTACAAGGAGATGGGGCTCTACGGCTTCTCCTTGGAGGAGTTTCGGCTCGCCGCCCGGTCGCCCCGGCGCCGCATCGATGCACTCCTCCTGCAGGGGGTCTGTTATCGGGAGAGCGGCGAACCCGATCGCGCCCGGGAACTGCTCCTGTCGCTCCTGGAAGAGGGAGGGGGGACTCCGGAGGAGTCCGCCGGCATCCTGTACGAACTTGCGCTGTTGGCCGAAGGGGAGAAAGATCCGCAGGAGAGCTGCCGGTTCCTTCGGGAGATCCAGGAGAGTCTTCCGGGATTTAGGGATGTGGTCGCCCGGATGACCACGCTGGGGTGCCCTCCGGTGGAAGAGCCTGGTGGGGTGGAAGAGGCGGAGCCGGAAGAGTGGACCGGCTTTTAGGAATGTCCCTTGAAATCGCTCTTGTCGGGGAGGAGGAAGTTGAGGGGGGCGACCATCCTGATGGGGACCCTGAAGAAGGGCTCCCGGTAGGAGGGGGGGAGGGGAGGGAAGGGGGCCGCTGCGTCCAGAGCCTGGAGGATCTTCCGGTCATACTCCCGATCCCCGGAGCCCTGTTCGATGAACCGTTCCATCAGGTCGCCGTTGCGGGAGAGGGTAACCGTGATGATGGGGATCCCCGGGGTCCGGATACTCCCGGCACCGGTGAGCCACCACTGCTCGTTGACCTTGCGCAGCAGGGTGAAGTAATAGTTCTTGATGTCGTCCCGCAGCGACCGCCCTTCGGCGAGGCTGCTGAAGTATCCCAGGGAGAGTCCCAGCCCCAGGGATGACTGCTCCAGAAGATCCGGCTGCTCCTTGCCGCCACTGACCGCCTCCTGGAGTGTGGTGGTGAGTTTCTCGGCCTCAGTCGCCGGAGCAACCGGCTCCGGTTCGGGAAGGGGCGGGGGGACCGGTTCAGCCGGGGTGGGCGCCGTCGGAGGCGCCGGTTCGGGGCGTGGGGCGGGGGGCGCGGGGGACGGCACCGTGCTCAGGTCCACCGCGATCACCGAGGGGGGAGTCCCGCCGCTCCGTTTCCCCGGCAGGTAGATCAGCGGGGTAAGGGCCAGGTGGAGGAGGATGGAGAGGATGATCATTCGGAGGAAGAAGGGCTTGGAGCGGACCACGGCCGCTTCCTCGGAGATGGGCTCCTGCCGGGCAAGCTGTTCGAATTCGCGGTCGATCTGTTCATTCATAAGGTGGGGACTCGTGGTTGGTGACAGGTGAGAAGTAATAAGAGAGGAGTTCGTAGAGAGGCACTCTAGCAGAAGGGAAAAGCGTCTGACAACAAAAAAGGGGGGACCGACAGGCTCCCCCTTTGGTAAATCAGGGATGGAGTTGCACGGTGAGGCGGATTCTGCTAGTGGTTCTCCGGTAGAAGAGGCCGTTGGTCAAATCTGTTTCGGAAAAGATTGGCTCCGCCTCGGCTATGAATAAATCGTCTGCGGTTCGACAGCCGGCTTTTCTTCATCTTTCGGTCTGTCGCTTTTTCTGACGCAGAACTGCACGCCGCCGTAATCGATGCTGTCCCTGCATTGGTGATTGCCTGTCAAGCAGCGGGAAAGGTCCATGCCGTGCAGGTAGCGCTCGGTACGGCAGATACTCGTGTTCGGCTCCATTCCGTAGGTTATCATGAGAAGGTCCTCCATTTCGTCGCCAGGTGGTGACGTGTCGCTATTTTGACAGCTGCAGCGCTCATTTCAGATAGTAGCAGGGACCGTGCCATGATTGAAACTGATCACAACCGGCGTTACAGGGTACCCTCCGTGCGCCGGTTTTTTTTTAAGAACACCCGGAGTCCGTATGTCCGAGATCGAATCCATCAAGCACACCAATGCGACCCGCGCCCATATCCCGTCACGGGAAGAAGCCGGTTTTGAGGACGGCAACCCGAAACGAACCTGCGGTCTTCATCCGGGTGGAGCGGTTGAACAGTCCCTGGCCTCATGCCGAAGGGTTCTACACTTGCGCGGACGCGCACCGGGATGATGGTGAGTCGATTCTCCCGGATGGCGACATTTACTATCACCGGAAGGAAGAGCGTGGCGCAATCATTTAACGATAACTAACGCAACACATTGTAAAAGGCGTTGACAGGGAGAAGAAGGTGGTGTTATAAACGGATCTCTTTTGGCGCTGAAGCCGGCGCGGAAGAGTCGGAAAGAAAAAAGCGTGTCGCTGAAAAAAGATGTTGACACGGGAGAGTGTTTCAGGTAGTTTC
>CAIOGM010000140.1 GCA_903857795.1 uncultured Geobacter sp.
ACTGGCAGACGCCGCCGTCAAGCTCTATGACGGTTTTCAGCGTCAGGGTCTTGATGCAAAAACCGCATTGAGCCGCACGAATCAGGCGCTGAAAGCTTCTGATTTCCCCTGGACGTCATACGAGACCACAAGAACCATTCTCCGCCGCTCTGGCCGTTGTAAGGCGACGGCGCAAACTGCCATGTCGGGTCGTCCCGACACAGCGACTGAAAGGAGCGTTGATTTATGATTCGAGCCAAGGTTGATCAGCAGGAAAGCGGAAAACGGGGTACCGCTTTTAATCCAGCGGGAAACCGCTCCCCCTCCCCTTCTTCGAGGCGCTTGGTTTCTTCCCGTGCTTCGCCTGTACCCACTTCCGGCGAGGCCGGTTTGACTCATAAGCCTTTTGACCGTCTTGATTGGCGGTTGTGGATTGAAGAGAGATTTAAACCGACAGCCGCCACAACACAGGGGGGGGACCCCTGAGGGGGGGAACCCGTGTTGTGGTCGGCGAAAGGTGGGGCGCTTTGCGTCCCACGGGCTCCCGCGCTAGCGGGGAGCAACAGGCGAATTACCATACAGGAAAATGATTAGCCTTGACTTAATTAAATCTGCTGTCTAATGTTCGACAAGTGGCACCGATAACCACGGGTAAGGGGTAAGCTTATGCAATTATTTAAGTATTCATACATTAATTTATCTTATAAGACATTGATGGCGGGGCGTTTTCACTTTGACAGTTCCGTTCATACCTGCTCCTCCATATGAACGGAACTGATTTTTCTCCTACTCTTTCGGATCGGAGTCGTTGGCCATCACGTCAGTTGCCCGGCGTTCCAGTACCGTGACACGTGCTTCAAGTGCGCCAAACTCCTCGCGAGTCATCAATCCAGCGGCCCTGATCGCCTTTTTCACCTCGGTCTCGACTGTCTCGGCAAGGGTCTCTTTTCCCTGTTGCGCCATACTCTGAATTTTCTCCAGGAGCGTTTTCCCCTCATCCTCACTGAGCCGGTACTTATCCTTAAGCTCCGTAAGTAGTTCCTCTGCCTTGTTTTTCGAGAGCGACAGCGCCCCCAGTCCCGACAGCATCATCTTCTCCAACATCTCTACCATGATTATCTCCTTTCTTACCGCAGATTCCTGACGTGAAACAGACTAATGTAGTGCATAAATCCACGATTTCCCCGGACCGGGCATCGCTCACGCCCCGGCGGAACGGGGCGCGTAGCGCTCTTTTTCGCTGTAGATGCAGCCGCAGTACTGTTGCCGATACATGGTCAGCTCCTTGGAGAGTCTGATCCCCTCCTGCCACCCGGAGCGGAAGTCCTCATAGTGAAACGCCACACCGTAACGTGCCCCCATTTCTTCGCCGATACGACGGATTTCGTCATGTCTTTGGTACCGGCTGTAGAGAAGCGACGAAGACCAGCCATCGAATCCCCCTGCGGCAGCGGCCTTGGCTGTCTCCTCCAGTCGTGAGGCATAGCAGTAGCTGCAGCGCTCCAGGGGGAGTGCCGCCACCGCAGAGAGGAACTCCTCCAGACGGTATTCATCGCGCATAACAACCGGCAACTCTTCTTGCTCGGCAAAGGCGGTCACGGTATCCAGCCGTTTACGGTACTCCTGATACGGGTGGATGTTATGGTTGAAAAAAAAACCGGTCACGTTCTGACCCGCGCTCCGAAGCACACGGACCGGAATGACGGCACATGGTCCGCAACAGATATGAAGGAGTATGTTCATTGTGTGAGACCTCGTAACGACTCATGGTGACGACGACTGCACAGTCGACTACTTTGGGATTCCCACCTTCGACCCAGGTTTGGCTGCATCCATCTCGGTCATGACCGCCTCATACGCGAGATAGAGCAGACCTCCAAGGATACAGAGAAGAAAGAGGAGCCAGAAAGAGGATTGAACCCAGTCCCAGAGCTTTGTCGTCCATGGGGGCTCATCGGATCGCTTCATTGAAGGACGATGTGCTTCGTATGGCATATTCTACCTCAATTACAGATATACTTCGACCCACATATAGCACGTATTAATTCATGTCGTCATTAGAAAAGATCCGTAACCAGTTAACGTGCGACCTCATGCACCAACAGACAACCACCCAAAGCAGAAGAGCCGTCAGGAGCGAGGTCGCGATGAGATCCGTGACGAACTCGTTCAACTCCGGTTCAACCAGCACGATACGGACCCTCCCCAACGGCATCTCCCCTTCGTGAGGCTCTCCCATGAAGTCAGCCCCGGCCACGTCAAGCGCATTGGACATCACGGGAAGTTCCTGGCAAATACTCCTTCCCGGTTCCTGTCCCTGCATATTTCCCGCCACGGCGACAACGTTCCCCTTACGGTCCAGGATGGCCACCGAGCAGATGTCGGAGCAGTGTGCCGCACACTGGGTCGCCTGCAGAGCCAGGGTTGCCCGATCATCGGCAAAGAGAGGAAGGCGGGCAGCGGTTGACAGGGACTCGGCGAGGATTCGACTCTTGGCATGAGCCTGCTGATGGTAATGCGGGATCACCTTCCAGGCAGTTATTCCGCTTCCGGCCAAACAGATGAGCAGGATGAGTGTCAGCAAGGTGAGCGGTTTTTTGCAGCGGTTCCAGAGTTGGCGCATGGTTCAAGCTATTCAATATGTATGCCAACAGTTCTGCAGGTAATCCACCGAATATCAGTCAGTTACGTGGTAAATTCGGCGGAGGTCACGCCTGCTCCGGATCACCTTCCTCGTCACTGGTAATTTAACACTATCCAACATCACCTGTAACCTTTTGATAAATAAGCAGTAAAATTGTTTCGCACACAGATGCAATATTTTCCATAATCTCGTAATATACTGAATTTACGGTATTTTACGGCTCATGTTAATTTTATTAACATTGGCAACGGCTCCGCTCTGCCGCGGAGAAATCCGCACTACGAGCAATTCAGCGCGAATGTATTTTTTCATACTCTGCTTCTGCTTCCTGTCGGGCCTTGAACCGGCGATCCACCAGCTTTTGCAGCTTCTCCAGGGGGACCGCCCCGAGAATTTTCTCCCGGACGATCCCGCTCCCGTCGATGATGTACATGGTTGGCAGACCGAATACCCCGTACCGGCTCGCACTCCGTCCCTGCTCGTCAGCCAGCATGATGAAGGTTATCCCGTTGCGGTTGGCATATGATTGGATCGCATCTCTGGAATCCCCCCGGTCTATGGCCAGTAACTCCAGCCCCCGGGGGCGGTTCCTGCGGTAAAAAGTTTCAAGCTGTTTCAGGCTCTCCCCGCAACAGCTGTCGGCCCAGAAGCAGAGAAGCACGACCTTCCCTTTGAAGCGGCTCATTTCTACGTCGGAACCATGAATATCTCGCTCCGAGATCACCGGCGCCGGATCGCCGATCTTTACCCCTCCCCTCTCCCGGCAACCCGATGAGAAGAGCAGGAGCGCCATCAGGCAGCCCGCCGTTAACATTGCACTGTTGAGCCTGCGGGAATTGCTCATTCGGTGGAGTTCCTTCAAACGTCATCTCTCCCCTTCAGCAAGGGGCGGGCACGAAATCCTGCCATCATGTACCTCAAATATCCGGTCAAACCCCTCGACCATCCGATGGTCATGAGTCACCACCAGAATTGCTGAACTGTTTTCCACCGCCAGCTTCTTCAACAAGGCCATGACGTTTTTCCCGTTCTCGGTGTCCAGCGCCGCGGTCGGCTCATCGGCCAGGATCACCTTCGGCACGTTGGCCAGGGCCCGGGCGATGGCGACCCGCTGCGCTTCCCCGCCGGAGAGGGCCGAGGGGTAGTTGTTCAGGCGACGCCCCAAATTGAGTGAACCGAGCAGTTCTGCCGCCCGTATTTTGGCGTCGTGCCGGGACACCCGGTTGATCTCCAGGGCGACCATGACGTTCTCCTGGGCGGTCAGGAAGGGGATCAAGTTGTGGGCCTGGAAGATGAAGCCGAGCTTCTCCCGCCGGAGCCGCTTCAGATCGATCCCGGCTACCCACCCTCCGTCGGCCACCAGGGCGCCGTCCAGGACCACCCTGCCGCGGGTCGGTTCATTGATCAACCCGATGGCGGTAAGGAGGGTGCTCTTTCCTGACCCGGAAGGACCGAGGATGGCGACCAGCTCTCCCGGTTTCACCTGAAACGTGGCGTCAAGAAGGGCGGTAACCGCCGTCTCCCCCCTGCCATAGATCTTCGTCAGCTTCTCCACCTCTATGGCATAGCTCATCCTATCCACCCAACGCCTCCGCGGGCTCGACCTTCAAGGCCTTCCTGATCCCCACAAAACTGGCGAGTATGCAGATCACGATGACTATGGCCAGGAGGAGCCGCAGATCGAACGGCTCCAGGACAATACGACGGGGGAACTTGTCATAGGTCATGAGGAGCAGCAGATAGCCGATGGCATAGGCGATCACCCCCATGAGGAGCGACTGCTGGAGGATCATGCCGACAATCACCCGGTTGGGAGAGCCGATCAGCTTCAGAGTGGCGATGACCCTGATCTTGTCCAGGGTCGAGGTGTAGATGATGAGCGAGATGATGACCGCCGAGATCACCAGAAGGATGATCCGGAACAGCCCCAGCTGCATCCGCGCCTTCTCGATCATCCCCTTGGTCAGGATACGGGACTGCTCCTCCTCGGAGAGCGGTCGGAAATGGTTCCAGCGGTTGATCCGCTCCTTGACCTGACTCAGATCGGCGCCCGGCGCCAGGCGCGCCACCACCGTGTTCACCGTGTGGGTGGACTCGGCGATGGCGGCGACATTCTGCCGGAGAAATTTCGTCTGGGTGGGCGAAAGGGTCTGAATGCGGGAGAGATTGGCGTCGATGCGAGCCCGGTCGCTCCGGATGGCGTCGTTGTCCTTCTTGAACTGAATATCCTGCGCATCGCTGAGGGAGACGTAGGCCGCCGGGTCACCGCTTGAGGAGACCACCTTGCCGGTAATCCCCACCACGGTGTAGTCGTGAAGCCCCAGGTGGAGCTTCTCCCCCAACGCCATATTCATCCCTTTGGCCGCCACCAGCTCGTAATGCTTCTGCCGGATATTGCGACCGGCGGTGATGACCGGCGGTCCGCCGAAACCGTTCAGGTCATAGCCGATGAGGAAAAAACGGAAGGGGCGCCCTCCCCTCTCCAGCTGGAGAGTCTCAAAGGAGAGAGGAGAGGCTTGGGCCACCCCCGGCACCCCCTTGATCCGGTATTTGATATCTTCCGGAATTCTGGAGTTTTCGGCGAACGGGCCGTTGGTATCCTGCTGCACTACCCAGATATCCGCCCGAGTATGGTTGAGCACCGCCAGAGCGTCGGCAAAGAGCCCCCGATAGATCCCCCCCATGCTCATGACTACTCCCAGGAGCAACCCCAACCCCACAGAGGTCAGGATGAACCGCCCCAGGTGATACCGTATGTCCCTGACGGCAAGATTCATCGTACCGCCCTGACTCTCATGCCGTCCCTGAACTTTGCCATCTCCGCCGGCGGCGCAACCGCCACCTGGTCGCCGGCGGCGAGACCGGTGACGATCTCCGCAAAATCATCTCTCCCCTCAAGGCCGACCGTCACCGCCCTGAAGGAGAGCCTCCCGTCGCTTATGATCCAGAGCCCGCGCTTCTCCTCCCTCGTCACGAGGGTGGCGCTGGGGAGTGCGGTCACCCCTTTCTTCACCCCGCTCGTAATGTAGACATCGGACTGCTCACCGAGACGGAAGTTCTTGAGCGATGGGGTAAAGACCACATCCACCTCCAGCTCCTCGGTCACCCGGTCGCTCTGGCGTCCCAACCGGACCACCTGACCGGGAAACGAGTCGCCAGGAGCCGAACGAAGGGTGATCCGGGCGCTCTTGCCGACGTTTACCCCCTTGAGCAGGGACTCGTCCACGTTGGTCTTGACCCAGATGATGCGCGGGTCAGCCAGCGTGAAGACCGACATCCCCGGAGTGACGGTGCTCCCCATCTCCAGATCCCGGGTGATGATAATTCCATCCATGGGAGCAGAAATGAACGTGTCGGCCACCCTGCTCCGGGCGAAGCCGACGCCGGCCCGGTTGGCCTGCTGCTCCATCAGCAGCGCGGCAAGGGAGGCCTGACAGCGGGCGACCTCTTCACGTGCGACCAGGCAGGCGGTCTCATACTCCTCGGCTTCCAGTTTGGCCACCAGATTCTTATCGGCCAGGGCCCTGAACCGCTGGGCATTCTTCTCCGCCAGAACCAGGTTGACCTTGGCCTTTTGGAGGGTGGCCTGCTCCACATTCAGGGTGGCCGCCGACCGGCTCAGCAAGGCCTCGGACTGCTGCTCCTGTCGGCTAACGTCGTCGTTTTCCAGTTTGGCCAGGAGCTGCCCCCGCTTCACCCGGTCCCCCTGATCGGCGTACAGTTCACTGATCCTGCCGGTGATCTTACTGGAGACGCCGACCACCACCTTGGCCTCCACCGTCCCGTTGCCGTACACGTACGAGGTGATGTCGCGTTTCGTCATAGTCACGACCTTCACCCTGGTCGGGGCAAAGAGCGCCATCATGAGAGCAGAGCAGCCGGCCAGGAGGATCAGGAGCCAGAGTAGCTGTATTTTTCGTCCGGCCAGCGCGTTCAGCAGAGCCATGGGTCATTTCCTTATAATTTACTCTAGTTTCCCACGGCCCTGTCCAGCCGGGCCCGCGCCGTATAATAGTCGAACAGCGCCTGGATCCTGGCGGTAGAGGCGTCCAACGCCTGGGCCTGGGCGTCGGTCACCTCGATGATGCTGCCGACCCCTTCCTGATACCGCCCCTCTGCAAGCGCCCTGCTCTCATCGCTGGCCACAACCTCTTTTTCCGTCGAGATCATCCGGGCTGCGGCCTCATTGCCGCTGAGCCAGGCGGATTCGACCTCCCTGATGATCTGCAGCTTCAGGTTCTCCTGCCGAGCCTCGATGGAGCTGAGTGTTGCAGTGGCTTCGCGCACCAGCTCCATTGACATGAATCCGGAGAAGAGCGGGACGGTCAGGTTCAACCCCACCCCCCAGACGTTGCCGGTGGGGGGGAAGCTCCGTTCGGCATACCCGACGGTGGCGATGCCGGTGATAACCGGCAGATAGCTGCTCCTGGCCGTCCGGAGGGTTCCTGACGCCGCGGCCTTGACCGCCGCCATCTGCTGCAGTTCGGCGCGGTTGTGCAGGGCCGCATCCAGTGACGAACTCCGCTCGGGGAGGATGAGGGGCAGCAGGGAAGGCTCAGCCAGGGTCCGCTCTCCCAGGGAGGAGACCCCCATGGCGTTGGCCAACTCGACCCGGGCGATCTCCCGGTTGCTCTCCGCCCGGATCAGGGCCGTCTTGGCCGCATACAGGGTTGCTTCGGCCCTGGCCAAATCCACCTTCGCCCGGATCCCCTGGGAGAAGAACTCCCGGGTCTGGCGGTAGACATTCTCCCGAGCCGAGACGTTTTCCCTGACCGCCACAACCTGCTTTTCGGCGGCGAGAACCAGGTAGTACGCGCTCCTGACACGGAGCGTCAGCTCCTGGCGGGTTACAGTCAGCGTCTGATCGGCGGCTTCGCGGTTGCCGCGTGCCGCAGCAACCGCGCCAGAGCTGCGGCCGAAATCGTAGATGGTCTGTCTCAGGTTGAGGGCTTCGCTGTTCAGCTCCGTGGAGCGAATACTCTCCTGGGCAATGATGAACGAGCGGCCGTTGGCCCAATCGGCGGTAAAATTGATCTGGGGATAATAGGCGGCCAGCGCCTGCCCGGTTCGGGCCTCGGCCCCCTGGAGGTTTCCCTTTGCCTCCATAACCAGTGGGTGGTTTTTCAGGGTCGCGGTCAGCGCCTCATCAAGCGTCAGCGGTTGGACCGCCCATGACGTCCCGGCAGCAACGCTCATGATGCCCACCAGCAGCAACATGGTTCCTGCCAGCGACAGCGCTCCCCTTGACCGGGGGGGGGATGTGCGAACTCCCGTTAATTCCGCTCTACAGACAGGCATTACCTTGAACCCCCTCGTCAGACCGGCGCCACTATAACCCAGAACGTGCCGCATCCTCAAGCGCAGTGTTGGAGTCCCCATGCCCTTCTCCCGCTGTCCCTGCATATCTCAGCCTGGACCAGTCAACTGTGCAACCGTTCTCCTCCAATTTCGATCACAACAGTTGCAAGATCAGACACTCTCCCCCTCCATGCTCTGCGCCAGCAGCTCGGTAAGGTGCATGATCCTGACCTGCGGCAACTGCTCCGCCAACCCCTTTTTCAGCTGGAGCAGGCAACCGGGATTACTGGTGATCAGAACTTCTGCGTCGCTGGAGCGTACGTTGTCCAGCTTGCGCTTCAGGATCCGGTCGGACATCTCGGGACGCTGGATGTTGTAGGTGCCGGCGCTGCCGCAGCAGGCGTCGGCCTCGTTCAGCTCTGTGAAGGTAAGCCCGGGGACCAGCTTGAGCAGTTCCCGCGGTTCGGCGCGGATCCCCTGACAGTGGGCAATATGACAGGGGTCATGGTAGGTGACCTTCAGCTCCAGCGGTTTGAGCATTGTCCGGAGCTCATCCCGATGCAAAGCCAGCAGCTGTGATATATCGCGGACCTTGGCGCTGAAGGCCGAGGCCGATTCATCCTCCAGATGGTGGCCGTATCTCTTCAGTTCAGCGCCGCAGCCGCCACAGTCGGTGACGATGAAATCGACATCGTAGCCGCTGAAGATCTCTACGTTGGCGCGGGCGTCCTGCTTCATCCCTTCCAGATCCCCGCCCAGCATATTGGGCGCTCCGCAGCAGAGCTGGTTTCGGGGGGTGATGACCTTGTAGCCAAGAGATGACAGGAGCTTGATGGTGGCCCGGCTGGCATCCGAGAAGATCAGGCTCATGACGCACCCCAGGAAGAAGCCGACGGTGCCGCGCTCTTCCCTCGCTGCAGGGGTCACCTCCTGAATCTCCTGGCGCAGCGGCCGGGCGGGAAGTTCGGGGAGCAGTCCCTCCATCCTCTCCAGCGGACGGGGAAACATCTTGAGGAGCCCCAGCGTCCGGACCAGCTTCTGCACGCCGCTCCGCTGATACAGCCGGAGTGGCCCCATGGAGCTCTCCAGGCGGTCGGGGTGCGGCACAAGCCTGCGCAGGATCAGCTCCTCCATGAAGCCGAGCCCTTTTTCCGTCTTTCGCTGGCAGGTAAACTCCGCCACCAGCTCGCCGGCATTGACCCCACAGGGGCAGGCCGATGCACAGGCCTGGCAGTCCAGGCAGAGGGAGAGGAACTCCAGGAGTCGTTCCGACTGCTCCAGCTCCCCCTCCTGCAGTTTGCGCAGCAGGGCCACCCGCCCCCGCGGTGAGGCGGTCTCCAGAAAAGTTTCCTTGTAGGTCGGGCAGACCGGCAGGCACATGCCGCAGCGCATGCAGTTGATCAGTTTGACATACTCCATTTCGACCTCGCAACAGCCCACCAGAGAAGAGAGCGGTCAAGCTTCATGGTGAGCGCAGTTAGAAGATTTTCCCCGGGTTCAGAATCCCCTTGGGATCGAAGGCCTGCTTGATCCCCCGCATGACCCGGATCCCGGATTCCCCGACCAGCCTGGGGAGGTACTTTTTCTTGGCCAACCCGACACCGTGCTCGCCGGTGATGGTCCCCCCCATGGAGATCGCGGCGTCGAAGATCTCTTCGAAGGCGGCATGGGCCCGCTTGATCTCGTCCGGGTCGCGCTCGTCCGTAAGACAGGTGGGGTGCAGATTGCCGTCGCCGGCGTGGCCGAAGGTGCCGATGACCAGATCGTATTTTTTTGCGCACTCCTGGATGACCTTGAGCATGGCGGCGATACAGCTGCGCGGCACCGTGGCGTCCTCCAGGATGGTGGTCGGCCTGAGCCGCGCCAGGGCCGAAAGAGCGGTACGCCGCGCCTCTGTCAGCTTGAGCGCCTCGGAAGGGTTCTGAGCCGTCTGGAAAAATGAGCAGCGGTGCTTCCTGCAGAGCTCCGCCACTGCTGCGGCCTCCTCGGCGATCACCACCGGATGGCCGTCCACCTCGATGAGGAGCACGGCGTCCACATCCAGCGGCAGTCCCACGTGAGCGTACTCCTCGACGCAGCGGATGGTGACCTTGTCGAGAAACTCCAGGGTGGCGGGGATGACCTTGGCGGCGATGATGGCCGAGACCGCCAGAGCCGCATCCTGCAGCAGGGGGAAATGGGCCAACATGGTGATCTTTCCCCGGGGCTTGGGGATGAGCTTGACGGTGATGCCGGTGAATATCCCCAGTGTCCCCTCGGATGAGACCAGCAGAGGGTTGAGGCTGTAACCGGCCACATCCTTGACGACCTTGCCGCCGCTGCGGAGCAGGTCGCCGTCAGCCAGGACCGTCTCCAGCCCCATGACATAGTCCGCCGTGACCCCGTACTTCAGGCCGCGCAAGCCACCGGAGTTCTCGGCCACGTTCCCCCCCATGGTGGAGATGTTCATGCTCCCCGGATCAGGCGGGTAGAAGAGGTCCCGCGCTTCTACCGCCCGGTGCAGGGCGCTGGTGATCACCCCCGGCTCCACCGTGGCGGTCAGGTTCTCCTCGTCGATCTCCAGCAGCCGGTTCAGGCGGCTGCTCTGCAGCACCACGCCGCCGGCGGAGAGAGACCCCCCCGACAAGTTGGTCCCCGAACCGCGGGGGGTGACCGTCACCCCGGCGCCGTGGCAGAGGCGCATGATCCGGATGATTTCATCGGTGCTGCCGGGGAGTAGCACCGCGGCGGGGAGGCTCTCGATCTCCGGGGTCGAGTCGTAGCCATAAACCGCCAGAGACTCCCGGTCGGTCAGGATGTACTCCCCGCCGACGATGGTCTGAAGCTCTTTTATAAATGATCGTTCCATAAGCTCCTCGCTTCTGTAAGAGTCACGCGACTGGACTGTGTTCAGATCTCAACGTCACGGGATCATCCACTGCAGGTAGTAGGCCTGCAGGTAGACGATCACCCCGACGATGACGGTCAGGAAGAGCGAGTGTTTGAGGGTGAAGCGGAACAGGGTCCCCTCCTCCCCTACCATGCCGCAGGCTGCGGTGGCCACGGCCAGTGACTGGGGGGAGATCATCTTCCCCATGACGCCGCCGCTGGTGTTGGCCGCGCCGGTCAGGATCGGGTTGAGACCGAGCTGCTCGGCGGTGGCCTTCTGCAGCCCGCCGAAGAGGACGTTGCTGGAGGTATCGGAACCGGTCAGGAAGACCCCCAGCCACCCCAGGAACGGGGCGATGAAGGGGAAGAGGTGGCCGGTCTTGGTGAACGCCAGGCCGAGGCAGTTGGTCATGCCGGAGGCGTTCATGACATAGGCCAGCCCAAGGACGGAGGCCACGGTTACGGCAGGGAATCTCATGTCATAGAGGGTCTTCCCCCCCAGTTTTATGAGGTCGCCGAAACCGACGCCACAGATCAGGGCCGAGAGGAAGGCGGCAATCAGGATGGCGGTGCCGGCGGCGGACATGAAGTTAAACGTGTACTTGGCGGGGAGCCTGACGGGAAGCTGGTCATTGAGGAGCTTGATCAGCGGCTTGAACTGATCCTTGGCGACCAGGTTGTTCTTTTCCAGCTCCTCCTTGACCAGCTTCTGGAATTCGGCGCTCTTTGTGGCGATTCCGTTGAAACCGGCGGAGCGCTCATCGGTGAGGATCGCCCCCCTGCCGGCCAGCCCCTGCTCCACCGTAAGGAATTTGTCCTCCACCCCCTGCAGTTCCTGCAGCAGAACGATCGCTCGTGCCAGCTTAGGCTCGGTCATGGGCAGTGCGGCCAGCAGCTTGCCGCTCTCGGCCTGGACGGCGGAGAGCTTCTTCACCCCCTCCTCGGGGGTGGAGAGCTTCTTGACGATCATCTCGTTGAGCCCCTGTACGATGATGACGCTCTTGCTCTTGTCCAGCTCCCCCTTGATGGAGGGAATTCCCCACAGCAGCACCATGAGAGTCAGGGCCAGGTAGGGGGCCCAGGCGCGGAACACCTGGGCTACGGAGTAGTGATGCTCTACTTTTTGACCGGTATGGGTCTCATGGTCGAAGACGTACGTCTCCTTGGGTTGCCAGAACTGCAGCAGGAGCACCAGGGCCACCATGGAAGCCAGCGATGCGGTTATGTCGGGGAGGTAGGGGCCCAGGTAACTGGCGGTGGCCCACTGGGAAGCGGCAAAGGTCACGCCGCAGACGATGATGGCCGGCAGCACCTCTATCGTCTTCTTCCAGCCGACCATGATCATGATCACGTAGAAGGGGATCGCCACCGAGATGAAGGGGAGCTGACGGCCGACCATGGTGGAGAGTTTCATCATGCCGTCATCGCCGTACCCCATGACGCCGGCCAGGGCCACCACCGGGATGCCGATGGCGCCGAAGGCGACCGGTGCGGTGTTGGCGATAAGGCAGACACCGGCGGCATACAGGGGACGGAATCCGAGCCCCACCAGGGTGGCGCCGGCGATGGCCACCGGTGTGCCGAACCCCGCGGCTCCTTCGATAAAGGCGCCAAAACAGAAGGCGATCAGGAGCGCCTGGATGCGGCGGTCACCGGTAACGCCGGCCAGTGACGCCCGGATGATCTCGAACTGGCCGCCTTTGACGGTGATGTTGTACAGGAAGAGGGTCGTGATGACGATGTAGAATACCGGGAAAAGACCGAAGGCCGCCCCCTGGGCAAATGCCAGAGCGGCCAGCTTGGCCGGCATCCCCCAGACGGCAATGGCGATGGCCACCGCCGAGGCGGCTGCCAGAGGACCGGCCTTGTGCGCCTTCATCTTCAGGACGGCCAGGCAGACGAAGATGACGGCCAGGGGGATGGCGGCGACAAGCGCCGACAGTCCGAGAGTGCCTCCTGCAGGGGTGTAGGTTTGAATCCACGGCATACTGCGTCTCCTTTCCATGGTGAGAGGTGAAAGATAACTGCGGGGTATCGGATCTGATTACCCGGCGTCCATGACGGGGACGGGACGATAGAATCAGGTTTCAATAATTGGTAATACCAATTACACTTTTTCATGTTTTCCTGTCAACACATTTTTTACAGAGTGGTAAGTTACTGTTGACAAGGGTTTATAGTATGGCATACCCTGCAAATCTCATGGTGTTACAAATATATTTTACCGCCGACATCATCCAGGCTGACCGTCGGCGACCGAAGCTGCATACACGAGGATAAAACAATATTTCCGGAAAACATCCAAGAGGAGAGCCGCACCATGTATGAACAATTCAAGGCCAGGGCCGAGGCGGTCGGTGCAGAGGTGAGCCGCTTCCAAACCAGGGCAGTGGCTATCGACTTTATTGCCGGTTTTTTGCAGCGGGAAGGGGTTGCCGACGCTCCCCACTGTCACGCCCTCTGGGCAGAGTCCCCCTTCCTTGACGGGATCGACCGCCGGAAGTTATCGGCGGTTGCCGGAGTGAAGTTTCAGGTAACCCGGGAACTGGCGGCCGAGGCCCGGTTCGGCATCAGCCAGATGGAGTGGGCGCTGGCGGATACCGGTACGCTGGCCCAAGACTCCAGCGCCATCCAGCAGCGGCTGGTGTCGTCTCTCCCCACGATTCATATTGCCCTGGTGCCGACGTCCGGCCTGCTCCCCGACATGCCGGCGCTGCTGACCAGAATGAATCCCGCCGAATGCGGCTACATCGCCATGATCACCGGCCCGAGCCGGACCGCAGACATCGAGCGGGTGCTGACCATCGGGGTGCATGGGCCCAAACGGCTGGTGATCGTCTTCGTGGATGAACTGGGAGGTGCCTGCTGATGGGAACCGAATTCAAGGAGTCCATACGGAAGGCGGTCAACAACGCCGATATGACCGGTGCGCTGGGGAAGTTTTCCGAGGCCTACAAGGTCAACCGGGCCAAAGCCTACGAAGGGATCGACTTTGAGGAGCTGCGCGGCCGGATCGCCGAAATAAAATCCACTGCCGCATCGCAGCTGGAGCAGCTCTCGGAGCTGTTCCAGCAGAACGCCACGGCGCGCGGCGCCACGGTTTTCAGGACCGATGATCCCGCAACGGTCAGGGAGTACATCCTCCAGGTCGCAAAGGCACACGGCGTCAGGACGGTGGTCAAATCCAAATCCATGGCCACCGAGGAGATCCACCTCAACCCGTTCCTGGAACAGGCCGGCATCTCGGTGTGTGAAACGGATCTGGGGGAGTGGATCATTCAACTGGCTGGCCAGACCCCGTCGCATATGGTCATGCCCGCCATCCATATGACCAAGGAGGAGGTCTCGGACCTCTTCAGCAAGGAGGTCAATGAGCGACTCACCTCCGACATCCCGCGACTGGTGGAGGTTGCCCGTAACGAACTGCGGCCGCGATTCCTCGCCGCCGACATGGGAATCTCCGGCGGCAACATCGCCGTGGCCGAGAGCGGCAGCATCGTCCTGATGACCAATGAGGGGAATGCCCGGCTGGTTACCTCGTTGCCAAAGATACACATTGTCCTGGTGGGGGTCGAGAAGCTGATCGCCCACTATGCCGATATCGCAACCATCCTGAAGGCGCTCCCCCGGAGCGCCACGGGGCAACTGCTCACCAGCTACGTCTCGATCATCACCGGCCCCACCGCCAACTGTGACGGATCCATGAAGGAGCTGCACATCATCCTCATGGACAACCGCCGCTCCCAGATGGCAGCCGACCCCAAATTCAGGCAGGCGCTGCAGTGCATCCGCTGCGCCTGCTGCCTCAATGTCTGCCCTATCTTTCGCCTGGTGGGGGGGCACGTATTCGGCAAGGTCTATACCGGCGGCATCGGCACCATCCTCACCGCCTGGTTCGACGAGTTAAAACAGTCCGAGGAGATCCAGGGGCTCTGCATCCAGTGCGGCGCCTGCAAGAAGCTCTGCCCCGGGAAGATCGACATCCCCGAGCTGATCATGGAGATCAGGCGCCGATTGGTCCGGGAACAAGGGGTACCACTGCTGCAGAAGGCGATCTATGCGGTAGTCAACAATCGCAGGCTCTTTCATGGCATGCTCCGCGCCGCCTCCCTGGCGAGCAAACCGTTTGCTACCGGCACGTTCATCCGCCATCTCCCCCTGTTCCTGGCGGAGCTGACCGACGGGCGCAGTCTGCCGACCATCGCCGCCGAGCCGTTTCGTGATCGCTTCCAAAAGATCAGGCAGCCGGAATGCGGCGAGAAAGCGGCCTTCTATGCCGGCTGCCTGATGGATTTCGCCTATCCGGAGATGGGTGAAGCGCTGGTCCGGATTCTGAACAGGGCCGGCATTCAGGTGATCTTCCCCCAAGGGCAGAGCTGCTGCGGAGCGCCGGCCCGTTATAACGGGGCCTACGAGAGCGCGGCAGAGAGCGCCATGGACAACATCAGAGCCCTGCTCGCCGAAGAGGTGACCTGGGTCGTCTCCGCCTGCCCGACCTGCACGGTGGCGCTTGATCGAGAATTCATCGGTATGCTTGAGGAGACTGGGCAGAGTGAATGGCTTTCCCGGGCCAGGGAGCTGGCGGCCAAGACCATCGACTTCTCGACCCTGGTCACGCGGCTGGTGGCTGAAGGGCGCCTGACGCTGAAGGAGGGGAAAGAGGGAGGCGTGATCACCTACCACGACTCCTGCCACCTGAAGAGGACGCTGAAGGTCTGGGAAGAGCCACGGGAGCTGCTGAGGAAGGCGGGGTATGAGCTGCAGGAGCTGGTGGAGTGCGACAGCTGCTGCGGCATGGGAGGATCCTATTCACTCAAGCTCCCGGAGATCTCCGCCCCGATCCTGCAGCGAAAGTTGAAAAATATCCGGGAGAGCGGCGCTCAGACCGTAGCCATGGACTGTCCGGGATGCGTCATGCAGATTCGGGGGGGGATGGATCAGGCCGGTGACTCAATCAGGGTCCGGCATACGGTGGAGCTGTTGATGGAACGGCTTGAGGAGTGAAAAATAAAAATAACAGGAGCTTACGCCATCCTCCGTTCCGGCCCGGCATATGTCCCGCCGTAACCGCGAATGATATGCTTAGCCACAATAACCCAGCCATCCTTACGGCAAAATGCAGCGATTTTTCCGGTATCGATCATTTTCCCGAGTTCTGACGCCCTTACCGTCCCCGCGTACTTGTCATTATGAATGACGCGAATCATGGTTTCCATAAGTTCCTTTCTTAAGGCTGATCAGTGAAATAATGTCTTGCCAAGTCTATCAGTTAATTCCTGCACGTCAAATATTTCCGCAGTTCGTGCGTTTGATACGACAGAAGACCGGATCCCCGGCAGGGATCTGGTCTTCTGTTCTCTTGAATGCGTATGACGTCTCTACCCGTTTGCCAGACTCAATCCAGGCTCAGCGTGCTGGGCGAATTCATCTCATCCACTATCTTCCGGTAGAGATCGTCCTTATCCTCTCCCCGTACCGTGACCCCGTCCACCAGGGCGAACGGTCCCTTCTTGCAGGGACCGCACTTCTTGATGCACTCCTTGATCTTGACGTTCAGCTCCGGATATGACTCCTGGAGACGCTTCGCCACTGCGGACTTCCCTTTGTTCTGCTTGCAAAATCTGACCTTCATAACGTTATCCTTGGAAATTTGATGGGGACCATCAGGCCGCAGCAGTCGGTGGCGGTACGAAGACCCTGGCTCCCAGTTCGTTGTCCAACATCAGCCGACCATACCCGTTGTCGCCGATGAGTTTGAGTTTGCCGATGATGTCCCGGTCGTTCTCCTCTTCCTCGATCTGCTCGGTGACGAACCACTGGAGGAAGATCTGGGTGGCGTGATCCCCCTCCTTGACCGCCTGGTCCATGAGACGGTTGATCGCCTTGGTGATATGCTGCTCATGAACCAGAGTCTTCTCGAACAGCTCCAGCATGGAGCCGTATTCGTTGGGGATATCGGCGTTGACGAGCTTCACCAGTACCCCTTGGCTGCTCAAGTAGGTATAGAACTTCATGCAGTGAACCATCTCTTCCTGGTACTGCACCATGAACCAGGAGGCCGAGCCTTTGAGCCCCATGACCCCGGCTGCCGATGACATGGAGAGATAGAGCTGGGCCGAAAAATGTTCGGTGTTGAGGTGGCTGTTGAGTAACTGCGCCATGGAATCGCTGATCATGTTAGTTCTCCTTGAATTGGGGATAGTGGTGGTTAATTGAAAATATGATTAATGCTCAAAGACAGTGGAAAGGGCAATTTGCAGATCGGGAAATATCGTCACCGGGGCCATTACTTCAGCAGCATAAATCTCAGGACGGCCATAGCGTCCGTTAGCCCCTCGGACGAAGGTCATGACCTTCTTTTCTGTCGGGTCCACGATCCAGTACTCCCGCACCCCGGCCCGTTCGTAACGTTCAAATTTTATATTGAGATCCTTGTGAGCAGTTCCCGGGGAGAGGATCTCTACCACCAGGTCCGGCGCTCCACGGCAGCCGGCCTCGTCCAGTTTGTGTCTGTCGCAGATCACCGATAGGTCGGGCTGCACCACTGTCTGAATCAGTTCATCAATCTCGTCAGCCGCGGGGAGACGGACGTCAAATGGGGCGGCAAAGAGCCGACAGGGTTTATCAACCAGATAATTGGCGAACTGCCGTGACAATTCCATCAAAATCCCCTGATGCCGTAACCTGGGCGCAGGAGCCATGCCATAGGGGATTCCGTCGATCAACTCCCACCGCTCGTCGTCATCCCACGTCAGGTAATCACCGTAGGTGAACTGTTCGTCCAGCTTTCGCGCCAAAGGTCCCATAAAAGAACTCCCTTTAACTTGAGGAGTGCGCGCCGCATAAGAGCTGCTCGCTCTCCAGAAGAAGCCTCTGAAGGTTCTCGCTCTCGCCAAGCCCCACCTTGATGAGGTAGGCGGCGATGCTGAGATTGATCCGCGCCCTGAACAGCCCCACCTGACGGATGAAGCCATCGGCTACCCCACCGGTCGCATCCCGGTAGGCGTCGAGAAAGAGCTCATCGGGGTAGGCTGATCGGAGTTCGGGGAAATCGTGGAACTGGTTGGCGAACTGGGCCAGAAAACAACCCACGTCAAAGGCCGGGGGGATGACACTGGAGCCGGCGAAGTCGATGGCCGCCAGGTAGCTCCGGGAGGAGCGCTCCTGACAGACAAAGATGTTTTTCAGATGAAAATCACCATGTCCCTGGATAAAGCTCCCGGACTCTTCCCGGGAAAGCCGTCGCTCCTCCTCCCGAATCAGGTCGACGATCACCGCTACCCGGTCGCTGAAGCGATGGCCGATGGCGGTAAAACGCTCCAGGTACCGGGGGAGGCGCCGCTCCTCCCTGGTGATGAACTCGTCGGGGGAGGTAAGCCGGAGCCGGCAGTCATGGAGTTTGGCCAGCCACCCGGCAGCCATGACGAGCCATCTCTCCCCATCGTTGACGGGATCGGCGCGAAGCCGGTCATAGAGCGTTTTCCCCCGGAGACTCTCCTCGATGACGGTCTTCGTGGACGCATCGATGTCGATGGGGCGCGGGATCCGATAGCACCCGCCGTCGAACCCGTGGGCCGCCAGCTCCGTCATGATCCGGAACGCCCGGTCAGCCGCTTTCCAGGCCCGTTCGTCGGTCATCTTCCGGATGATGATCCGCTCCCGTACCTCGTCCTCTCCCTTGGTGCCGATGACCACCTCTGTCACCAGGGTATTGGCGCCGGAGTGGGGGATCTCTTTGAGAAACGGGCGGCAGCGCCCTGCCTTCAGCTCCGCCGCCAGTTCGGCCATGCCGGTAACCGGGTGATCGAACTGGGTCGGATACATTCCTGCATAGCCGTCACCATGGGTATCGGTGCCGCCGATGGCCGCGAACTTGTGGCGGTGCCACTCCTGAAGTGCCTTGCTGTTCTCCCGCATGGTCTGGTTGGAGTTGAAGAGCTCGATGCAGTCCACCGGCGGGGCGGCGAGGAGCGCCTCCTTGGGAATCCTCCCGTTCCGGTAGGGGTGGGCCCAGACCAGGGCTGCCGTGGGGAATTCCGCCCTGATTGCGGCAAGGGGGGTCCCCCGGTCGAGGGAGCGGTAAGCGCCATAGACGAGTACGTCACCGATGTCCGAGGTCCTGACCTCTTGCCCTGACAGGATGAGGAAATGTTCGGGAACCTGGGCCTCCCGGCGGACCGACAGCAGCTCCTCGTCGGGCCAGCGGTAATGATGATCGGTGAAGACGATCCCCTGCAGCCCTTTGGCGAAGACCTGCCGGATCAGCTCCACTGCGGCGATGGTGCTGCAGGGGGAATGCTCCGCCGTATGGGCGTGCATCTCTATGAGCACGACAAGGCCTCTGCCAGGAGAGACGGATCAAGTGGGCTCGCCACCTGGACTCCGGTTGCCATGGCCTTGAGCATCCCGCTGGCGGTAAGGAGTTCCTCTTCGCCGATGATCAGGGTGAAGCGCGCCTTGAGTTTGTCCGCCCGGCGCATCTGGCTCTTGAGACTCTTCCCCTCATAATCGATCTCCACCCAGAACCCCTGGCGCTGGAGCTGAATCATGAGACGAAACGCCTCGTCCCCGGCTGCCTCGCCGTGGGCGGCGATGAAGAGGTCGGGAGAGCGCCCCGTCTCCCTATCGGCGAGGAGCAGCGCAACCCGCTCCACCCCCATGGCGAAACCGATTCCCGGAAGAGCCGGTCCACCCAGCTCCTGGATCAGCCCGTCGTAGCGTCCTCCGGCGGCCACGGCGCTCTGGGCGCCAAGAAGCCCGGTCACCAGCTCGAAGGTGGTCCGGGTGTAGTAGTCCAGCCCCCGGACCATGCGGGAGTTGATGGTAAAGGGGGTCGCGGTCGCCTCAAGATGACGGCGTACCGCCACAAAGTGGTCATCGCACCCCTGGCAGAGGTGGTCCAAGACCGAGGGAGCGTCGGCGGTCGTCTCGCCGCATCCGGCAACCTTGCAGTCCAGCGCCCGGAGGGGATTGGTTTCCATCCGGCGCCGGCAGTCATCGCAGAGCCGCTCCAGCCGCTCCAGGAGGAATCCCTTAAGGCTGGCCCGGTATGCCGGACGGCAGTCGGGGCAGCCCAGTGAATTGATCTGAAGGGTCGGTTCGGTCAACCCCAGATCGGTAAAGAAGTGACAGAGCATCACCAGGAGCTGGGCGTCGACCCGGGGATTGGTGACACCGACGACCTCGGCCCCGATCTGATGGAACTGACGGGAACGCCCCTTCTGGGGGCGTTCGTAACGGAACATGGGGCCCAGATAGTAGAGCTTGGTCACCGGGTCGAGGACCTGGAGCTTGTGCTCGATGAAGGCCCGCATCACACCGGCGGTCCCCTCGGGGCGGAGCGTCACCAGGTTCTCCCCCTTGTCGGTAAAGGAGTACATCTCTTTCTCCACGATATCCGTGGCGTCGCCGATGGAGCGGGCAAAGAGCTCAGTCTTCTCCATGATGGGGACCCGGATTTCGGAGAAGCCGTAGATCCCGAAGACCCTCCGCGCCGTCGCCTCGATCAGCTGCCACTTCTCCACCTGGTTGGGGAGGATGTCATTGAATCCCTTGATACCGGTAGTAATCGCCACCCTGTTCTCCTTGTCGTTACTTAACGCCGCCGGTGGGAAGGAGCGCCGGCAGAACACGGTTGCGCCCCCCCTCCTTGCCGCGGTACATGGCCTGGTCCGCCAGCTCCAGGAGCTGCTGTTTCGCTGCGGTATGGAGCGGGTAGCAGGCATACCCCAGAGAGGCGCTGATCCTCACCGCGAGCCCCTCCCCTACCGCAAAGATCTGCTCCTCGATGGAGCGTCTGATCCGCTCCGAAACCAGGGCCGCTTCGTTGAGCCCCGCCTCCACCAGGATGATGGTATACTCGTCGCCGCCGTAGCGGATCACCACGTCGATGTCCCGCACCGTCTTCTTGAGGAGGTTTCCGACCTCCTTGAGGACGAGACTCCCGATCCGGTGGCCGTGAGTGTCATTGACCTGCTTGAAGTTGTCCAGATCGAGGAAGAGCAGCGCCAGACTGGAACCGTAGCGCCTCACCCGCTTGGTCTCCCGTTCAAGGACTCTGTCCAGGTAGCGGTAGTTGAAAAGTCCGGTTAGCTCGTCGATGTAGACCAGGTTGTTCATACTCTTGTAGCGGAGGGCGTTCTCGAAGGCCAGAGTCGACTGATCCAGGAGCAGATCCAGACGCTCCAGGTTTATATCGGCGGGGAGAGTGCTGCCGTGGTTGTTGAAGATGATCACGTACCCCTGGATATCATGGTGCGCCCTGATGTAGATGACCAGGGCCTCCCGAAGATCCAGTGACGGGAAGACATCAGGCAGCGCCAGGCTGTCGATCCGCTTGTAACTCTTGGTACCGTCCTCCTTGGCCAAAAACGTCGCCAGAAACCGCACGCCGATCCTGTGCCCTTCCCGAACGGAAAAACCGAGGAGATGCTGGGGAAAGAGTGTCCCATCGGGCCGCGGAAAGAGCCCGATGGCCCGCTCCGCGTAGAGCAGCTTGGCCAGTGACTGGGTGAGGAGGGGATGGAGCCGGTCGAAGTCGATACAGCCGGTCAGAGACGCCCCGAGCTGGTAGAGGTTGAGCAGCTCCTTGAGTCCGCTGTTCTCAGCCATGAGCCGCTGCTGCTCGATACAGAGGGCCACAGTGTGCCGGAAATCGTCGTGATTGAACGGTTTCACCAGGTAGTCCCTGGCCCCCTGTTTGATCGCGGCCAGGGCGCTCTCAACGTCGGCGTTGCCGGTTACGATGATGACGTCAATGGACGGGTCACGCTCCTTGACAACCCCCAGGAGTTGCAGCCCACTCATCCCCGGCATGACCAGGTCGGTGACGACCAGCTCGAACTTCCCGCTCTCCACAAGATCAGCGGCCTCTTCTCCGGAAAAGGCGATCTCCACCTCATGCCCGTCTCCAATGAGGAGCTCCTGGCAGAGAAGGGCAAAGAAACGATCATCGTCTACGACTAATATCCGCGACATCGGGATGGGCACCTTTCAACGCACCGGCAGTGAGAGTGTTCGCGACTGGGGACAGTTCCGTTCATGGGGGATGAACCGCCTTCAATGGGGGCGTATGTTACCATTATTGTTTGGTGCTGTCCACAGCAGTCTGATTTCGATTCAGACGCCGGTTGACTCATGGGTACGAGGGAGTTTTACCGTAAAGGTTGTCCCCTGTCCGGTGACGCTTTCCACGAGGAGGTCACCATGATGCCTCCTCATGATGTCATAGGAGATGCTGAGCCCCAGCCCGGTGCCTTTACCGACCTCCTTGGTGGTAAAAAACGGCTCGAAGATCCGGCCGATTATCTCTTCGGGAATACCGCTGCCGCTGTCCCCCACCGAGGCATACACGTAGTCGGCGTCATGCCAGCAGCTCAGGGTAATCTCGCCGAACTCGGTCATGGCATGTCCGGCATTGACCAGCAGATTAAGGAAGACCTGATTCAGTTGACCCGGGTGACAGAGGACCTCCGGTGTTTCGGAATACTCCTTCCGGATAGTCGTAGCGATGTATTTCAATTCATTCTGAACAATGGACAGAGCACTCTCCAGGCAGCTCTGCAGCTGTACCGGCTCACTCTCCGGAGCGTCTACGCGTGAAAAATACTTGAGATTTTTCACTATCTCCGTGATCCGCTCCGCTCCCTGCCGAGTCTCGCTGATCAAGTCGACACCGTCGTCCAGGATATGTGAGATACCGAGGCTCTCCCTGCCCTGGCAGATGAGTTCGGCCGCCTGCGGCTGCGACATGCTCTGTCCGCTCTCTCGTATAATTTGGTCGTAACGAACAAACTGGTCAAAATACCTGGCCAGCACCCCCAGGTTACCGGTTATGTACCCCATGGGGTTATTGATTTCATGTGCAACACCGGCCGCCACCTGTCCCAGCGAGGCCATTTTATCATTATGGATAAGTATCTGATCTTTTTCCCGATTCTTACCCAACTCTTCAGCGACTCGCGCCTCAAGCCGCCGCTGCTGTTCCTGCAACTGGGCCTGGGCCTTCCGGCGTTCGTCAACCTCACTTCTGAGCAGCTCCGAGTTCGCCGTGAGGCTGTTCATCATCGTGGCCAGTTGCAGCAGGGAGGGGCGGAACACCAGGAGGAACTCCAGGGCCAGCAATGACAGCCCGACGACGAGAATCACCACTTCGATGGTCCGGAGGGAGGTGACACGTTCCTTCGCTTCGTTGTCGAGTTTAAAGGTTATCCTCTCCATGAGCGAGAGGAAGCGGGGCTCATTGGCAAGAACCACTCCAGCACTCTCCTTGAGGAGGAGAGGATCGACCCCATCTGCGTGGCCGCGCTTCACGAGGGGGGTAAGCGCCGCAACCATGGCGTCATGATATGGGGTGATCTCTGCAAAAAGCGCCAGAAGCTCCGGTGACGGCGCCTGGTACGGGAGCCCCAGCCGGTCATCACCACGCTGGAGCCCTGCATGGGCGCTCTTCCAGGCAGTCAATGAACTCTCTATTTCATCCAGGTACGACTTCTGTTGCACCAGCGATGCCGAAAATTGGAGGGCCAGGACACTCTTCGCGAGGCGCTGACTCAGCATCCGCTGTCGGCCGGCGATATTGATCCGTCGTGAGTCACTCACATTGTCCAGGGCGATCCGCTGAACCAGCCATGATGACGAGATAATCGTCAACGCGATCAGGGAGAGCGCAATACCGTACACAACCTTGAGAACCGTTATTTTTTTCTCAAACATCGGATCACGCGTCAGAGTGAACAAGGTTGGAGGGAGTGACCGGCGATCCCGCATCATTTACCGCTCGAGTCAACAGGTCGTAGGGAGTGATCAGCGGCCCCGTATTATTTACCGCAACATTTCTTATACTTGACTCCGCTGCCGCAGAGACAGGGATCATTTCGGCCGACCTTGCTGACGACGAGCGGTTTCCTTTTAACCATGACCCCTTCGGTGAAGAACCACCTGTCTCCTACTTTCTTGAACCGGCCGCACTCGTGATGCTCCCGGTTGACATCCTTCTCCGTGTACCGGGCGATGAACTCCACCTCGCCCACCGTGTCATCCACCCCGCCCTTGGTGGCGCCGACTATCTCCAGCCCTTGCCATTTAGACTGTTCGGCCCACGCCCGTGTCCCCTCATGATCGTAACCTTCCCGATGGTCGGGGTGGCTGCTCTCGAAGACGAAATCCATCTTGAGCCCCACATAGGCCGAATAGCGCGCCCTCATCAGTTGTTCAGCCGTCGGGGCGGGGTGAACCCCGGTAATGATCGGTTCACAGCAATGGGCGTAGCCTTCGCCGCTGCCACAGGGGCATAAATCCATGGTCTGTTCTCCTCCGCAGGAATGAGTAAGAATCGCGAGCGCCATCATACGCGATGCGTGACCGCAAACGCTACTGTTTGATTGAGATTTTTTTCGCACGAACGATAAGTTCTCCCCATCCGGAAATTACCCTTGACCGGAGAGCGAAGAATCATTATGTTTTGCCAAGCTAAAAAACAGACCACCATCCAAAGGAGGCGCTCTCCATGCCGATCTATGAGTTCTACTGCGACGACTGCCACACCATCTTCAATTTCCTCTCCCGCCAGGTGAATACGGAGAAGCGCCCCGGCTGTCCCCTCTGCAGTCGCCCGGATCTGGAGCGCCAGGTCTCCTCTTTTGCCGTCTCCAAAGGGCGTCCGGAGAGCGAGGAGCAGCAGTCGGGAATGCCCGACATGGATGAGGAAAAGCTGGAACGGGCCATGCTCTCCATGGCCGGTGAGATGGAGGGGTTGGATGAAAACGACCCACGGGCCATGGCCCGGTTCATGCGGCGATTTTCCGAAAACACCGGGATGAACCTGGGCCCCATGGAGGAAGCGATTCGCCGTCTGGAGTCCGGCGCCGATCCCGAGCGACTGGAAGAGGAGATGGGGGGACTCTTTGACGATGACAGTATGGAGAATCTCTTCTCAAAAGAGGGGATCAAGGGGCTGAAACGGAAATATGTTCCTCCCACTCACGATGAAACGCTCTACACTCTCTGACCTCTGGCGCTCTCCGACGTCGATTTCGACTGTCCCGCCGATGGTTCTTCCGATTGACAACCATAGAGCATCACCCTATAATGACGCTACTTTTTAGCATCAGCCCCACAGGAGGATAAACCGATGAAAAGTTCATGGATAGGCTCGCTGCTTGTCGTGCTGTTGACCGCTGCGTTTCTGGGTGGGTGCTGTTGCCCGGGAGGAGGATCGTCCAGCAAAACCGAGACCACCATCAACTCGACGACATTAGGGCAGCAGTTGACCGACCTCAAGGAAGCCTACGACAAAGGGGCGATCACCGAGAAAGAGTACAACAAGCAGAGGCAGGAGATTCTCGACAAGGCGAACTAACCCCCTCCTTCAGCACCATCTCCGCCAGACAGTCACCATGGCGCTGTTTTCTCCGCCGAACCGGGCAACTCTCCGGGTACGTGGCACTAAGGAAAACGGCGCCTCTTCTGTAGGTTTCGTAAAAAGAGAGAACGAGCTTGAACGGATCTTCCATGAGCGCCGTCGCGGCGATTCTTGCCGCCGGAACTCTTTTGGCGGCTGCGCCTCTCCAGGGCTCAGACGCCATGAAAGGGCCACCGACTGCCGGGCAGCATGGCCATCCTGCGGAGAGTGTTCCGGACTCCTCCCCACTGGGAGTGCTGTTCACCGGTGCGATCACTTTTTACCGGAGTGTCATCTCCCCGACCCAGAGCGCCCGCTGCGGTTTTTCTCCCTCCTGTTCCTCCTTCGGCCTGCAGGCCGTTCACGACCATGGCCCGTTTCAAGGGATACTGATGACCGCCGACCGTCTGACCCGCTGCAACCTCCTCAAAGAAGCCGGCCCCGACTACTACCGGCTTCCCAACGGCAGGCTCTTCGATCCCGTCTCCAGAAATCTCCTTACCGAACCATGATCCGTATTGTCCTCTCCATCCTGCTAGTTGCGCTCCTCGGGATGATCGTCCCGCTCCCCCTCTCCGCGGCGGAGAAGGGACTCATCCTCACCGTAGAGCTCCAGCTGAAACTGGGCGACGCCTTCCTGGCGGAGCATGAGTATTACCGGGCGGTCACCGAGTACAAGAAGCTCCTCATCCTCTTCCCCGATTCGCCACAGACCGACGCCGCACTCTTCAAGATCGGCACCGCCTACGTTCAGGGGGATGAGTTAGAGAGCGCAGCCCGCAGCTTTGCCTCGATCAGAGAGAGATACCCGGAGAGCAGGTTCGCCCCCCAGGCCGGTTACCAGGAGGCGCTCTGTTTCTGGCGGCTGAACCGCTTTGATGAGGCTGAAGCGGCCTTCAACAGGGTCGTGGCCCGCTATCCTTCCTCCAGCGAGGCCCCCCGGGCGCTCCTGGAGACGGCGCTCGTCTCATTCGACAGGAAGGACCTTCCTGCCGCCCGACGGGAGCTGGAGCGGTTTCTCGAAAGTTATCCCAAGGACCAGCGGGTCGGGAAGGCCCGAGGCGCGCTCTCTCTCATGGACGAGGAGCCGCCCCGCAAATCGCCGGTGGTGGCGGGGTTTCTTTCGGCTCTGCTGCCCGGCGCCGGACATATCTATGCCGGGCACTACAAAGACGGAATCACTTCGTTATTCCTCAACGGACTCTTCATCGCCGGGACGGTGGTCGCGCTGCAGCAGGAGAATTACGCCGTGGCGGGGGTTGTGGGGGTCATCGGACTGCCGTTTTACGTGGGGAACATCTACGGCGCAGCCAACGCCGCGACCAAATGGAACATCAGCATCAGGAGAGAGCTCCGGGGGAACATCGCGGTAACCCTGGACTCTCCGTTCTGACCGTCACCGGAGCTGTGCGCACGGATATCTGGTGCGCACCATGAGACCGGTGCACACCCTGCGACTGATCAACAGCTCCAACGCAAACGAACTGCTTAAAGAGATGGTACGGCAGGGGTTCTATTCCCCCATCCCCAGGATCGGGACAGGAAATTAGCCATGAATGAGCGGATCCGGATAGTTCAGGGAGATATTACGACTCTGGCGGTGGACGCCATCGTCAACGCGGCCAACGGTCGTCTGCTGGGGGGAGGTGGTGTGGACGGGGCCATCCATCGGGCGGCGGGACCGGAACTCCTGGCCGAATGCCGGACCCTGGGGGGATGCGAAACCGGAGACGCCAAAATCACCGGAGGATACCGCCTTCCGGCGAGGTGGGTCATTCATACCGTCGGACCGGTCTGGCATGGGGGCAACAAGGGTGAGGCCGAGCTGCTGGCCGGCTGCTACCGCCGCTGCTTTCGGCTGGCCCACCAGCATGGCATCAAGAGCATCGCCTTCCCTGCCATCAGCTGCGGGGTCTATGGCTATCCGCTGGATGAGGCATGCGGGATCGCCCTGGCGGAGGCAAAAAGTGCGCTGGCAACATACCCGGAGCCGGAGCAGATCCTCTTCGTCGCCTTGGGGGATGAGGCGCTGGAAAGCTTCAGGGAAGCTTTCGGGTTACTACTCGAAAACGAATGATTCCGCCGTTTCACCTCCGATTTCTGACCACAAGCAACATAAAAACAGACACTTATAATCGTCCCTCTGCACCGTTCCAGCGCTTCCAGATCGCTAACCATACCAGCACGCAATGGGTTCAGATGGATAGTAGCGAACAAGCTCAAGAAAGTAAGGCTCATCCTCGCAGACGATCGATTTGTAGCGGTTCTGAAACAGGTGACCGGCGCGTTGATATTTAAGGTTGAAATGGACTGCGTAACTGGTCAACACGCGTCGCATAGTTTCAGCAACTCTATATTATTCAGCTTGTTACTGAATCCGCAAAATTGTTAAGAAAAGTAACACAGCTCCTGCCGCCCTCACTACCCCGAACAACCCAACCCTTCCGCGCGTTCCCTCTACATTCCCAACATCACGCCGCAATCTCCCGTTGTTTCCGTCCGAACCGCAGTATGACTCCAGGCCGCAGAGGGGCACCATGGAAAGCCGGGGGCTCTCTATTCGTCAGCCCATGGCCAGAACCTCTCTCACCGCCAGGACGGCGGCATCGGCCAATGCCGGATCAAAGAGGCTCCCCATCCCGATTGCTAACTTTGCGGTTACCTTGTATTTTTCTTCCCTATCGGATTCCCGGGAAAAGAGAGTATCAATGAAATTGGCCAGATAGATGATGCGCGAGCCCAGCGGAATCTGCTCGCCCGCAAGACCGTCCGGATAGCCGCTGCCGCTGAACTCTTCATGATGGTGACGGATGATGAGACCGATCTCCGCCAACTCTTCGCTGATGCTGACTATTCTCTGCCCCATGGCCGGGTGCGCCCGGAATTTGACGACATCCTCCGTGCCGAGCACCCCGGGAGTGGTGAGCACGCGGTCGGACATACAGATCATGCCGATATCATGGAGAACTGCCGCCTGCTTGATCGTGCTGCAGTCGTTTCTGGACAGTTTCAGGCTATTAGCCATGGACGCCGCAAGCGCCGCCACAGAGAGAGAGTGGGCAGTGAGCGAGGCAGAGCGCTGCTGCTGCATCCTGGAAAGCATGAGGATGAAGCTGTTCTTCATCTGCTGAGTACGGGCGTTCTGGCGACGCCCCTCCTCGATTTGACTCCTTACCAGCGCCGTCTGCTGGATGACCCGGGTTTTGAGATTTTCGTTCAACTCCGCCAGCTCGTCTCTCTGCAGTTGCGCCACCTGCCGGGCGTACTCCAGCTCGCTATTTTTCAGAATGATATCGCGCCTGGTCCGCCAGAGCTCCATATGTACGTCCACCCGGGCCAGCAGCTCATTGGGGAGAAACGGCTTGACAATGTAGTCCACGCCGCCGGCAGCAAATCCCTCGACCAGCTCCTCGTTGTCGGTACAGCTTGTCAGGAAGATGACGGGGATATCCCGCGTGCTCTTCTGCCCCTTGATCCTCCGGCAGACCTCATAACCGTCCATCTCAGGCATGACGATGTCGAGCAGGATCAGATCCGGCCGGGCCGCGGCAACCAACCGCACCGCTTCAGGGCCCGTCGTTGCGACCACTATCTCATAATTATCCCCCAGCTGCTCAATGAGAAGATCTATCATCGCCGGCGTATCATCGACGATGAGCACCGTGGGACGTGCCGTGGATTCATGGATCATTACTGATGCCTCTTCTGAAACAGTGAGGGGTTAGGGGTGCCGGAGCCGGATCACCGTCACCTCCGGCGGTGCCAGAAATCGGATGGGGGGGCCCCAGGTGCCGCTCCCCCGGCTGACATAAATCGCTCCCCCCTCTTCGATCCCCGAGAGTCCGGTGGAGAGCGGAAAGACGAGACGGGTCAGGAGGGAGAAGGGGAAGATCTGCCCCTGGTGGACATGACCGGAGAGCTGAAGGTCGAACCGCCCCCGGCTCTCCGGGGCGATGAGCGGCCGGTGTTTGAGGAGCAAGATGAACCGCTCGGGCGAGCCCTGGGAGAGCGCCTCCCGCTCCTGAACCGCACTCCCCACCTTCCCCCCGAAGACCGGATCATCGACCCCGGTGACGGTGAGGATGCCGGGAATCTCCTGGACCGTACCCCGGAGCAGGGTGAAGCCGCAGTCCCGCAAAAACGCCAGAGCCTGGCTCTCCCCCACGTACAGTTCGTGATTGCCGGTGACGGCGAATTTGCCCAGCCGGGGCCGGATCTCCTTCATGAGCCTGGCTAGACCGTCCCTGCCGTCCATCTGGCCGTCAACCAGATCCCCGGTGGCCACGAACAGGTCCGGCTCCGCCCCGCGAACCAGCGTGAGGATTTTCTTGAGCCGGTTCTCCCCCACCAGGAGCCCCAGGTGGACATCAGACACCTGGACGATGGTGATCGTCCCGGCTGCCTTGGGAATCTTCGTGGTGTAGATATCCACGGTTTCGGTCCGGATATCGTTGGCCTCGAACCAGCCGTAGATGCAGATGATAAAGGCCAGGAGAGTTACCCCCATGAAGACGACTCCCCCTCCAGGGAGAAGTCCCCCGAGAGCAGCGCCGACTCCGCACCGCGCCCCCCCCCAGAGCAGCAACCGGACGAGGTCGATTGCCAGGAAACAGCAGCAGGAGAGGAAGAGAAACCCCATCCAGGAGTAGCCGATGAGGGCAAAGCAGCGGGCGGCGGCATCGTACCCCCACCGTTCCAGAATCCGGATCAGGAGCGGCGCGGCCACCATCAGGAAGAGCACGAACAGCAGCAGGGCTCTCGCCACCAGGGAGTGCGGGACCACCGGCAGCGCCTTGCGGTACCAGTACCACTGCATGCCGCCGTAGAGGGTGACGAAGAGGGTGAGAAAGAGATACATGAGGATTACTCCCGAGGCGGTTTACAGCTGCGGTCAAACCTGTTAAGGTGGGGGCTGGCTCACCCCCTCAATAACCCAGGCAGAAGCGAACACCGAGTCACCGATTTCATGATCTGGCCATTTACCCGACAAAGCGCCGCTCCCCCTGCCGTTGCGAGCCCCCCTCCCCCTGACGGAGCGCCCCGCCGGTTCGTCGTCCCCGATATCCACGGCTGCGACCGGACCTTCAAGGCTTTGGTGGAGGAGGTCATCTGCTTGAGAAAGGTGGACGACCTCTACCTGCTGGGGGATTATATCGACCGGGGTCCGCGCAGCCGCGAGGTGCTCGAATACATCCTGAGACTTAACGCAGAGGGATATCGGCTTTTCCCGCTGCGCGGCAACCATGAGGAGATGTTTCTCAACGCCTGCGACGATCGGGACCAGGCCGTGACCTGGATCCTCAACGGCGGGTACACGGCCCTGGACAGCTTCGGTGTGGACGATGCACGGCAGGTTCCCCTCCCCTTCCGGGAGTTCTGCGAGGGACTCCCCTGCTTCTATCTCCTGGATGACTACCTGCTGGTTCATGCCGGATTCAACCCCAAGGCCGAAGAGCCCTTTGCCGACACCCAGTCCATGCTCTGGACCCGGACCCGCTCCATGGAGTCGAAACAGCTGGGGGGAAGGACCATGGTCTGCGGCCACACCCCCCACGGCATCAGGGAGATCGAGAAGATGATCCGGAGCGACCACGGCCTCATTGTCCTGGACAACGGTTGTTTCATGACCGGACGCAAAGGAATGGGCGCCCTCCTGGCCCTGGAGCTGGACTCCCGCACCCTCTACTCTCAGCAGAACGTCGAAAACCCCCCTCAAAACCCTTAACAACTGTTCTATGTTCTATGTTCAAAGTTAAACCGAGAACCTAGAACCCTGAACCTCGAACCTGGAACCTTGAACCTAGAACCCTGAACCTAGAACCTTGAACCGGCTTCAGCTCTCCCTCAGCGCCGTGACGATGTTCATCCTTGCCGCCCGGATGGCAGGGATGACCCCACCCACGAACCCCATGACTACGGAAAAAATAAGCGACTTGATACAGATCTCCGGGGTCAGGGTGAAACTGAAGGCCAGCTCGGAAAAAGTCTGCCAGTTCATGGTGGAGATGGTGACCAGCTGCATGAAGGAAGCGAGGAAGAGCCCCGCCCCCCCACCGATGAGACCGAGGAAGAGCGCCTCCAGCAGAAACGCAGCGAGGATGCTCCGCCGCTGAAAGCCGATGGCCCGCAGGGCGCCGATCTCCCCCACCCGGTTGGCCACGGCGGCGTACATGGTGATCATCGCCCCGATCATCGCCCCCAGGGAGAAGATGGTGGTCAGCGCCACCCCGAGAATCCTCAGAAACGTGGCCATGGCCTGGGACTGGTCCGAATAGTATTTCGTCTCCCGCCGCGCATCCAGGTTGAGCCGGGGATCGGACTCGATCCGTTCCTTGAAACGGTCCAGGGCGCTGCTGTCCGCCAGGCGGAAGATCACCGACGAATAGACCGGCCGCCGGAACGCCTGCATGAGCTGATCCACGTCCCCCCAGATCTCAGAGTCGAATCCGGTGGCCCCGCCGTCGAAGATCCCCACCACGGTCCAGTTTCGCATGCCGAAGCGGAGCGTCTCGCCGATCCCCCCCCCCTGGAAACGCCGGGCGATGCTGGAGCCGGCAACGATCTCCGTTGCTCCAGGCTTGGGCATCCGCCCCTGGACAAGCCGCACCTGGGGCCGCAGCGCCAGGGATTGGTGCCCGATCCCCCGGATCACCACGTTGGCCGGCTTGTCGCTCCCCCGCTTGTTCAGGCTGTAGAGGACCACCAGCTCCTTGGCCAGCAGCGGCGAGCCGTCGCTCCCCATGGCCACCTCGGGCTGGCTCTCCACGATCCCTGCCTGGGCCCGCTCCACGCCGCTCTGGACCTCGGAGCCGGCGGAGCCGCGGATGACGATCACATTGTCCGGGGAGCCGGTGTCGATGAGGGTCTTCTTCAGCCCCTCGGCCAGCATCAGGACCGAGGCGAAGACGAAGACCACCAGCGCCATCCCCCCGGCGGTCATGCAGGTGGTGAAGCGCCTGGTCCAGAGGTTGCGAAAGCTGTAGGAGACCGGAATCATCCGATCCTCCGCAAACCGTCGGCGATCTTGATGGTCGTTGCGCGCCAGGCGGGGAAAAGGCCGGCAATCAGGGCGATGACCACGGCGGCAACCAGATCCAGATAGAGGGTCATGGGGGCCACCTGGAAGACCGGGAAGAAGCTCCCCAGCTCTTTGCCGAAGGCTGTCGCCACCGGGAAGGTGAGGAGGACACCGAGGGCGCAGCCGGTGAAGGTGATGAAGAACGACTCGCCGAAGATCATCCCGGCGATATGCCACCAGGAGAAACCGAGGCTCTTGAAGACGGCATATTCGCCAATCCGCTCCCGGGCGGTCATGGCCATGGTGTTGGCCACCACCGCCATGATGATGGCGATGACCATAAAGGAGACGATCTGGATGGCGACGACGATGGCCTCGGTCATGGAGATGAAGCTGAGCTGAAAGGCCTTCTCCGTCTCGGTGAGGGTCTCAGCCAGGGAGTTTTTGAAGGTGGCGTCCACCTCCCGCGAGACCTGGGCCGCCAGGCTCGGGTTGGCCAGCCCCAGGATGTAGACCCCGACCTGGTTCGTCCGGCGGGGGAGGGTCTTGAGCAGGGTCTCGTTGAGGAACTCCCACTGGAAGAAAAACTGGTTCTCGTCGGTGCTCTTCTCTGCCCCCCGGTAGATCCCCCGGAGCACGAACTGCCAGGAACCGGGATAGATGGTCCCCCGCAGCGGGATGGAGTCGCCGACTTTCCAGCCGAACCGCGCCGCTAGCTTCCTGCCGGCCACTGCCCCCTTCCGGTCATGGAAAAAATCCTCCTTCTCCCGTGGGTCGAGGACGAATTCAGGATAGAGCGCCAGGTAGCTCCGGGGCTCAATGGCGAAGTTGGGAAAGAAGTTCTTCTCGGTGACGTAGACCCCGCCGAACCAGTTGGCGTAGGAGACCTGCCTGACCCCCGGCATCCGGCGGAGCCGCTCCTGGTAGGAGATGGGGAGGGAGAAGATCAGGGAGATGGCGTTGCGGGTCACGAGACGGCTTGCCGAGGAGGCCTCCACCCCGGCATACCAGGCGCTAACCACGGTGCGCAGCAGGCCGAAGGCGAGGATGGCGATGGTGATCCCGACGATGGTGAGCAGGGTCCGGAGCCGGTGCCGGAAAGCGTTCCTGACCAGGAGCTTAAGAAGGAACATCGTTCAAAAACCCTTTTTCCAGATGACGGATGGTGCGGGCCTTCTCGGCGGCCCGAGGGTCGTGGGTCACCATGATGATGGTCTTCCCCGACTCCCGGTTCAGGCGATCCATGAGATGGAGGATCTCCTCAGCGGCCTTGCGGTCCAGATCACCGGTCGGTTCGTCGGCCACCAGGATGGTGGGGTCGCTCACCACGGCCCGGGCGATGGCGACCCGCTGCTGCTGACCGCCGGAGAGCTGACCCGGACGATGGTCCATCCGGTCGTCCAGCCCCACGATCCTCAGGGCCAGGGCCACGTGCTCCCGCCGCTCCTTCCGGGAGAGCCGGGTCAGCAGCAGCGGTAGCTCCACATTTTCAAAGGCGGTGAGCACCGGGATGAGGTTGTAGAATTGAAAGATGAACCCCACGTTGAGCCCGCGCCAGGCTGCCAGTTCGCTCTCCGAGAGGGTCGTGATGTCTACCCCCCCCACCATGATGGCGCCGTTGTCCACCGAGTCGATCCCGGCGATGAGGTTCAAGAGGGTGCTCTTTCCCGAACCGGAAGGGCCCATGAGGGCCAGGAACTCCCCCTCGGCGATGTCGAAGGAGATCTCCTCCAGAACCGGCACGATCTGTCCTCCGCGGCGATAGGATTTTGAGACGTTACGGAGTCGGACTATGGGGGAGGGGGTGGAGAGTGCTTCGGCGTCGGTCATGGGGTAAAGATCCCTCTAAGAGTGGAGTTCCGTGCTTGAAACTTTGAGGCCGATAGGATAGCCTATTTCCGCGCAAGGTTCATCAGGATTTTCACCCCTCGCGGATTTAACACCAAACGGGAGGAAGAAGCAATAATGTTGCGAGGGAACGAAGGACATTTGACACGTGTCGGCAATCCCCCACCCCTCACTGCTTGCACCCGTTACGCCAGTTGCTCGTTAAAGCTAACTATTCCGCTTAATTGCAGATATTATCCACCTCGCGTTCAAACTGGCACATTTCATGAATACACTGCCGTATGAATAGTGTCATCATCATCTGCGATGATCCGCGTATCGCGCTCGTCAGGGAGACGCTCCAGCCGCTTCTCACCGCCAAGATCTGTGTCGTCGCCAATTTCGACGCCGGTCTCAAGGTGGTCTTTGAGAAACAGCCGCTGGTGGTCTTTATTCAGGACGAGATCGACGGGGTCAGAGGAGAGACGGTCAGCCGTCACGTCAAATCCCTGCTCCAGGGAAACGCTCCCCAGTTCATCACCCTGGACCATGCCGCGGTATTTCCCGGTCTGGTCAGGGATTTCAACGACGGCATCAACCTGAACCATCCCGTGGAGGAGCTCATCACGGTGTTCAGGAAGCATCTGCTGAAACTCTCCGGCATCAGCTGGACGGGGCAAGCTCCGCAGGCGTCGGCCAGGCCGGCGCCTCCGCCCTCCGCCGACCGCGTGTACGAACTCCCTCTCCTGGAGCGGCATGGGGTGCCGGTTTCAGAGCAGTCAAGCGACTCTCTCCTCCCCGTGCTGGAGTACCCGCCGCTCGTCCTGGTTGTCGATCCATTTTCCGCCGATAGTAATGATAGTAAGGAACCGCCGGCATCGGCTCTCCCTCTCCTCGACGCACCCTCCGACCTCCCCGTCTCCCTGCCGCGACTCATGCCGATTCCGGCCGCCCGGGAGTGCCTCCTCTTCCCGGCGGTGGAGCTTCCCCCACCGGTTGTCCCGGCGCCTGCGGAGGTGGCGAGCCCTCTTTCACTGCCGGAGCGTCCCCGGATGACCGGTCGGAGCTCAGGGCGGCTGCCGTTCCCGGTGAACTCCGCTCCAGAGAGGTCAAGAGTCTCTCACAAGACGCTGGTAGCGCTACTCTTCGCCGCCGGGCTCATACTCTTCATTTCATTCGGCGCCAGGCCGCTGGGGGACGCCGTCATCTCCATATCATCCCACCCACGTTCCGCTGCGGCCACCCCGGATAACCCGCCACCCAACGCGGGACGAAAAGTGCCCTCCTTCATCCCCAAAGGCGGCTTCGATCCATTCTACGGATCGGACCGGCCGGGGTGGGAGCACTACATCTCGAAGCGCCGCGAGTATTTCATCTTTCGCCAGCAGAAGGAGATCAAGGCGCTGCAGATGGTGGCATTGAAAAATGGGGCTCTCTCCCATCCGTTCGTCTCCTCAGCCTTGCTCGAACTCTGCGGCTCAGCCACAATCGTGAGCAGTTCCAGGAGCATACGTGACGGCTACCTCATCCAACAGGGAGAGAGTGCGACCGGGGCGGGAGTAACCATCTACAAGAAACGGGAGAGCGGCGAGATCCGTGCATTAGTCATCACCTTCCCCTGAATCAGCATCATCGTCAAAAAAATGAACAGGCGCCTTCCTGACGGTTTCCTGCGATAGTAGCAGGGAGGTTCAGAAGATAATTCCCGGAGGGAGCAGCATGAAGTCACATCTCAGTATCCTGCTGGAAAGTGATACCAATGAACTTGAACTGCTTGAGTTCTCTGTGGATCATGGAGCGACCCCCGGCTATTTTGGTGTCAACGTGGCGAAAGTCCGTGAAATCGTCAGGATGCCGGACATAACCCGTATCGCCCTGTCGCCTGAAGGAATCGCCGGAACAATGACACGACGCGGCAAGATCATTCCGGTCATTAATTTGGCACGAGTCCTTGGAAGCGAACCCCCCAGAAAAGCCGACCGGGTCATCATCCTCGAATTCAACCAGGTCACCGTGGGGATCATGGTCGGCGCTGTCTCTTCCGTCCACCGCCTGTCATGGGGAGAGATTGAAGCTCCGCCGACCACCGGGGCGGGACTCTATATCATCGCACTGGTGAAGATGGAGGAGAGGATCATCCTCATGCTGGATTTTGAGCGGATTCTGGCAGATATTTTTGACGGGGGGACGGTAAAACCGATGACGTTGCCCCACGGCAACCCGCTCAAGAACGGAGAGCGTACCATTCTGTTCGTGGATGACTCCAGCTTCATCCGCTCTACTATCGGGGCTCTGTTGCGGCAGGCCGGGTTTCGTGTCAAGGAGGCGGTCAATGGAGAAGACGCCTGGAGGATCATTCAGGAGAGCGTCGAGATCGCTCCCCTTGATATTGATATCGTGATAACCGATGTGGAGATGCCCCGGATGGACGGACTGCACCTCATCTCGCTGATTAAAAAAGAGAGCCGGTTCAGCGGAGTGCCGCTGTTCATCTTCAGCTCACTGGCCAGTGACGACAACAAGAGGAAATGGAAAAATGTCGGCGCAGACGGCATTATCACCAAGGCCGACCTCCCCAGGCTGCTGCAGATCCTCGACGAGGCGTTTAATGTCATCGGCTAATAGGTGAGCCGGGCATAGGGTGAGCTCCGGGAGGCCCGGAGGGCGTCGGCCAGGGTGACGATCCCCCGGGCTTCCAGGAGGGGAATCAGCTTGAGCAGGAGCTCCGCGGTTACCAGGGCGTCCCCCAGGGCCGTATGCCGGCCGACTACGGTGAGATTCAACAGCCGGGCAATGCCATCGATGGAGTGGCTCTCCTGATGGGGATGGATGACCGAAGAGAGGAGCAACGTATCCAGCACCGGGTTGTCGAAGCTGACCCCGCATCGGCGCTCCTTGAGCCGCAGGCAGGCCATGTCAAAGGCGGCGTTGTGCGCCACCAGCACCGCCCCTTCCACGAACCGGTGGAAATGAGGAAGGATCTGTTCGATGGTGGGGCGGCCGTCCACCATCTCCCTCGTAATGCCATGGACGGCCACCGACGCCTCGGGGATGGAGCGCCGGGGATCGATGAGCTGATCCATGACCTCCCCCGGAAGAATCCGTCCATTGACGATCCGGACCGCGCCCAGCTGAATGATCTCATCCCCCTGGCCCGGCTCCAGACCGGTGGTCTCGGTATCGAACACCACATAGGTCAGGGAGCGGAGCGGCTGGCCGGAAAGCTCCTGCAGCCCCCGCTGCCCGAAGAGGTCGAATTCATAGGAGACGGGACGGGGCTCCGGCCGGGGGGTGCATTCGGTACCGACCAACTCAGGCTGCACGCCCCCCCCGACCTCCCTGCACGGCCGACACTCTGTTTCCCCCCCCGGGTTCTGCTCCGCCAGAGTCAGGACAAATCCGGTCATCTGCCTCCGTTCACACTGAACACACTCCTCATGAATCTCACAGCGGAAGCCGAAGGCCGGCGCCATGGTGACCCGCAGGAGCCCCCCCCCTGAAAGGGGGGTCGTGAACTCCGTCACCGGCATACTCTCCCCCCGGGAGACCGCCTCCCGGAGCAGGGTCAACCCCCGGTCCAGGGGGGCGCGCGCCAGCACCCCGAACAGTGACCGCCCCAGGCCGATCCAGCCAACCGGCTCCCCCCGGGCAAACTTCATCGCTTCGGGGGGGTGCAGCAGCCGCTGGGCCTGCTGGTTGTAGAGGAGTATCTGCCCGTCGATGCTGCAGACCAGCACGCCGCTGGGGAGCTCCGACATGAGCGCAGCCAGGCGGTTGCGCTCCTCCTTCAGGTCGGCATGGGCAGAACGGACGGTGGCGTCCACCTCGGCGCGGAGCTTCTGGTAGGCGTCGGCCGAGGCGTTGATGACCTCGGCCAGGCGGATCACCTCACGGGCCCCCCTGGCCGGCAACCGGTACTCATGATTGACCAGGGAGATCACCTGGGTGGATTCGGCCATCTGCAGGATGGGGATGATGTAGTAGTGAAACAGGAGGGAGACCAAGCCGCCGATGACCGCCGCCAGGATGATCGCCCCCAGCAGCGGGAAGGGGAGGAGCTTTTCCGCCAGGGCGGCGACGGTCACCTGTTCGGCTTCGGAGAGGTTCAGCCAGGAACCGGCCACGGCGGCAAAGATCACCCCGAAGATGACGGCGCCGATGCCCAGGATGAAGATCCAGTATTTGTGCGATGGTTTCATGGCAGGGAAGAGGGGAAACCGACTCAATCGAAACTCTCGGAAAACCGGGAAGCAATCTCTCCCTGGAGATAACTCTCCACCTGGGCGGCGGTGGAGCAGGTCAGCGCCCTGGCCGCCACCTTGGTCGCCTCTTCCTTTGGACAGCGCCGGAGGAGCCGCTTGACCCGGGGGATGGCGACCGGTGACATGGAGAGCTCGTCAAACCCCAAACCCAGGAGAATGGGGAGGTAGAGCGGATCCCCGGCCATCTCGCCGCAGATGCAGGCCCGGATACCGGCGGCGTGGGCCGCCTCCACCACCGTCTTGAGAGAACGGAGAATGGCGGGATGGAGCGGTTCATAGAGAGGCGCCAGCTGCTCGTTGGAGCGGTCGATGGCCAGGGTGTACTGGATGAGATCGTTGGTGCCGACACTGAAGAAGTCGACTTCACGGGCGAGGAGGTCGGCGATGATGACCGCCGAGGGGATCTCGATCATGATGCCGACTTCCACTGCGTCATCATAGGGGACCCCCCGGGCCGTCAGCTCGGCCTTGGCCTCTGCCAGGCAGCTCTTGGCCGCGCGAAGTTCCGGGAGGCCGGAGATCATCGGGAAGAAGAGCCGGGCGGTTCCCAGGAGACTGGCCCTCAGGATGGCCCGAAGCTGGGTCCGGAAGAGCTCCGGCTCCCTCAGCGACAGCCGGACCGCCCGGACCCCCAGGGCGGGGTTAGCCTCGTCCCCGGGATGGAGCGCCCCGCAGAGCTTGTCCCCCCCCACGTCCAGGGTCCGGATGGAGACCGGGTGGGGAGCGGCCGCCCTGATCACCGCGGCATAGGCGGCATACTGCTCCTCTTCATCGGGAAGCGTGTCCCTATTCATGAAGAGAAGTTCCGTCCGGTAGAGCCCGATCCCCTGACCACCGTGGGCGGTTATGGCGGGAATCTCCTCGGGGAACTCCACGTTCCCCTGGAGCCGGAGTCGGTAACCGTCAGGGGTCAGGGGGGGAAGCTCCCGCAGCTTGGTAAGCTCCTGCTCCTGGTGGTCGTAGAGTCGTTTGCGCCGTTGGTAGGTCTCAAGGGTCTCGCTGTCGGGATTAATCTCCACGATCCCCCGGGCGCCATCGATGACCACCAGGTCGCCGTCACGAAGAGCCGAAGTCACCGACGCCATCCCCACCACCGCAGGAATCTCCAGGGCGCGGGCCAGGATGGCGGTATGCGCGTTGCGTCCCCCCAGATCGGTGACGAAGCCGGCGACCTGGGTGGCGTCGATCTGCAGGATGTCGGTGGGGGAGAGGTCGTGAGCTACGAGGATGCACCTCCCCGTGGCGCGGGGGAGCGGGTGGTGAGGAGTTCCGGTCATGTGACGCAGGAGACGCTCCATCACGGTTTCGATGTCACGCCCCCGTTCACGGAGATAGTCGTCGTCAACGCCGGAAAAATGTTCCAGAAACTTGCGGGTGAAGCGCCGGATCGCCGCCTCGGCGTTGATCTCTTCGTCACGGATGAAGCCGGTGACCTCCCGGACCAGCATGCTGTCTTCCAGGATCAGGAGGTGGGCGTCGATGACGTAGAGATGCTCAGCCCCCCGCTCCACCGCCAGCTCGTCGCGAATCCTGAGCAGCTCTCTCCGGGTATCGTCCAGGGCCAGGGCGAGACGGCCGATCTCAACAGGGACCTGACCGGCCTCGATGGGGAACTCAAGAACACGCAGCCGGCTCCGATCCACCATCTGCGCCGTGCCGATGGCGATCCCCGGGGAGGCCCCCGTACCATGGAGTACGCTCTTAGTTCTCGCCGAAGCCATCCTTTATCAGCTCTCCCAGAGTCGTCATGGCGACGGTTTCATCATCCCCGGCGACGGTGACCTTGATGACGGTCCCCTTGCCGGCGGCCAGCATCATGATCCCCATGATACTCTTGCCGTTCACCTCGACCCCGTCCCGGGCGATCTTGATCTCTGATGCGAAGCGGCTGGCGGTCTTGACCAGCAGGGCCGAAGCCCGGGCGTGAAGCCCCAGCTTGTTGACGATGGTAAATTCCTGTTCGAGCATGAAGGATCCAGTTCTTCGTCGTGGTTATTTGAGAAAATCACCTGCCACGGAGATGCTCTCCCGACCGCACTCCCGCAGACGGGCGGCCAGCCCGGCGACCCCCAACAGCTCCCGCTTGAGGGCGAACTCCATGACCATGGGGAGATTGACTCCGGAGAGGACCTCTACCCGGTTCTCTTCGAGAAACGAAATACTCAGGTTTGACGGGGTTCCGCCGAACATGTCGGTCATGATGATCACCCCCGGCCCCCCCAGGCGCCGCAGGGCGCCGGTAATCCCCGCCAGGATGGTGTCGCCGTTATCCCCGGGAGTGACCCCCAGGGCCTCGGCCCGGGGAATCGGGCCGACGATCATCTCCGCCGCCTTGAGCAGTTCCGCCGCAAGGTGGGAGTGCGCCACCAGGAGTAATCCAATCATGTGGTCCCCTTATCAATGTCACGATGGGTGATCTTCAGTCTGACATGCTGGCCGGCAAAGAGACGGCCCAGCGCCTCGGTGACCGCCACGGAGCGGTGACGCCCCCCGGTGCACCCCACCGACAGGGTGAGGTACGACTTACCCTCGCTCCGGAAACGGGGGATCAGAAAATCCAGGAGCTCTTCGACCCGGGTGATGAAGGTCATGGTTGACTGCTTCTCCAGGACATACTCCCGGACCCCCGGGTCGAGACCGGTGGAACTCTTCAGCTCCGGAACGAAGTGGGGATTGGGGAGAAACCGGACATCAAAGAGCATGTCCGACTCCAGGGGGATGCCGTAACGGAAGCCGAAGGATTGGAGGTGAACCGTCATCCCCCCAGACTCCTCGCACCCCCTCACGTGGGCCAGCACCTGCTCCCGAAGCTGATGGACGTTGGTCTCAGAGGTGTCGAAGATCTTGACGGCCAGGTGGCGCAACCCCGCCAGCTGTTCCCGCTCGAAGCGGACCGCCTCGGGGATCGATTCAAACGCTCCCGCCGGGTGGCGTCTCCTGGTCTCGGAAAAGCGGCGGGTGATGATCTCGTCGGTGGCATCGAAGAAGAAGAGTTCGATAGAGTGCCCGGTGCTCCGAATCTCTGCAAAGACCTCGGTATACCCGGAGATGAAATCGATGCTCCGGATATCCATCACCAGCACCACCCCGGTGACCTGCTCCCGGGAGTTGCCGATGAGCTCGATGAATTTGGGGAAGAGGGTCAGCGGGAGGTTGTCGATGCAGAAGAACCCCTCATCCTCCAGCGCCTTGACCGCGGTGGACTTGCCGGAACCGGACATCCCTGTGACGATGATGATCCGCAAGCTATTCAACTTCGTCCCCCAGATGCCGGACTTCCAGCCGGTTCATGAGTTGTTCGTGGAATTCCCGGGCCGAATGGTACCCCATCCCCTTCAGGAGATAATCCCGGGCCGCCACCTCGATGATGGAGGTGAGGTTGCGGCCGGGACGGACCGGGATCTTCAGGTGCGGTAACTCCACATCCAAGATGCTGTACTGAGCGTCATCGATCCCCAGGCGGTCATACTCATGGTTCGCATCCCACTCCATCAGTTCGATGACCAGGTCGATGATCTTCTTTTCCCGGATGGACGAGACGCCGAAGAGGTTTTTGATGTTGATGATGCCGAGCCCCCGGATCTCCATATGGTACTGGAGCGACTCACCGGCCATCCCCACCAGGGAGGCCGGCATCTTCTTCCTGATGAAGACGACATCGTCGGCCACCAGCCGGTTACCCCGGAGGATCAGGTCCAGGGCGCACTCGCTCTTGCCGATACCGCTCTTCCCCAAGAGCAGCACCCCCACCCCCAGGACGTCCACGAGGACGCCGTGGAGGTGGGTCGTGGGGAGGAGACTCTCTTCCAGGAACTTGGTGATGAGCGAGATGAAGGTGGATGACTGGTGCGGACTCACCAGGAGCGGGATTCCGGCCTCTTCAGCCGCCCGGATCAGCTCCTCGGGAGGCTCAAGCCCCTTGGTCACCATGAAGCCGATGAGAGGAAACGAGCAGAGCTTCCCGATGTACTCCCGGGCCGTCTCTTCGGGGAGCTGCTGGAGGTAGGAGATCTCGGTGTTGCCGAGCACCTGAAGCCGGTTGGGGTGCAGGTGGATGGTATAGCCGGTCAGGGCCAACCCCGGCTTCTGGATGCGGGGGCTGGTCAGTCGATTGACCAACCCCCGGCTCCCTGCGACCAGAGTAAGGTTGAGCCCGTACTCGGTCTCAGTGAGCAGGTTGTTGACGGTGAGGGTGGGCGTGTTCATGAAACGCTCCTGACGGGGTAACGAGCCGACCCTACTGCCGTTCGGGCTCGATGAGTCCGTAGTTGCCATCCTTGCGCCGGTAGATGACGTTAATGGAGTCGTTGCCGGCGTTGGTAAAGACGAGGAAGTCCTTGTGAAGGAGGTCCATCTGCATTACCGCCTCATCAACCGACATCGGCTTGATGGAGAAGGTGGAGCTCTTGATGATCACCGGCTCGCTGCGGGTTTCGATGCTCTCCGCCTCGACGATGCTCTTGAGGACTCGACGATCGGAGCTGTCGGCCGACGGCTTGTGATCCTTGAGCCGCTCCTTGTAGCGCTGGAGCTGCCGCTCTATCTTGTCCAGGACCATGTCGATGGCGGCGTACATGTCGGAGGTCTCTTCCGAGGCCTTGATGGTGATCCCCTTGGCGGTGAGGGTGATGTCGGCGCTGTGCCGAATCTTCTCCACGGTCAGAAACACCTGGGCGGTAATGGGCTCGTCGATGTATTTCCTGACGCGCTCCAGCTTCTCTGTGGCGTAGGCCTTCAGCGCATCGCTGGGCTCAAGATGACGGAATGTCGTGGTAATCTGCATGTGATTCCTCCTGTGTGATATGACCTGAGACATAGGGGTCTCTCCGGTAGAGGGAGAGGTCAATAGAGACGCTTTCGTTCCGACGAAGAGCCGATCCGGAGCATCTCCCGGTACTTGGTTACGGTACGGCGAGCGATAATGATGTTACCCTTGGCGAGGAGCTCCGCCAGCCGCTGGTCGCTGAACGGCTTGCGCAGGTCCTCCGACTCCAGAATCTCCTTGATCTTGTTCTTGACACTCTCCGAGGCGATAAACTCTCCATCGCCGATGGAGATTCCGCTGTTGAAGAAATACTTCAGTTCGAACAGCCCCTGGGGGGTCTGCATATACTTGTTACTGGTGACCCGGCTGATGGTCGATTCGTGCATGCCGATATCGTCGGCCACATCCCGGAGCACCAGCGGCTTCAGGTGTTCGATCCCTTTATCGAAAAACTCCCGCTGAAACTTGACGATGCTCTTGGCGGTCTTGTAGATGGTCCGCTGCCGCTGCTGGATGCTCTTGATCAGCCAGAGGGCGGAACGGGTCTTGTCGTTGATGTAGCTCTCCGCCTTCTGATCCAGGAGCGGGCCAAGCTTCCCATCGGAGAGGTAGAGCGGATTGATCCGGAGGTTAGGGAGTCCATCCTCATTGAGGGTGACCACATACTCTTCACCGATCTTGTAGACAAAGATATCGGCGGAGATGTACTGAATATCGTCCTGCTGGAAGATCCGTCCCGGCTTCGGCTCCATGTTGGAGATGATGCGGGAGGCCAGAAGGACATCCTTGATCTCCACCCCCAGCGCCCGGCCGATCTGCCGGTAGTTACGGAGCTCCAGCCCTTTCAGATGGTCGCGGATGATGGACTCCACGACGGTCCCTTCCATCTCCAGGAGGCGGACCTGGATCAGGAGGCACTCCCTGAGATCACGGGCGACAACCCCCATGGGATCGAAATCGTGCAGCTGCGCCAGGACCTCTTCGACGAAGCCCTGATCACAGCCGCAGACCAGGGCCACCTCCTCGGTGGTGGAGCGGAAATAGCCGTCCTCATCCACGTTGCCGATGATCTCGGTGCCGATCCGCATCTCTTCGTCGGTAAACTTCCCCATGTTGAGCTGCCAGATGAGGTGGTCGGAAAGGGTCCCCTTCTTGGTGAGCATGTTCTCGAAGGAGGGGCGGTCGTCATCATCATCGTTATACTGCTCGCCGGCGCTGTAGTTGTACCCTTCCAGGAAGGTGTCCCAATCCATCTCCCGGATGGTCTCTTCGTTGACCTTCAGCTCCTGAAAGGAGTCCCCCTCCTGGAGCGGAGAGCTCTCCTGCTCGGAGAGTTCGAGGGTATCGGGCTCCTTGGGCTCCTCCAGTTCGGTAAGCTCGTCAAGGACCGGGTTCTCTTCCAGCTCCTGCTGGACAACCTCCTGGAGTTCCAGACGCGAAAGCTGAAGCAGCTTGATCGCCTGCTGCAGCTGGGGGGTCATCACCAGCTGCTGCGTGAGCTTCATCTGCTGTCGCATTTCCAATGCCATACCTGCTCCCGCCTGTCCGTTACAGCTTGAACCGTTCCCCCAGGTAAATTTCCCGGGCCTTTTTACTCTCTGAAATCTGTTGGGGTGTCCCCTGCTCCAGGATCTCGCCGGCATTCATGATGTAGGCGGTGTCACAGACCCCCAGGGTCTCGCGGACATTGTGATCGGAGATCAGCACCCCGATCCCCTTCTCCTTCAGCGCGGTGATGATCCCCTGAATATCCATGACCGCTATGGGGTCGATGCCGGCGAACGGCTCGTCCAGCAGGATGAATGACGGGGTCGTCACCAGGGCGCGTGCGATCTCCACCCGCCTCCTCTCCCCGCCGGAGAGGGCATACCCCTTGGTCCGGGCGATATGGGCAATGCCGAATTCGGCCATGAGCTGTTCGGACCGCTCCAGCCGCTGACGCCGGGAGAGAGCCAGGGTCTCCAGGACCGCCAGGAGATTCTCCTCAACGGTCAGTTTCCGGAACACCGAGGCGTCCTGGGCCAGGTAACTGATCCCCTTGCGGGCCCGCTGGTACATGGGGAGAGAGGTTATCTCCTCCCCATCCAGAAAGACGGCCCCCTCGTCAGGATGGGCAAAACCGACCACCAGGTAGAAGGTGGTGGTCTTACCCGCGCCGTTGGGACCGAGGAGCCCGACGACCTCACCGGAGTGCACCTGGATGGCGATATCGTTGACCACCGCTCTCCGGTTGAACCGTTTGACCAGTCCGCAGGTGGATAGGAGTCGTTCAGTGGCCGGTAGAGGCATCCTGTTTCCCTTTCGGGTGAATGACCGCCTCGACACGGGTGGTGGCTGTTCCGGTGACGACACTCTTCTGGTCCGCCAGATAGTAGGTTATTTCAGAACCGGAGACCATATCCTCTCCCTGAAAGACCTTCGGATTCACCGTGAGGACAATCTTCCCCTGCTTGTTGTCATAGAGCGCGGCCCCTGCCGTCCCGGTCCGGCTCTTCTGGACGATCCTGACCGTGCCGGTACAGACCACCCGCTCCACGCTCCCCCCGGTAGAGTCATAGTGGACCACCATCCGGTCGGCGTAGAGGGCCAGGTCTCCCTGGCGGGCCGTAACCTTGCCGCTGAAGGTCGCCGTGCCATGGGCGGTGTCGGTGAGGAGCTGGTCTGACTTGATGTAGATGGGGGCGTTACGCTCCATTACCGGGGCGCTCTCCGGCGCAGCGGACGCGACCCCGGCCAGAAAGAGTGAACAGATGAACCAGATAACCGGAGCACGCATCGGTTTAACGCCTCCCCGGCAGCAGCGTGGCGCGGACGTTCCTGCGAACTCTTACGGTTCCATGTACGGTATGAAGCTCCATCCCGTCCCCTTCCACGGTGGCGTTCTGCTGCGTGATTGTTACGTGGTCGTCACTGCTCAGGAGAGAGCGGGCGGCGTCGTAAAATACCGTGCCGGTAGAGACGCTCAAACCGTCATTGCTGATCGCCACCACCTTGTCGGTCAGGGTCACGTTACGGCTCTTGATATCGTAGATTGCCCGGCCTGCGGTCAGCGTGACTGTCCCCGGTTGCCGCTGCAGGTAAACGACAAAGTGCGGTCGGGTCAGGTAGACCTGACTCTCCTTCTGGGCCACATCGGCCTGTTGCGCCTCCAGCACCCACTTCTTGACACCGTCACGGGTTTCCGAATAGGTGACGGTGCGGATCGAGATGTCGATGTTTTGGGGAAGGCGTGAGACCGCCACCACTTTTTTGCGCAGAGCAGGTAATTTCAAATAGAGGAGTGTCGCCAGTGTAACTACCGCAGCGACAATGATAAGTGACAGAATCTGTCTGAATTTATTCAGCTTTATCATATAGCGGCGGGGATTATAGCATTAACCGTTGGGGGCTGTAAAGTGCATTCTAGAAATATTTCCCGAGATTGGCACAAAGATTGTAAAGGGGGGGATAGCATCCTGCAGTAACGTCACGCGAGACCGGCCTTGAGCAGGTCGTGGAGGTGGACGATCCCCACGGGGATGCCGCTCCCCGGATCATCGACCACAAAGAGCGAGGTGATGGCCAGCTGCTCCATGACATTGAGGGCCTTGGCCGCCAGTTCCGATCGGACGATCCGTTTGGGATTTTTCGACATCAGCTCTCCGGCGGAGAGCGCCATGATATCGCTCCCCCGCTCAAGAGCCCGCCGCAGATCACCGTCGGTGATGATCCCCAGCAGGGCGCCGCTCTCGTCGGTAACCCCGGTCACCCCCAGCCCCTTGGCGGTGATGACAAAGAGCGCCTCCCGCATGAGGAGTCCGCTCCCCACCAGCGGAATAGCGTCTCCACTATGCATCAGATCCTCAACGCGCAGGAGCAGCCGCTTGCCCAGGGCGCCGCCGGGGTGAAAGAGGGCGAAATCCTCCTCCTTGAACCCCCGCTCCACCAGGAGCGCCACGGCCAGCGCATCGCCCAGCGCCAGTGTGGCGGTAGTCGAAGCGGTGGGCGCCAGCCCCAGAGGGCAAGCCTCCTCCTTGATGATTACCGGGAGAAAGAGATCACCGGCCCGGGCAAGGGTGGAGGCGGGGTTCCCCGCCACGGAGATGAGTGGAGCGCCCATCCGCTTGATGACGGGGAGGATCCTCAAGACCTCTTCGGTCTCACCGCTGTTGGAGATGGCGATGACCACGTCCCCTTTCATGATCATCCCCAGGTCGCCATGCACCCCTTCAGCCGGGTGGAGGAAGGACGCAGGGGTGCCAGTGGAGGAGAGAGTCGAGGCAATCTTCTGGCCGATGAGTCCCGACTTCCCCATGCCGGTGACCACGACCCGCCCTCGGCAGGAGAGGATCAGCTCGACCGCCAGCCGGAACGGATCATCGATGGAGTCGGCCAGGGCCAGGAGCGCCTCGGCTTCGATACGGATGACTTTTTTCGCTTCTGCAATGATCATAAGAGCTCGTGAGGAGTAAGGTGTGAGAAGTGAGGCGACGTGATCCTGGCCGGGGAAGCTATTTCACCACGGCATCTATGGCTTTCAGCAGTGTCAAAAGCGGCGCGAGTTCGTCCAGCCGCAGGGAGTTGGAACCGTCACTCAGGGCCTTCTCCGGCTCTTCATGGACCTCAAGGAAAATACCATCGACGCCGGTGGCCACGGCGGCGCGGGAGAGGTACTCCACGAATTCGCGCTGCCCGCCGGAGCTCCCCCCCTGCCCACCGGGCAGCTGCACGCTGTGGGTGGCGTCAAAGATCACCGGGTAGCCGAGCCGCCGCATGATGGGGAGACTCCGCATGTCCGAGACCAGGTTGTTGTAACCGAAGGAGACCCCCCGTTCGGTGAGCATGAGTCGTTCGCACCCCGACTCAACCGCCTTGGCGACCACATGCTCCATATCCCAGGGGGCAAGGAACTGCCCCTTCTTGATGTTGGCCACCCTGCCGCTCTTGGCCACGGCCACCACCAGATCGGTCTGTCGGCAGAGAAAAGCCGGCACCTGGAGGACATCCAGCACCTGGGAAGCCGGGCCCACCTCCTCCACGGAGTGGACATCTGAGATGAGCGGAAGCCCCAGCGACTCGCCGACCTTCGCCATGATCCGGAGCCCCTCCTTCAGGCCGGGTCCCCGGTAGGAGGTTATGGAGGTGCGATTGGCCTTGTCATAGGAGGCCTTGAAGATGAGCGGCATCCCCACCACGTTGCAGATGGTCATGAGCCGCTCGGCGCAGCGCAGGGTCGCCGCCTCGCTCTCGATGACGCACGGCCCGGCAATGAGCACCAGCGGACGTGCTCCCCCTACCCTCACCGTCCCGATCTCTATCTCTTTAACCATCTCATTCCCCTCCATGCACTCCGTCTTTCTCACGCCTCACACCTCACTCTTCACCGACTTCCCCTTGTTCTCCAGCGCCGCGGCCACGAACGCCCGAAACAGGGGGTGCGGGTTGAGCGGTTTGGATTTGAACTCCGGATGGAACTGACACCCCAGGAACCAGGGGTGACCGGGAACCTCCACGATCTCCACCAGATCCCCTTCCCGGTTGATGCCGGAGAGGAGCAACCCCTTGCCGGTGAGCAGATCCCGATAGCCGTTGTTGAACTCATACCGGTGGCGGTGACGTTCGGAGATATCCAGGGAGCCGTAGGCCTTTTGCGCAAAACTCCCCTTCAGCAGGGTACAGGGGTAGGCGCCGAGACGCATGGTCCCCCCTTTGCGGCTCACCGACTTCTGCTCCTCCATGAGATGAATGACCGGGTGAGCGGAGTCCGGCTTGAATTCACTGGAGCAGGCGTCGGTCAGGCCGCAGACATTGCGGGCGTACTCAACCACCGCCATCTGCATCCCGAGGCAAATGCCGAAGAATGGGATATTCCGGGTGCGGGCGAACTCTATGGCCTTGATCTTCCCCTCGCTCCCCCGCTCGCCGAATCCGCCGGGAACCAGGATGGCGTCAAACTCCTCCAGCGGTCCGACCCCCTCCAGCTCGATCTTCTCGGCGTCGATGAGGAAGAGAGTAACCCGGCAGTCATTGGCGATGCCGCCATGCACCAGCGCCTCGTTGAGAGACTTGTAGGAGTCGGCCAGGTTCACATACTTGCCGACTATGCCGATCCGGACCTCGCCATGAGCCGGATTGCGCAGCTTGGCCACCACCTCCTGCCACGGCCCCAGGTCCGGCGCCTTGGCCCAGATGTTCAGCTTATCCACCACCTCTTCGTCAAGCCCCTCGCGATGGAGCGCCAACGGCACGGCATAGATGTGTTCCGCGTCGGCGGAAGGGATGACCGACTTTTCCGCCACGTTGCAGAAGAGGGCGATCTTCGCCCTCAGCTCCCGGGGGAGCTCCTGCTCACTCCGGCAGAGGAGGATGTCCGGCTGGATACCGATCTCCTGGAGTTCCTTGACCGAATGCTGGGTCGGCTTGCTCTTCAGCTCGCCGGCGGTCTTGATGTACGGCACCAGGGTGACATGGAGATAGAGGACATTGCCCGCCCCCCGATCGGCGCGGAACTGACGGATAGCCTCAAGAAACGGCAGGGATTCGATGTCGCCGACAGTCCCCCCCACCTCCACGATGGCGATGTCAGCCCCCTTGGCGTTGTCGATGATCTTGGACTTGATCTCGTCGGTGATATGGGGGATGACCTGCACCGTGCCGCCGAGATAGTCCCCGCGCCGCTCCTTCTCGATGACCGAGAAGTAGACTTGGCCGGTGGTGAAGTTGCTCTTGCGGGAGAGCCGGGCATTGGTGTACCGCTCGTAGTGTCCAAGATCCAGATCGGTCTCGGCGCCGTCGTCGGTGACGAAGACCTCACCATGCTGGAACGGCGACATGGTTCCCGGGTCCACATTGATATAAGGGTCCAGTTTCTGCAGGGTGACCCGCAGTCCCCGGGCCTCCAGGAGAGCGCCCAACGAAGCCGCCGCCAACCCCTTGCCGATGGATGAGACGACCCCTCCGGTCACAAAAATAAACTTGGTCTTCACACTGCCTCCCGGGAAACAGGTAAAGGACCAGGTTGAGGTTGAGGTTGAGGGAAAGAAGCGCGACTTACCTTTACCTTGACCTTAACCTTAGCCTTTGCCTCTACCTTAGTTTTTTCCTGTGGTTAACTTTTCTATGACCTTTTCCAGGTCTGCCGGAGTATCTACTCCGATTGATTCGTGGGCCGTCTCCACTACCCTGATCCGGTAACCGTGCTCCAGCACCCGCAACTGTTCCAGCTTTTCGGAGAGTTCCAAAGGAGTAGGCGCCATCCGGGCGTACTTGAGGAGGAAATCACGTCGATAGACGTAGAGCCCCACATGCTTGTAACAGAGGAGCTTACCCGAATTGAACGCCTCATCCTTCAGGTCATTCCACTTGTCGCGGAAATTGGGGAGCGGTGACCGGGAGAAATAGAGGGCGAAGCCGCTCCGATCCGTGACCACCTTCACCACATTGGGACTCAGGAAGTCGTGCAGGTTCCTGATCCGGCTCTTCAGGGTCCCCATGAGGATGTCCGAATCGGCCACCAGGGGGCGGATCGCCTCGTCGATCATCGCCGGATCGATGAGCGGTTCATCCCCCTGCACATTGACCACGAGATCCGAATCGAGTCCGGCAGCCACCTCGGCCAGCCGGTCGGTTCCAGTTTCATGATCGCGGGAGGTCATGACTACCCGCCCGCCGAAACCGCGAACCACGGAGGCGATCCGCTCGTCATCGGTGGCGATGATGACCTCCGAGACCAGCCGGGCCAACGCTGTCCGCTCGTAGACGTGGCGGACCATCGGCTTCCCCTTGATATCCGCCAGAGCCTTCCCGTCGAAACGGGTCGACGCGTAACGGGCCGGAATGATAGCCGTGATCTTCATGTGCAAAAACCTTTTGGTGGAGTGCGTGGTGACTGGAGTGGCGCCGCGACGTGATGCCGTACGGAGAGAGAAGACTCCGAAAAATACGTCCTTGCAGATGGTAGGACGAAGCAAGGTACCCCAAAAGCGGGGTGGTGTCAAGGCAGGAGGAAACAGTGGGGAGGGAAACATCTGCAATGAGCCCGAATCCCTCCAGTCGACAACCGGTCACCAGGGGCACGGTTCGGGTTGACGGCACCTCAGTACGGCACTAGGTTCAGGTTGGAGCTACTCCCGCGCAACACCAGGTTAACGATATGAAACCCGGAAATTCGCACTCTGTTCAACCTGCTGCACGGGGTCGGACTGCGACTGAATTGTAGTTGTTTCATTATTATTTATACACCACAAACCGTCCTGCAGCACGATATCAGAAACATCCAACTGACATATCTCGTTAACTCTCATACCCTGATATAGGGCTATCAATGGAATGAGGAACAAGTGTGGATTCAACTTATCATTCTTATATTTCTGCAACCTCTCAACAATAGCGGTTAGATCATCCGGCTTAAAGATATATTTTCTATCCGAATCTTTTTCATCAACCCTAGCATTTAAGTTTGTAGATGTCATCAAGTGACATATCTTTGTACTTCTGATTGCGGTACAATGGATATCTGCTCAGCATCCTAGCGATATCGCTAGTAATATTATAGTCTATATCCGACAACAGTATGTCATCTTTCTTAGTAATATGCTCTAAGCATTCGAATATCTTACAGAATTTCTCATAATACCTACCCTTAGACCTAATGCCAGAGATATATTTTTTACTCTTAACATACATATCCATTGCTTCTCTTAACGTATCTGACTTCTTTCTACTCTTAAATTCTTCTTCGTACGAGTGCTACTCTACGGCTATCTTTGACTGTCTAATCTCATGCATATTTATCTCTGCTAGAGCAACCTGCTTTGTAAGTTATTTATATTCTGGCGATTCCGTATCATACTCTATGCCTTTGTCATCTAGTATATTATCAACTTCACTCTTAATAACATTAGTACCGTTACCCCTAGCAACCAACTTTCTTATTTTAGCAATAGCATTATCAAGTGATGGTGACAGAGTGTCAGTCAAAACTTTATAAGTTTCATCATCTATCTCTACCGGCCACTTTCTCTTCAAACTGATATAGCCATCTTCAAGAAACTCTTTGGCAAGTTTATAGACCATCGCTTCAGTCAAGGCATTAGATCGAATCATGGTAAAGACCTTTTCTGATTCTGCCATCAAATTTAAAACAATGGTTCTAGCATGCCTGTATCTGGGAGTCTTTAGACTTTTTTTCAGCTCCCGACAGGGAAAATAGGGAGCAACATCCTTCGGAACTCGCAGTCTAAAATAGTAGGTTTTTTTGTTATCTCTAACCATTCCGAGCATACAAAAAACTCCCCGTGTGTACAAAATTGTGTACAAACACGGAGAGTCTATTGTTATCGCTCAAAACTTACTGTCTTCCAGTAGGTTAGAAAATTTTGGGGTGGCTAGTGGGATTTGAACCCACGTATGTACGAGTCACAGTCGTAAGTGTTAACCGCTTCACCATAGCCACCATGAACATTGCAACCGATCGCCCTTTATTGCTGACCAGTTCGTCAATGGGTCACGTCTTATACCATAATCTCCGAGTCGGCACAAGCAGAAATATAGACTGTTTCACAATCCTCTGCCGCCCGCTTACACCACCCCGCCCAGTTCCAGCAACGCCTGCCGGGCCTCCTCATACTCCGGACGCTTCGCCAACGCCTCGGCATAACACTCCTCGGCGTACCGGGGCATGGTCAGCGCCTCGTAGCAACGGCCCAGAATGAAGTCCACCTCCGGAAGAGGGCACTCCGTGCGGAAGAGTTCGTCATCCAGCACATCCCAGAGTATGGCGGCGGACTCGGCGTACTCCTGCTGCTGATGGAGCTCAAAGGCGACCCCGATGGCCTCAAGGTAATCGACCGCCGGCACCAGCGGATGAATCCCCGCTTCAAGACGAGCCAATCGCTCCTCCAACTCAGCGCCCCCCTCCCCTCCCCCCGTTGCCCGGGCTGACTGGAAGCACTCCCTGGCCTCGTCATACTTCCCAAGGAGCCACGAGACGTCACCCAGCAGAAGCAGCAGTTCACGGTCGCCAGGGAGAAACGCTCTGGCCCGGTTCAGGTAGCTCTGGGCCTGATAGAGACTGCGGGTGGTCTGGTTCAGGGCGGAGAGCCGTAACCCCTTTTCCCGGTAAACCCGGCCGATCTGGGCGAGAAACCGCGGATTCTCCGGTTCCATGAGGAGAAAGATCCTCAGCGCCGTGATGAGCCGGTCCAGATAGGGGACCTCAACATCCTTCCTCTCCAGCATGAGCAATTGACTCGCCAGATCCGCCACAAGGTGGGGATAAGAGTCGCGGAGGAGGGCCGCATACCGGTCGGCAAAGGCGCAGCCGGGGTTGAGCCGTAGGGCCTGATAGATTCCGTCGCCCACGGCGTCATAGGACGGAACGGTATCGGATGGAAGCGCCGCGGCGGCCTCATCGTGCAGGGGAATTGGAAACCCGCCGCAGGGGACCGTCGCCCGGCCGTCCCGGGCCGAGAGCGAGCTCCCCTCAGGGGGAACAATATAGGTGATCCCCGCCAGCGGGGTCGGCTCCATCATGCCGTGTACTGCCATTATCGGACCTCCGGTTCCGGTTCACGCCCCGGAAAGGTTGTGACGCCGGCACAGACGCCGACGCTCTTGTAAATCTGTACGCCATCCCACGGTTCATGGAGAATGCCATCATGGATCGCCCAGCTTCTCCCGCGAACGGTCCGCTCCATCCCCGGCTGTCTGAAAGGGGTCGAACCATCCAGTCTCCCGTAGAGCTTCCCGCCGGGCTGAAACTCTTCATCGATGCGGCGCATGAGAGTCTGACCGGTGAGATAGTCGAAGCCGTACTTCTCATAACGGATGGCGTTGTCGTAAGAAAGCGGCTCCGCCGTGATGATGTCGACCCCGAGGGCGTCCACGAACCGCTCGAACAGGGGAAAGAACTCCACGAAGAGCCGCATCCCGCGACGCACCTGATTGGGAAAGAGCCCCGCGTTCATGGCCCGGAGCTCTTCGGGGATATTGCGCCCCAAGGAGGCGAACCAGTTGTCCCTGCCGGCGGCATCCACATCCACCTCGAAGCGGGGAGCGTCGGGATCGGTGATAATGCAGAAGGAGAGCTCTATCTGGTGATACGCCGTATCGGAGAGCTCCAGGAAGAAGAGCGGGTCCCGGTCCGCAGCACTCCGCCGGGCCACGACACGGGTGAAGCCGAGCCCTGCCGGAGCGATGAACTCTACCCGCCGAACGCCGCCAACTGCGGTGAAGCTCTCACGCTCCACCCCGAGGACGGAGAGGAGACGGGGGGGGAGGAAGAGCCGGTAGATCTGCTCCTTCTCCTCGGGATCGAGGGTATTGATCTCCCGGAGGGAACCGAGCGGCTTACCCGATCGGGAGACGAGCTGTTCATTTCCCGGTAGTCGCGGCATAGGTTCCTATGATGACCGGAAAGATCCGTTTACGGATAGTGGCGATACTCTCCTCCACCGCGTCCAGCGCCCGGTTACGGTCTCCCTCCTCGGCCCAGTACATGGCATCCAGGAGCATGGTATTGGGGAGTCCCATGGCTGCGATGGTACTGACGAAGCCGGGGGGAAGCCGGGGAGGGAGCTCCACCCCGTTCATGATCCCCCAGGCAATGGACCAGGCCCGAGCCACGTTGACCAGGTCATACCCCCCCCCCGCCGAGCGCCACCCAGGGAATCCGGAGCGCCTTCAGTTTCCTGAGGACGTAGGAGTAGCTGTGGGTGGTGATCTCCAACCGGGAGAGGGGATCGGTCCGGAACGTATCGGCCCCTAGCTGGGTTACCAGGACGTCCGGGCCATAGGCGGCGATGAGCGGGTACGCCACCTCGTCGAATGCCTTCATGAAGAGAGCATCGTCGGTATGCTCGATGAGCGGGACGTTCACCGAATACCCCTTCCCTGCCCCCTTCCCCATCTCCCGCTCAAAACCGGTGCCGGGGAAAAAATGAAGCCCCGTCTCGTGGATGGAGATGGTCAGGACCCGGTCGGTGTCATAGTACGCCTCCTGCACTCCGTCGCCATGGTGGGCGTCCAGATCCAGGTAGACCACCCGCAACCCCTGGGCGACGAGCCGGTTAATGGCGATAACCGCGTCGTTCAGATAGGAGAAACCCGAGGCCCGGGCCCGATGGGCGTGATGGAGCCCCCCCGCGAGATTGAAGGCGCAATCATACCCCTCCTCGGTAACCAGGCGAGCAGCCTCCACAGTCCCGGCGGTGCAGAGCCGGGTCCAGTCGTAGAAACCGGGGAAGACCGGATTCTCCACATCCCCCAGGCCGTAGCGAAAGTCGGCGCGGGATTCTGTAGAGCAGTTGAATTCGGCCAGCCGTTTCAGGTAGTCTGGGGAGTGAAAGGTGAGCAGATCGGCATCGCTCACGGTGCCGCACTCCCGGATGTCGGCCCCCGGCAGCCGGGTCAAGCCGTACTCGGTCATCAGATCGAAGGCCAACCGGTAGCGCTGGACCTTGAAGGGGTGCTGTTCGCCATAGGAACAGGCGGAGAAATCGTGCGAATAGATGAGAGCAGTTCTGGTCATGGGACGAATCGATGGGGAGTATAGTTGTACTGCGGAGCGGAACTCTACTCCCTCCGCCGGAGAGCGTCAACCGCTAAGTTTACGGGATATCCTCATGACAGAACGCCGCCACTGTGCTATCTTTCGGCGCACAACGCACCAAGGAAACGAGGAGAGGCAGATCATGGCGAAGGTCATTGGCGTCATCGGGGCCGGAGTGGCCACAGCGGAACAGACCGCGTTGGCTCAGGAGGTCGGCTGGCTCATCGCCCGGCGCGGGTGGCATCTGGTCTGCGGCGGTCTGGGGGGGGTCATGGAGGCGGCGGCCCGTGGGGCTCATGAGGTCGGCGGCGTCACCATCGGACTGCTCCCCGGCAATCACCGGGACGCGGCCAACAGCTATATTCAGATTCCCATCGCCACCGGCATGGGAGAGGGGCGAAACCTCCTCATCGTCAGGTCAGCGGAGCTCCTCATCGCCATCGGCGGCAGGTACGGCACCCTCTCCGAGATCGCCTTGGCGCTCAAGACCGGCACCCCGGTCATCGGACTCGACAGCTGGGACATCCCCGGCATGATCCGCGCCGTGTCACCGGAAGATGCTGTGCGCCACGCCAAGAAGCTCCTCCATCAGAAAAAACAGGTGTGAACCGGGAGAGTTGAAACAGGAAAAGGCGGGGGAACCCCCCCGCCTTTTCCTGTTTCAGATTAGCTACCCAGATGTTAGATCAAGGGTACGAGCGAGAACTTCCCGGTGTTCACATCATAGAGTCCACCTTTGATGATCGTTTTCTTGCCTCCGCAGGCAGGCGTCCCAAGGTCGACAGCCGTACGGATGATTTCGGATTTTGCAAGAAGGTCAGCTGCGGTGTACTTCACATTTTCGACGATAGCCGCCTGAAGCTTTACTGCCGCGGATGCTGCCGGGTTTGCATTAAACGCGGTCACCACCGGCGGGATCAGCGTATTCACCAGGCTGTTGACATAAGGGGCCAGCGCGTCATAGGGGGGCTGAGGAGCAGGGACATCGATGGAGACATGATAGGGAACCGGTGCGGGGGTGTTGAGCGGCCTCGAGGCATCGTAATTGGCCTGCACATGGGCGACCGCCGCGGTAACTGCGCCGCAGCTGGTGTGCCCAAGGATGACGATCAGCGGCGCACAGAGGTGCTCTACACCGTATTCGATGCTGCCGATTTCGTGTTCGGAGATGATATTGCCGGCCACCCGGATCGGGAAGACCTCGCCGAGCCCCTTGTCGAAGATTATTTCGGGAGACACCCGGGAGTCAGAACAGCCGAGCACGATGGCATAGGGAGATTGGCCCACGCCTAAGGGAGCATTCCGCAGGGTATCGCGATATGTGGGTTGGGCCATCTTGTTCAGATAGGAGAAGTTGCCGAGGATGAAGGGACTGTTGCCCGACACCAGCGATGAAAGCGCCTGGCTCCCCGTGAGGGTCGTTGCCGCTCCGGCCAGGGCTGCAGATGCAGCCAATGCAGTTACCACGATTCCTTGAATGAGCAGCAGACGGAACGATCTTTTCATGAGTTACTCCTTGTAAGTGTAATGCCCTCGCGGGGCTAGATGTTTTATGCTGTTTTCTTTTTCCGCAACAGCCCCAGACCGGCGAGGCCAGCGCCCAGCATGAGGAACGTGGACGGCTCGGGAACGGTAGCAGAAGCATCGGCGGTCACGCCAAAGGCATAGTACCCGTAATCTCCTGCGGCGAAGGCCAGTGACACCGAGGCAGGGACACCATTAGCAAGAAATATCGTCTGGGATCCAGGGTTGGTATCTCCGAAATTCCAAATTTCAAGATAGGCATTCGCAGCTGACGTCGTATAGAGTGGCCCGGCGCTGCTGCTGCGGGTCAGCAAAAAAGAGTTACCCAGAATACTCACGGTAATCGTGCCAGGGGTAACAACCACCGGAATATCGTATCGTTGGACTGCCGAGGCGCTGGCGGAATACAGATTTGAGGTGGACGCAGCAGCAACAGCATCTACCGACATGATGGTAGCATCATTCGTGTAGGACGACGATGCGGATCCCCCGGCATCGGTAGGTGTGGCGGAGTTCGACGAGTTATAAGCCACCGGATCAATCGTCAGACCTCCCGTCGCAACAGTGACTCCCGCCAGCGTTATTTCGGCGTGACTGTTTGCGGTTACCAGCGACGCCATCGACTGACCCGCCGTCCCCAGCGCCAACGCCACCACAAGCGCCCCAAGCCCCAACGACCTGAGCACTCTCTTACTTCCCTCTCTTACCATGATGTACCTCCTCGTGTAGTTGCAATAAAGCAAGAAACTACTGCATACAATATTTGTGCCACAAACAGCATTATCTCTTCTCTCGGAATATCTGCATATTAGATTCATGTTTCGCCCGAAAACGAGAGAAGGTGTAAAGTTTTCCGACACTCACCGGGAGAGGAACTGTAAAGATATCCGACATGATTGATACGGTTTTACTGCGCCGGACAACTCCGGAAACCCATCTTTTCCTTGCATCACTCTCCCCATCATGGCATCCTGAAACCCCAAATTTATCAGGAAGGAATGACCCATGGCTCAGGCAGTGAAGGGAAACAAGGTTCAGGTCACGTATACGGGCAGGCTCGAAGACGGCACCGTCTTTGACGCCTCGCAGGAGTGTCCCGGCTGTGACAGCGTGTCGGGACCGCTGGAGTTCGTCATCGGCGACGGTTCGGTGATCTCCGGCTTTGATGCGGCGGTCACCGGCATGATCCCAGGAGAGAGCAAGACGGTACGGATCCCCGTTGACAACGCCTACGGCCCCCGCATTGAAGAGCTGGTGGCGGTGATCGACCGGACCGACATCCCGGAAGGGATGGATCCGCAACCGGGGGAACAGTTGGAGATCGTCCGAGAGGAGGGGGAGACCTTCCCGGTGCTGGTGCTCGCCGTCACTCCGGAGAAAATCACCCTCGACGCCAATCACCCGCTTGCTGGTCAGGATCTCACCTTCGACATCAGGCTCGACCGCATCCTCTGAGAATCCAAAGCAGTTCAACACTGAGACACTGAAACACAGAGCAAAGATTTTCTAGAAATCGAATCTTACTTATGATTTCTCACTGTTCTTCAGTGTCTCTGTGTTTTAACTGCAGATTTTGGATCCCCCCCCCCCCGCGACGACTCCACGGTAGTCACCTCCACCCGCTCCCCCTCCCCCTGTCGGGCGATGTAGGTAAAGAGCAGCTCCACCGGCCCCTCCTGCCACGGCTGCTCCTGGTAGTTCAGGAGAAAGCTGCGCCGGAATCTGCGGATTCGTGCGCCCACCGGGAAGCTCTCAGGCGCCGACCGTCCGGGACCGCGCGCCTCCCGGGAGCCGGGATTCCCGCCGAAACAGCTGGGGAGTCGTGCGGCTGACGGCTGCTCACTCCGGCAGTAGTCGAAGCTGAGGGCGTCCAGGAGGAGCGGCGTCTCTCCCATCGTCTCGGCCAGGAACCGGTGAATCAGGTCGCAGAGCTCCACCGTCGACCGGGGCTCCAACGCCTCGATGGCGCCGGCAAAACGGGCCAGCTGCTGAAAGAACGACGACAGCGGCAGCTCTCGGGCCACGGCCCCCAGGAACCGGGTGAACCGGCCGCTGTTGACGATCAGATCCAGGAGCCGGGAGATATCCTCGATGAGAACGATCTCCTGAAAGGAGAGCCACGGTGTCCGGAGAATCTTGTAGGGGGGCGCTTCGGCAAAGATATATCCCTGCTCCGCCGCAATCCGGCGCATGGCGACCCCCTTGAGCACTTTCAGCGGCTCCACCTGAATATGGTGGGGAGAACAGCCCAACAGCTGCTCCAGGGACGCCAGAAAGCCGCCGAGCCCCTCTCCTGGCAGCCCGGCCACCAGATCCAGATGGATGACGACCCCGCTCTCTTCACGGAGGCGGCGGACAGTGGTCAGAAGCCGCTCCGGATCCGAGTTCCGGCCGACCCGTTTCAGGATGGCGGCATCCCCCGACTGGACCCCGATCTCGAAACGGAAGAGCCCCGCCGGTACCTGCCGGAGCAGGCGAAAATTTTCCTCGGTCAGCAGCTCCGCACTGATCTCAAAATGGAACAGGCTGGAACGGTTGTGACGAAGGATGAACTCCCAGATATCATTGGCCCGTTGCGGGTCGTAGTTGAAGGTCCGATCCACCAGCTTGATCGTCGCCACCTCCCGGTCCATGAGCAGGGAGAGGTCGTCCCTGATCCGCTGGGAAGCATAGGAGCGGACCCCCCGGTCCAGGGAGGAGAGGCAGAAGGCGCAGGAGAAGGGGCACCCCCGGGAGGTTTCCACGTAGACCAGCGGCTTGGAGAGATCCACGAGTCCGGCGTCAAAGGGGGACGCCAGAGAGTCGAGGCAGAGAACCGGAGGACGGTCAGGGGTGGCGACCACCGCATCGTCTATCCGGCAGGTGATGCCGGCAATCTTCTCCAGAAGCTCTCCCGGTGGCAGGGCGCCGTGGAGGGACACCGCCGCGACCAGCTCCCGGAAGCTCTCCTCCCCTTCCCCCCGGACCACGCAGTCCACGGCAGGGACCCGGGCCATCAGCTCAAAAACACCGAAAGAGGCCTCCGGCCCCCCCAAGACCATCACGGCGTCGGGCCGGAGCTGCTTCAGGTCCGCCACGAGCCTCAAGGTCTGTTCCAGGTTCCAGATGTAGCAGGAGAAGCCGTAGAGGTCGGCCTCTTCGCTCACCAGCCGCCGGAGCAACCGGTCGGGCTGTTCATGGATGGTCCACTCCCGGATGACCGAGGCCACCCGCGGGATTTCGCTGCAGGCGGTTGCCAGAGAGGGGAGCGCCAGTGAGGCGTGACTGTAACGGCTGTGCAGTGTGGCGAGGAGGATTTTCATGCCACCGGAGAGATTGGTTCTCAATCGAAGGGGGTCTGAACATCGTGGGACAAAGATTCCGACACGGGGATATGGCGGGTAATTTTACCGCAACTGCTGCAGGTGTACTTCTTTCTCACCTTTCCCAGGTACCAGAGACCGGGGATCAGTCCGGCAAAGAGGAGGGCAAAGGTGAGATAATAGGGCTTCTTCGTCATGAGATACGGCTCCATGCTCCCGATATGCCCGCACTTGAAGCATCTGCGAACCTTTCTCCGATGCGTCCGGATTTCCCCCACCGTGGTGACCGCGTGGAAGAAGAGGGGAATACAGATCAGGAAATACATCAACAGTATCTTGGCATAGGCAATCATACCCACCTGGCTCACCGTCCCTACAGAGATACCGTACTCCCTTCCATGAGAAAGAAGCGGCGGATTCCGGGCATACTACCGTGATTCACCCGATAAGTCAAATTCACCAAATATGGAATGAAGGGGAGTGAGAAGGGTAAGGGGGGATCGGAGGTTCAACGAGTTTCCAGCAGCTTGGGGTACCAGACATCCACATCATCACTCAGGAACGTATAGGCCCGATAAACGTCGAAGGAGTCCAGGGTCTCGGTGGACTCAGTGATAAAGGCGACGAGATCCTTGGCCGAGGTCACCTGCACCCCGTCAAACTCTCCCCGGGAGAGCAGATTCACATACGCCTGGGTAAAGCAGAGCACCGGCTTGATGACTTTTTTGGATCCTCCGAACAGCTTGAAAACGGCGCGGAGATAGTCAGCCTTATCCTTGGCCACTGCAAGGTAGTCGGCGAGGGACCTTCTGTGGTTGAGGAGGAGTGCGTCTCCGATTCTCTCGACCCCACCCCTCAAATCCTTGACCATGATGACAAAGATCCCCGTAGGACCGATGACAATGTGGTCGACATTCACGTCCAGACTCTCAAAATTGTGCACTACCACATATTCCGACGGCAACTCGGCGAGAATACTCACCATGCCGGGCGACTCCTTGCTCTCTCCCTCCTCCTGCTCTTTATTTTTTACCTTTACTTTTACCTCTCTCTTCCTCTTCTTTTTCCCCGCATCCAGGCCATAGAGATAACAGGCAGCCATCAGCAGCGCCGTACAACCCAGGAGGATGCCCGGCACTATGAACCTGAACATCGGGCTGATATGACTGGCAAATCCCATGATCAGCAGAATCATGACAAACACGAACGCCAGGGCCGCCATGATAATCTTTATAGCCATGGTTTCGTCCTCTTGATCCGCAGACCTCCCGTCACGCCGCCAGGAAGAAGCCGCTATTCCCGGTTCTCGCACCCTGCTGTGTCGGAGATGTTGACGAATCAACCCTGCGCGCCCTGGCCTGACCGGCGGATGAAACCCTATCCTGATTCAGAGGCCCAGTGATCGCTTCGGTAGCGTCGGGGCCGTAGGCGGTTACCAGCCTGAGCGCCAAAGCCGCCCTGGCGACGACCGAACCGCCGACGCCACTTTCGCTAACCTGTGCTCCCCCCTGACTGTCGGAGCTGCTCCCAACTGCCGCGAGCATATTCCAGAAGCTGTCGTTGACGGCCAACTGCTTTTTCAGCAGCTCCGCCGACCCCTGTAGCCCCTGGGGCTGCGCAACCGTAGCGTTGCTCTCTTTCCGGCGCAGACTCTGTGTCGGAGAGGCAAATGATGCGAGAACTTCGGAGAATCCCTTTCCGTGCATATCGTTTATGGCGTTCATGGCTTGGCCTCCTTGCCGGTCCTGCCGAGACCCGAGAAGCGTCGCGGCCAGTTTTACTCGCCCCCAAAATCCATTTCAGGAGCCGTTACTGTTTTTATCGGTGGCTCGAGGAAAAAGATGAGCGTTAAATGAAGACAACCAGTGCAGGGGGAAGGGATGAGTCCGGGGAGAGCAGAAAAGGAGTGGAGAGTGAGGGGATTTTCGGTGGTTCCCGGCAGTAGAATATACCTGGGAAATATTATTGAGACTCAAACTTGGGGTCTTGCCGGTAACTCAGCTGCTAGTACTGTTCCTGACTCTAACCCTGTTCAGAATGTCAACTTTACGTATGCTTACGATACCGGTCACTGGTCTTTCCAGGTTGGTACTAACTCTCGCAGTGGTGACACCTCCCGCTATATTGCCTTAGATACTGTTCGAATCGGTGCGGGTAAAGCCAACCTCAACGATCCACTTGGTGATAGGGCCAGCATCAATGTTGACAATATTCTAGTCGACGTTAGCACTGTACCTGAACCCTCAACGTTACTTCTTCTCGGCGCTGGTCTTAGTGCATTAGCCTTTATCAGAAGAAGATCCAAGAAGCAGTAATCTCATTCAGAACAAGAAGCATAAGAGCCCTGTCGGATTCACTTCCTTCAGGGCTCTATCTTTTCCATGAATATGTAGTTCATTTGATCATAGTGGTTCATCCTCTAAGAATAGCCTTCATATGCTTCTCCAACCGCATCAATTGTTAAAAAGATAGACCTCAGTTGCCGCCTAATGCGGTTTTTACTTTTTTTAGGGTGTCTATATTCTTCTGTAATCCTCCTACGTTTTTCTCCATATCGCTGATAGTAGTAGCGAGCTGAGCGATGCTCCCGAGTGTGCCTCCACTGCCGGCTGCTGATTTGAGCATAGCTGCTCCGATGTCTTCCAACTGAGCATGAGCATTTTGCTGAGACATGGAACCGTAAAGGAACCCTGCTCCGAAGATTGTTGCTACGGCGACGACACGAATGCTGCAACGGATAGCCTTGCTTGACATATCGAACCTCCTTCCGGTTAGTGCTGCCGACAACTGCTCCTGGGTCTGCCTGCAACGGTAGAGGTAAATTAACCCCAAGACGGCGGATGTCAACTTTGCTGGATCTTTGTGGAAACAACTGTGCCGTAAGTCCTGCCGATATCCGAGAGAAGTGAAATGCATAAGTAGGGTCTGCCGAGAAATGGGATTTTGGTTTTCACGGATTCCTTGCATTTTTCATCATTCGGATTTATACCTTTCGACATTTGGAGGTCCATAAAACCATGAATCGAAAACTTTCCCTTCTCTTTTCCGTTTCTGAAGCAGCCCCGTTCATCAAGGAAGGAGGGCTGGGCGATGTGGCCGGCGCCCTCCCCCGCGCACTCGAGGCGCGAGGGCATGATGTCCGGGTCGTCCTCCCCCGCTATTACGCCATCGACCCACACCGCCATGGCCTGAAACTTCTCCCCGGCTCTCTTGTCGTCCCCATGGGGATCATCGGCGACCTCTACTGCGGGGTCTATGAGGGACGTCTCCCCGGCTCCGACGTGCCGGTCTACTTCCTGGAACATGAGGCGTTTTACGGCAGGGAGGGGGTCTACGGAAGCGGCAATGAGGGGTTCAGGGATAACGACAACCGGTTTGTCTTCCTCTCCCGGGCCACCCTGGAGCTCTGCCGGATGCTGGAATTCACCCCTGACCTGATCCATGCCCACGACTGGCACACGGCAGCGGTTCCTCTGTTCATGAACACCATCTACCGCCATGACCAGTACGTGGGAAAGGCCGCCTCGATCCTCTCTATCCATAACATGCAGCACCAGGGGAATTTCTATCCAGGGCTCATGGATGTCCTCGGCATCGGCTGGGAACACTTCACCTTCCTGGGACTGGAGCAGGAGAACCAGACCTGCCTCCTCAAGGGGGGACTCTACCACGCCACCAAACTCTCCACCGTCAGCCAGGGGTACGCCCGGGAGATTCAGAGCCCCGAATTCGGCTGGGGGCTCGAAGGGGTCCTGCGGGAACGGTCCGGCGACCTGGTCGGCATCTTCAACGGCGTAGATTACGACGAGTGGAATCCGGAGAGCGACCCCTTCATCCCGGCCCCCTACTCGGCCGAGGATCTCTCGGGCAAGGCTATCTGTAAACTTGAGCTGCAGCGCCGCTTCGGCCTCCCCCAGCGGGCCGACCTCCCGCTCTTCGGCATCATCTCCAGGCTCGTGGAGCAGAAGGGGACCGACGTCCTGGCCGCAGCCATTCACCAGATCCTCGCCCTGGACGTTCAGCTGGTGCTGCTGGGGAGCGGCGAGCCGTGGGCCCACTTCTACTTCGGCGACATCGCGGCACAGTACCCGGAAAAATTCGGCTGCCACATCGGCTTCTCCAACCCCCTGGCCCATCTCATCGAGGCGGGCAGCGACTTCTTTCTCATGCCCTCCGCCTTCGAACCGTGCGGGCTCAACCAGCTGTACAGCCTCCGCTACGGGACAGTCCCGGTGGTTAGGGCCGTGGGGGGGCTGAACGACAGCGTGGAAAACTTCAACGAACGTACCCTGGGCGGCACCGGTTTCACCTTCCACTCCCTGACCCCCGCAGCCCTCTTCGACACCATCGGGTGGGCGGCCTGGACCTGGCACCATAACGAGGCGGGGATGAAAGCGCTCATCAGCAACGGCATGGCTAAACGGTTCACCTGGGAGAGCGCGGCTGAGAAGTACGAGCAGCTCTACTACTGGGCCATTGAGAAGAAACTCGGAGAGGGGTTTCGGACCCGCTTTCCGGAAGAGTGACCGCCTGTGCCGACGGAACCTCAGCCGCTGGCCACCCGCCTGCTCCTTACCCTGACACTGCTCCTGGGAATCACCCTCGCCGGGATCACCGTCATGAACCGGCTTGGTGCCGACCGGTGGTGGTTCGGCGCCTTCAACCTCTATCTCCCCCAGATGATCTGGGCGCTGCCCGCTGTTCTGCTCTTCCTGGCGCTGCTCCTGGTCAACCGGCGCTGGGCCTGGGCGCCGCTGCTCTGTGTCGCCTGGGTATTCGGTCCGGTCATGGGGCTCTCCTGGGGTCTGCAACCATCGGCTGAGCTGTCGGAACTGCCGCTGCGAGTCATGACCTGGAATGTCAAATTCGGAACCCGCGACAACGCGCTACTCTTTGACGAAATCCGACGTCAGCAACCTGATCTCCTCCTGCTTCAGGATGTCGGCGGCCTGCTTGTATCGCCCTATAGGGAGTTTTTTCGGGAGTGGCAGGTCAGACAGTACGGACAGTTCGTCATCGCCAGCAGGCTGCCGTTGGCGGATCTGGAACTTCAGCGGTTAAACAACCCCGGAGAGGCAGACAACTGCTTTGCTCTGCGCTGCCGTCTCATGGTCGCCGGTTCCGAGATAACCGTCTACAACGTTCACCTCCTCACCCCCCGGGACGCACTTTCGGCCGTCTGGTCGGGAATAAGGCGTCCTCGATCCCTGCTCCGCGCCGGCAACGAACTGAGCGGTAATGTTGCGACTCGACTCACCCAGGCCGGCCGGCTCCGGGAGCTACTCCGTCAGGAACCGGGGACGGTCATCGTCGCCGGCGACCTGAACTCACCCGACGCATCTCAAGTCTGCGACCTGCTGAGGGATGCGGGCCTGCACGACGCCTTTGCCCAGGGGGGGAGAGGGTACGGCTACAGCTACGGACACTTTCTCCTCTGGGACCGGCTCCCTTTGCGCCATCTTTCGTTCATCAGGATCGATCACATCATGATGAACTCCCGGATTCGGAGCGTCCGCTGCTGGAGCGGTACGGCCGGCGCCTCAGATCATCGCCCGGTCATCGCCGACCTGCTGGTTAAATCTCCCTCCGCCGGCAAGCCGCAGTAACTCGGCTCTCCCGCCGATAATTTAGATTGACGATTCAGCGGGTTGAAAGTAAGATGTCGCGGTTTGCACCAAGTCCCCGCTGAAGGAGAGCATTATGAAGTTTCTGCTTGCGTCCCTGTCGATTCTCGTCACCCTGGCCATGCCTCATCCCGGCACAGCCGCCGAAACCAAGGATATCGAGTTCACCTTCAAGAATGCGGACAAGGTCGTCTTCAGCCATGACTATCACCTGAAGCAGGTAAACGGCAACTGCAAGATCTGCCACAACGCCATCTACGACATCCGGAAACAGAAGCACTTCACCATGCAGCAGATGGAGAAGACCAAGGGATGCGGCGCCTGCCACTCGGGGGTCAAGGCCTTCAGCGTCGCCGACGAAAAGACGTGCGTTCGCTGCCACAAGGGAAGCCCCCATGACGTCTCCTTCAAGAGCAAGGGGGTAAAGGACGCCCTCTTCAGCCACAGCTATCACCTGGCCAAGGCCGGCGGCAAGTGCAAGAACTGCCATAACGGCAAGACCATCGTCCCCGGCCAGAACGGCGTCACCATGGCCCAGATGGAGCAGGGGAAGAAGTGCGGCATCTGTCATAACGGTAAAGGGGCCTTTCCCGTGAACGCCAACTGCGGCCGATGCCACAAGGGGCTGGATCCCAAGGAGATCACCTTCGCCATCCCGGGCAAGAGGGCGACCCCCGCCCTCTTCAGTCACAAGCTTCACCTGGGAATGGATTTCAAGTGCAACGTCTGTCACACGAAGTATTTCTCCTACAAGTCGACCCCGCTGCAGATCTCCATGGCGGCGATGGCTGCGGGGAAAGGATGCGGCGGCTGTCATAACGGCAAGGACGCCTTCTCCGTGGCCGGTGACTGTGTCAAGTGTCACCCCGGCTACATCCCCGGCAATATGACCTTCACCCTCCCGGACAACGCCGTTGGTCCCGCACTCTTCAGCCACGAGATCCATCTGGGGATGTACAAGTGTCCCGATTGTCACACCAAGGTCTTCCCGTACCAGCACGGCGCAAAACATTTCGGCATGGGCGCCATGATGGAAGGCAAATCCTGCGGCACCTGCCACAACGGTAAAGACGCCTTTGCCACCACCGGCGACTGCAACAAATGCCATCAGAATACGGCAACGGCGCCGGCGGCCAAGAAGTAGCACTCTCCATACTGCCACAAAAATGGGAGTCCCGCGCGGGACTCCCATTTTTGTGGCCTATCGATTCCCGATGAATACTCCCCTGTCACCGTCACTGGACGCCGTCCGCGCCGAAGAGCGGCTCTCCACCCTCCTCATCCCGGGTGAGATCAGTGCCCCCCTTCTCTTCCGTCGTGGGGAACGGCTCCAACGCCTCTTCCACTCGTCTCTCAAAAACTCCCCTGCCCCCCCCTGGGCACCCGGACTGAGAATCACCCGGGAGTGGCGGATCATCACGGAGAGCTTTCTCCCCTGGGCCGAGATCGAGCCGCCGCTACAGCGCCTCATCTCCCTCGGCCTCAGCTATCCTCCCCCCTTCGACCCGCTGACTATCTTCCCATCCTGGCCCGATTTCCTCGAACGGTTCCCCGTCGTGGACGGCGTTACCGCCGATCCCGGAATACTGCTCCACCGGTTGCTGGCCGACGCTGACCTGCGCCGGCGATGGCTCTTCACCCTCTTCCTGCCGAAAGAGCATGGGGGGGGCTTCGGCCGCTATCCGGTTCAACAGAGGTACCTCCGTGAATGGATGACCCGCCGACTGCAGCGCGGAGAGCGGGAAATTTCCTGTCTCGATGCCGCCTGCGGCAGCGGAGAGGGGAGCTGGGAACTGCTGCAGCTCTGCCGGGAGTGCGGTTTCTCCCGCAAAGAGGTGACGATCAGAGGGTCATCCCTGGATCCCCTGGAACTCTTCGCTGCGGCTCACGCCTGCTTCCCCCATGACCAAGAGCGGGAGCGGGAGTACCGGCGCCGGATTCACCCCCTCATGACTGCGGGGTTCGCAGATCGGCTGAGCTTTGTCCGGGAAGACCTGGCCCTCCCCTCCGAGAGCCATGAACAGTACGACCTCATCCTCTGCAACGGTCTCCTGGGAGGACCGCTGCTCCACGACCCGGAGGTCATGGAACGGGTCGTGGCGGGGCTGGTCCGACGACTACGGCCGGGAGCGCTGCTGCTGGCGGCGGACCGGTTCCATGACGGCTGGCTGAAGCAGAGTCCCAAGGGGGTGCGTGAGGCGCTGCTACGCAAATGGGGGATGAGGATTCTGGAGACAGGAGAAGGGATCGGCGGGGAACTTTCTGAACCCTCCGTGGTGCACATGACTTTATTGGGATTATTACCCTGACGCAGCGGCGCCTTCCGGGCGGACGGCGCTGATCCCGGTGATGGTCGCCTGGAGCAGACCGGCCGGGCGCCTGATGGTGATCTCGTCGTCCACCTTCCTCCCCAACAGCGCCGTCCCCACCGGAGAATCGATGCTGATCCGGCCGACGGCCACATCGAATTCGTCGGGCCCCACCAGCTGGTAGCAGCGCTCATCACCATTATCATCCTCGAAGGTGACCCAGCAGCCGAAGGAGACCGTCACCGGCTTCAGCGGCGACGCGGAGACCTTGAGAACCTTGAGCCGTCCCCCCAGGAACTTGAGCCGGCTGTCGATCTCCCGCAGCCGTTTGCGGCCGTAGATGTAGGAGGCGTTTTCGCTCCGGTCTCCCTCCGCCGCCGCATCGGAGACCTCCCGGACGACCTTGGGCCGCTCCTTCTCCCAGAGGAAATCGTACTCCTCCTGCAGGCGGCTGCGCCCCTCGCGGGTGATGAGGTTGCTCTTACTCACACTCTCTACCATAACGCTCTTTACCATGACTCCGCCCCGTCAATCCTGTCGCAGCCGGCGTAGCCGGACCACCAGTTGACCCATGATATCCAGAACCGCCAGCGCCGTCACGGTATAAAGCAGCGTCGCATACTGCTGAAAAAAAGCGTAACAGTTCACCAGCATGGAGAGCGTCACCACCCCCGTCAGGAGACGCCGCATTCCGCCTACCCCAGCCGCTTCACCCACCGGAGTATCGGCCTCGGGACGCAGCAACAAGGGGAGGACGAAATAGCCCAGCGAGGCGTCACCGATGATGAGCAGTGAGTTCAGGCCGAAGAAGAAGAGCAGGATCTCCTGATCACTCATACTTCCGCTCCCACCTGACCGGCTGTTCCCCCCTGCAGCTCAGCCCGCCAGAGGAGGAGATCTTCCTGGGCCCGTTGGGCCAGGAGCCCCCGGCGTTCCTTCTTCTTGGCACGCCCCGGCAACGGGGGGAAGAGGCCGTAATTCACGTTCATCGGCTGGAACTGTTTGACATCCGCAGTAGTTATATGGACCATGAGCGCCCCCAGAGCGGTGGTCGGAGGGGGAACGACGGGGTTCTCTCCCCTGGCCAGCAGGCTGGCGTTGACCCCGGCCAGGAAACCGCTGGCAGCCGACTCCACATACCCCTCGACTCCGGTGAGCTGCCCGGCGCAAAAAAGACGGGGATCGGCCTTAAACTGCTGAGTCGGTGTCAGGAGCCGCGGAGCATTGATGAAGGTGTTCCGGTGAAGCGACCCCAGCCGGACGAACTCGGCCTGCTCCAGCCCCGGAATCATCCGGAAGATCCGGCGCTGGTCAGGGTAGGTCAGTTTGGTCTGGAACCCCACCAGATTATACATGGTCGCCTCCCGGTTCTCCTGGCGGAGCTGCACCACGGCGTGCGGTTCCCGTCCGCTGCGCGGATCGGTGAGACCCACCGGCTTCATGGGACCGAACCGGAGGGTCTCGATCCCCCGACTGGCCAGCACCTCCACCGGCATACACCCCTCGAAGTGAACCGCCTTCTCGAAATCCCGGGGAGCGACCTTCTCCCCGGTGAGAAGCTCCGCCACGAACCGCTCGTACTCCTCCCGGTTCATGGGGCAGTTGAGATAATCGGCCCCCTCTCCCTTGCCATACCGGGAGGCCCGAAAGACCGTGTCAAAATCGATGGAGTCGGCGCCGACGATGGGGGCGATGGCGTCGTAGAAGTAGAGGTCATCCCCCACCAGCGGTTTCAGCCGCTCCACCAGCAGGTCACTGGTGAGCGGTCCGGAGGCGATGACCACGATCCCGCCGGGGATTTCCGTCACCTCATCCCGCTGCAGGGTGATGAGGGGGTGCCCCTGGATCAGCTCGGTGATCCGGCGGGAGAAGAGCTCCCGGTCCACGGCAACCGCCCCGCCGGCAGGAACCCTGGTTGCGTCCGCCGCGGTCATGAAGAGGCTCCCCAGTTGCCGCAACTCGACCTTGAGGAGTCCCACCGCATTCTCCAGCGACTCTCCTCTGAAGGAGTTGGAACAGACCAGCTCGGCCAGGTTCTGGCTCTCATGGGCGGGCGAGTAGCGGTGAGGTTTCATCTCGTGAAGCGTCACGGCCACGCCGCGCTCCGCCGCCTGCCAGGCGGCCTCACAGCCGGCCAATCCGCCGCCGATGATAGTAATGCTGGGTAGTGATGACATAGGGTGCGATCCTTTTATGGCGGTTCGTGAGTTGAGGGGAAGATACGCGGCCATGGTTCTCACCGGTATAACCCTGGCGGGCAGACGGCAGCCGTTATCCCAAAAGAGAGCTACTCAACCACCTGGGAGAGCTTCACGAAGGTGATTCCCTGGGCGGAGAGGAGGGGGAGGGCCTGGGTGAGGGCCTCAATAGTCGCCTTGTGGGGATGACCGATGGCGATGGCGGAGCCGCGCTTGCGGGCAACCTGGGCGAGCAGCTGAAGCTGGGCCCGAATGGCGCCGACCTCCTGAACATTATCGAGGAAGACGTTACGGGAGGCGCTCTTCATCCCCAGTTCATGGGCCAGAGAATACCCCACCGACAAAGAGGTCGTCTTGCTGTCGAGAAAGAAGAGCCCCTTCTGTTTGAGCAGCTGCATGACCGGCAGCATCCTGGAGGTATCCTCGGTGAACCGGGACCCCATGTGGTTGTTGGCGCCGACGGCGTGGGGCACCAGCTCCAGGTACCGGCGCAGCTGCCGGGCGATCTCCTCGTCGCTGAGAGAGATCAGCAGCCCGTCCTTCTCCAGCTTTCGCTGGGGGTACCCCTTGGGCTCCATGGGGATATGCAGCATCACCTCATACCCTCTCGCGTGAGCGGCCTCGGCGACCTCGGTGGCATGGGGAAGTTGCGGAATCACCGAGAAAGTCAGCGGCACCTTGAGATTAGTGAGGGTTGCCAGCTCCTGAAGGGACGCGCCCATGTCATCGATGACGATGGCGACACTCCCCGGCTTGAGCACCCTTCTTTGCTTCGGTTTTTCCTTGGGGGTGTACGACGGGATAACGGCAGCGGTATAGTTCTCTTGAACGGGTGAGCTCTTCGGCTGCTTGTCGGGAATGTGGCGCCGCTCCGCGGAAAGAGGTTTCTTGGACCGCTCCAGCTCGGCGTTACGGAGCCTGCTCTCCTGATAGGTGGTGACCGCCAGGTAACCGCCGATGAGGACGATGATAATCAGGATGACGAGGACGGTCCACCTCCTCTTCCCCCCCCTGCTCACCCGCCTGTTTCTGGATTTGTTCTTTCGCGCCAAACCATACCTCAACCAGCAGCCAAGTTCGTGATTCGCCCCACTCTACCATGTGTCGGCCCCTCCTGTAAACGACGGAGAGTTCAGCCCACGGCCTTAAGGGTCTCAATGGGTCATCGCTGCAGCCCCCCTTCGCGAAAAAGAAAACCCCGCAGACGCAAGGTTTTCTTTACGCGGCAGAGTGCCGTTGCTACATCACTACGGGGATTCATGGCGACTTCTTCCCCAGCTTCTGGAGGATGTCCCACCCCTTGAGGAGATCCTGGGCGCGGACCAGCTGATAGTCGTTCTTCAGCTGTTCATCAAGCTTGTCCCCCTTGGGGGACAAGGGGGGGACAAGGGGACGTTCTTAGCAAATTAGCAAAGCTTTCTCAATGCTTGCCTGGATCTCGGTATCCCTTTGCAGGGGCCTCAAGGGGTTCCCAGCGTCCCCTCCCTGTTCCAACTACCCGGTGGCGTTCGGGGTGATGGTGGTGGAATAGAGATAGTTATTACTTGTTATCAGGCAGGTTGTTCTTCCATGAATCCGGTTCACGTTTCAAATGCATGACCGCTACACAATATAAACGTGAGTATCGGTATACCTGAAGATAACGGCATAGGGGAAACGGTTGGCAAGGCAGCGACGGATGCGGGCAGAAAGCCTGGTCCATGCGGAAGAAAACTCAAGAATACGGGCAACGGTTCGACGTATCTCTACGGCTAATTCGAAACCGAGTCCCGCGCATTGATCGTTATAGTCGGCAACCGCGTTACGCAGTTCATTCCGGGCCGGCGGAAAGAAGTGGACCGTTCGCTTACGATTCATTGATTGAGTTCCGCAAAAACATCATCGGCAGGAATGGCCGTAAATTCGCCACGTTCAAAGGCGTCAATCCGGCTTTCTGCTTCAGCCGCCCATCGTTGATCGAGTTGTTTGCGATGACTCTGATCAAAACTGAAGAAAAGTTCCTCGATCAATTCAGCCCGTTCGACTGGTGGCAATGCCAAGGCATCGGTCAGTACTTGTCTCATGGTATGCATAACCATTCTCCTGTGGATAGATAGGTGGAAAAGAATAGCACGAGCGAAGAGAGATGACAAAGAGGAATACACTAATGGGGAAACCGGGGCAGATTTGTTTGTTTCTAATTTTACATTCTAAGCAAGCAGGCAACCAAGGGACGGGACCGGTAGAAACAAAACCTCGCCCTCCCCGCCCCGCAGCAAATCACCCCGCCCGCTCCCTTAACAGTTGATCCAGGGCCGAGAGGGACATACTTCATTACATTGCCCCGTCCTCGTTCAACTTCATCTGCACGGTTTTCCGGACAAACTCAGCCTGCCCTCATCAGTCAGTCTGTCGGGCAAAGCCGTTTTGTGCGTCAGCACTGAGTTCAGCCCCCCTTAGCGAAAAAGAAAACCCCGCGTTCGCGGGGTTTTCTTTATGCCAAACAGTTCCGTTGTTACATTGTCACGGGGATCATGGCGACTTCTTCCCCAGCTTCTGGAGGATGTCCCACCCCTTGAGGAGATCCTGGGCGCGGACCAGCTGATAGTCGTTCTTCAGCTGTTCGTCAAGCTTGTCCCCCTTGGCTGCCTCGGGCTTCTTCTCCTTGACCTTCTCTTCGGGGAGCTTCTCCTCGTTTTCAAAATGGTGATCCAGGTCCTTCTCCCTGATGTGCAGGGACGGCTTCTTCTCGGCGGGCTGCAGATCTACCTGCTCCACCGTGATGTCCGGTACGATCCCCTTGGCCTGGATGGAGCGCCCCTTGGGAGTGTAGTAACGGGCAGTGGTCAGCCGCAAACCTGAATCTTCCGACAGAGGAATGATGGTCTGGACCGATCCCTTGCCGAAGGTCTGTGTTCCCATGATTACGGCCCGGTTGTGGTCCTGCAGGGCGCCGGCCACGATCTCGGAGGCGCTGGCGCTGCCGCTGTTGACCAGCACCACCATGGGATAGTTCGGCTCCTTCCCCCCCTTCTTGGCGGAGAACTTCATCTTGGAGTCCGGCTCCCGCCCTTCGGTATAGACGATGAGCCCCTCGTCGATGAAGTGGTCACTCACCTTCACTGCCTGGTCCAGGAGCCCGCCGGGATCGTTACGCAGATCCAGCACCAGCCCCTTGAGTTCCCCCTTGTTCTCCTCCTTCAGCGCGGCAAGAGCCTTGATCAGATACTCATCGCTCTTCTCCTGGAATTGGGCGAGCCGGACATAGCCGATCCCCCCCTCCAGCATCTTGGACTTGACGCTCTTCACCTGAATGATGTCCCGGACCAGGGGGAACTCCTTGGGCTTGTCGAACCCGTCACGCATGACGGTGATGGTCACCTTGGTCCCCTTGATCCCTCGCATCAGCTTCACCGCATCCATGATGGTCATGTCCTTGGTGAATTTGTCGTTGATCTTGAGGATCTGGTCGTTGGCCTTGACGCCGGCCTTGAAGGCTGGGGTATCCTCGATGGGGGAGATGACGGTGAGCATGCCGTCCTTGATGGTGATCTCGATGCCGAGTCCGCCGAACTCCCCCTTGGTATCGATCTTCAGCTCCTTGAACATGTCAGGCGGCATGAACGAGCTATGGGGGTCCAGGGAGGCGAGCATCCCGTTGATGGCCCCATAGATCAGCTTCTTGGTATCCACCTCTTCCACGTAGCTCTTCTTCACGATGGAGAGGACATCGGTGAACATCTCGATGGATTCGTAATCCCCCCCCCCTCCTTGGCGGAACATTTCCGGTGACTGCCGGTGCCGATGATGACGGCCAGCAGGAGCAGAAGACCGAATCCGACGGCCAGCTTACGATTGTTACCAGGTCTGAACATGAACCCTCCTGAAAAATGTCTATTGTCTGTTGTCTTGCTCTGTTCTATTTGAACCAGGGGGAGGGATCAACCGGCTTCCCCTGATAGCGAATCTCGAAGTAGAGCTGGGGCCCACGGCTGGAATCCAGATCACCCACCGAGGCGATGACGTCGTTGCGCGCCACACTGCTCCCCTCCTTCTTGGCGAGACGGGAAGCGTGGCCGTAGACGCTGAAGAAGCCGTCACCATGATCGAGGATGATCATGTTGCCGTACCCCTTGAAATAGTTGGCAAAGATCACGGTGCCGCCGTCGACGGCATGAATGTCCGCCCCGGCCGGAGCGGCGACGGCGAGGCCATTGCTGAACGTAAACGAGTTGAACTCCGGATGCTTATGTTTGCCGAACCGCTGGAAGATCTCCCCCTGGACCGGCAGGGAGAGCTGGCGTTTGCGGCTTCCGAACCCGGAAGGAGAAACGGAGACGGCTCTGGCCGCCGCGGGAGCCTCCTTGGCCTTAGGCTGAGAAATCCGCTGAGGTTGAGGTTGAGACTGAGGCTGAGGCTGACCCTGCTGCTTGGCCCGTTCGAGCTTGGCAGTATAGCTCTTCCGGCTTTTGGCTTCAAGCAACTGCATCATCTTCTGCAGCCGGGCGGCGTTGGCCTCCAGCTCTTTCAGCGATGCCGAATAGGTTACCCTGTCCTTGCGCACCTTGGCCAGATACTCGGCCTTGCGGAGCTTCTCCGCCTCGATCTCCCGCTTCTTGACCTCGATCCCGGCCCGCAGCGCCTCTTTCTTCCGGGCGTCATCCTCAAGCTTCACCTTGAGCCGGCTGAGGATGGTGATACGGCCGCTGTACTCTTCGATCATCCGCCGGTCGGAGTGGAGGAGCGCCTGCATATAGCGGAGACTCTCCAGCATCTGGGGAAAAGAACCTGACGCGAAGAAGATTCGCACCGGGCCGCTTTCCCCTCCCTTGTAGAGGGCGACCAGCCGCCTCCGAATCTCCTGCTGTTTCCGTTCCACCTCGGATTGCGTCGCCTGACTCTGCCGTTTGGTGAGGGCCAGACTCTGATCCAGGCTGTTCAGATCGGTAGTCAAGCGTTTAAGGCCGGATTCCTTCTCCTTGAGCCCCTTTTCGATGAGCGCCATCTCGCCGGAAACCTGCCGTTCGATCTTCTTGGTGGTCTGGAGCAGAAACTCCTTCTTCTTGATCTCCTGTTGTATCCCTTTGAGCTCCTTCCGGTTATCGGCGCCGGAGGCGACCAGAGGGAACGAGAGGATGAGCAGTAGGAGCAGCGCGGCTGCGGGTGTCATGACTGGTTAACGAACCGGTGCAGGGAGGTAAGGCTCCCGATGAATCCCGCAAGTATTCCCGCGGCGATGATGGCGGCGCAGTACTCCATCGGGATGAAGAGGAGGCCGGCCTCCTGGGGGTTGAAGAGGAGAAACGTCCCGGCATGGTTGAAAAACGCCCACGATACAGCGGCCAGGATCACCAGCGCCAGGAGCGCCCCCAGGAATCCCTGCAGCATCCCCTCGATGAGGAACGGCATCTTTATGAAGAACCGGGTGGCCCCCACCAGCTCCAACAGTTCCACCTCTTCACGGCGGGAGTAGATGGTGATCTTGATGGTGTTGGAGATGATGAAGAGGACCGCCAGGGCGATGAATCCCCCCAGGAGCGCCCCGGCAAAGCGCATGAAATTCATGAAGAGCGTGAGGCGGCGCACCCACTCCTCCCCGTACTGAACTTCACCGATGGCCGGAATCTTCTTCAGCCGGGAGACGTACGCCTCCACGGCCTCACTGGTCCGGTAGGCCGGTTTGAGACGAATCTCCAGTGATGCGGGGAGAACCTCCGGCGGGACCCCGTCCAGGAGCGCCTCCTGCCCTTTCAGCCGGGCGCGAAACCGCTTGAGCGCCGCATCCTGGGAGACATACCCCACCGTACCGGTCCCTTCCAGGGTCATGATCACATTCTTCAGGGCGGAGAACTCGTTGCCATTCAGTTCCCGATCGTAGTAGACCGTCACCTGTACCTTTTCACTCCAGAGCTCGCCGGCCCCCTCCAGATTGACATAGAGCAGCAGGAAGAGCGAGACGATGAGAAAAGAGAGGGTTATTGTGACCACCGCCAGGGCGTTGATCAGGAGATTCTGCCGGACGTTAAGAAACGAGCGGCGGAAAAAATAGCCGATCAACCCCACAATTCCCCCCCGGCCGGCCACTGGCCCAAACAAAAATTTAGCGCGCCCCATCATGAACCTCCCGGATTTCACCCCGCTCCAGCACCACGGCCCGCTTGTGGCTGGAGGCGATGAGCCTCCGGTCGTGGGAAGCGACGAGAATCGTGGTCCCGCGGCAGTTGGCCTCCTTGAGGATGGCCAGGACGCGCGCCTTGTTCTCGTCGTCCAGGTTACCGGTGGGCTCGTCGGCGAGGAGGATTTTCGGTTCATTCACCAGCGCCCTGGCCAGCGCCACCCGCTGCTGCTCCCCTCCCGACAGCCGGCAGGGGGTGGCCTGCATCCGCTGCTCCAGGCCGACCTGGGTCAGGATCCGGGTGACCCGCTCCACGATCTCCTTTCGGCCGAGCCCCAGCACCTCCAGGGTTATGGCGACATTCTCCATGACCGTCCGGTTGGGAAGCAGCCTGAAATCCTGAAACACGATGCCGATGGAACGCCGCAGGGGCGGCAGCTCCGACCGGGTCAACCGGCTGATGTTCTGGCTGTCGATGATGACCTGTCCGCGGTTGGGGATGATTTCGGCGTAGATGAGCTTGAGAAGGGTCGATTTGCCGGCGCCGGACGCACCGGTAAGAAACACGAAATCCCCCTTGGGGACCATGAGTGAGATACCATGCAGGGCACAGACATCCTGCTGGTAGGTAACTGAGACATTATGCAGCTGGATCATGAAAGTCCGGGTTCGAGGTCCTAGGTTCTGGGTTTTAGGTTCTAGGTTCTAGGTTCGGGGTTCGGGGTTCGGGGTTCGGGGTTCGGGGTTACCATCGTTCCCACGCTCCAGCGTGGGAACGCAGCCGGTGACGCTCCAGCGTCAGACGGTGACAACGTGATGAATCTGATCGCCAGAGAATCCGCCGCCGGAGCGGCGTTGCACTAGTTCCCACGCTGGAGCGTGGGAACTATGAACGCTCCAGCGTGGGAACGCAGCCGGTGACGCTCCAGCGTCAGACGGTGACAACGTGGTGAATCTGATCGTCAGAGAATCCGCCGCCGGAGCGGCGTTGCACTAGTTCCCACGCTGGAGCGTGGGAACTATGAAATTATGCAGCTGGATCATGAAAGTCCGGGTTCGAGGTTCTAGGTTCTGGGTTTTAGGTTCGGATCGTTACCACTCTTTGGGATCGTTGTACGGCTTGCCGTTGGTTCCGATGAGATCGGAGTTGCTGTGGACATCGCCCACCGAGCCTCCGCCGCCGGTCGCACCCTCAGGTGGCGGGGGGGGAGCGATGATGGCCCAGTCATCCAGCTTCGTGAAGGGGTCTTTCGGGATGCCGGACATGTATTTGTGCTTATCGTCAGTCAAATCCGCAAGAGAGTCGGGATATTTCCCCTGGTCGGCATAGAAATGATCGATGCATTGACGGATGGAGTGGAGATTCTCCCGGAGCACCGCTTCCCGGGCCTTGATGACCCCCACCTGATAGTTGGGGACCGCAATGGCTGCCAGGATGCCGATGATGCTGATCACGATCATCAGCTCGATGAGCGTGAACCCTTTCCGGTTGTTACGCAGACGTCGCACCATCACCAGTCCTTGTACTTAGTTCCGTTTATCGCCTCTTCCTCACTGAGAGAGTAGACGTCAAAGACATCATCCTTACACCAATCGCCGTCCCGCTTGTCCTTGTTACATCCCAGGTGCCACATCTTCTCAGGGTCATCCCCCTTATAGCTATTGAAGGGGTCGCGTGGAATTCTTCTGAGATATCTTTTGACTTTTTTTCCGGAAGGATCACTGGGGTCGGGCACCCCCTCCACCAGCTCAGTCAAGCTCTTCGGATATCCGGTATCATTAATTGTTGTTGGCTGTGCTTTCCCCTGCTTCAGCGCAAAATCTTTATCTTCTTTGTATTTATCGATGGCCGTAAGAATCTCCCGCAGGTCGCGGCGAAGCTCCAGCTCCTTGGTCCGTTTGGCGGTCATCTGGGTCAGGGGGAGCACCAGCATCCCGAGAATGGAGAGGATAGCCACCGTGACGACCATCTCTATGAGCGTGAGCCCCTGTCTGTCGCCCGACTTCACCATGCCTACTTCACGTCGACGAGGACGTTGTAGGGGACCATGGCGATGCTCTTTCCCGTCTTATCGGTGAAATTGACCGCGCTGAACCCGAGGGTAAGGGGGCCGATGTTCTTTGCCTTGAAGGTCGCCACCAGGAGCGCACCGTTACCGGTCATCCCGCCGCTGTCACCGTTGCGATGCAGGGTGATGGCGACCGTCCCTTTTGAAGCGTCATTGACGGCGCTGAAGGTGGTCGGTTTGCCGTCCTGTTTGAGCAGTCCCCCCTCGGTGGCGCCGATATAATCGGCGAAGAGCGGGTCATAGATCAGGGTGAACGGGGCGTTGAAGAGCTCCTTGACCCCCTCGGCCTTGACCTCCACCGAGAACTGCTGCCCCACCGTGACGCCGGCCGGGGCCACGAGGCTCATGGCGCCGCGCTCGATCACCGGCGCGGTGGTGGGAGGAGCTTGGGGCGCTACCGGACGACGCCCGGGCTGGGGCGCAGGCGCCGCCGGCTCCTTGGGTAACAGCTGAGACGAATCCGCCTTATCGAAATCAGGCTCCTGAGAGAAAATCGTATAGGGGTTCGTCGATGACGGCTCGTCTTCGCGACCGGACCAGAAGGATGAGACATCCGAATCGGGGATCATCAGCGCGCGGACGATGCGCGGGGTGATCGCCAGGACCAGCTCCCCTTTGCTCTTGCTGTCGTTACTGTTGGTGAGGAGCGGTCCGATGATCGGGAGATCCCCCAGGAGCCAGATCTTCTGTTTGCTCTTGCTGATGGAGTCTTCCAGCAGTCCGCCGATGATGCTGGTTTCGCCATCCTTGAGGTTGAGCACCGTGTCCACGTTCCGGGTGCCGATGGTCACCACGGTGGTGAGGCTGTCCTTGCCGCCGACGGTATCCTTGCTGAGGATGTTGCTGACCTCAAGACTCAGCTTGATGGTGATCTCGTTGTTGAGCTGGATGGTCGGTTCGGCGTTGACCTTGACCCCCACGTCCACGTACTGGACGTTCACGTTGGTCCCCCCCACGCTGCCATTGGTGGAGGTAGTGGTGATCGGGACGCGGGAGCCGACGTTGAACTTGGTCTTTTCCCGGTTCTTGACCCGGACCTTGGGATTGGAGAGGACCTCGCTGTTAGAGATGGTCTTGCCGAAGTTATACGTGGCGCTGGGGACGGTCATGAAGGCGTTATAGCCGTTCCAGGCGAAGAGGTTCAGCAGGTTGGTGTCCGGGGTGATGGTCGTGGTGCCGGTGGTCGAGGTGGTGGTGGCGCCGCTCAGGGTGTCGGAGAGGAACTGCCCGCTCTTGGTGGCAGAGACCGATACGGCATAACGGCTCAGGGCCAGACCGAAGTTGACCTCGTCCTTCTTGGAGAGCTGCAGCACCTCGATATCCAGGAGGACTTCCGCCTCGGGGATGTCGTTGGCGTCGATGATCTTCTGGGCCACATCCACCATCTCCGGAGTATCCCTGATGACCAGGGCGTTCAGGTCTTCATTGACGTAGATCTTCTTGAGCTGCAGCATGGTCCTCAGTAGATTGACCGCCTTCTTGGCCTCCAGGGTAGTGAGATACATGGTCTTCACCACCAGCTCGTCATACTGCTTGGTCTTGTCCGGAGTCCGGGGATAGAGAATGATGGTGCTCTCGTTGAGCACCTTCTTCCCCAGCTTGCTCAGGTTGGTGATGATGTCCATGGCCTGCTGGAACGAGGCGTTCTCCAGGAAGATGGTGATGTTCTGGTCCTTCACCGTATCGTCGAAGATGAAATTGATCCCCGAAAGCTGGGAGAGGATGGAGAAGACGTCCCGGGTCTTGGCGTCCTTGAACTTGAGGGTTATCGGTTTGTTGGATTTAAGGTTCAGCTCGAAGCCGTCCATCTTGGTCCGCTTGCTCTGCCGGAGCCGGTCATAGGCGCTCTTGGCGTCCTTGTTGTCCGGATAGATGACGAGGGCCTGCTTGTAGCTCCGGTACGCCTCCTTCTGCTTGTTGTTCTTCTCGAAATCCCTCCCCTCCTTGAGATAGAGATCCGAATCCCTCAGCTTGGTGAGGAGTTGCACCTTCTGGGTGGCCCGCTGCAGTGACGGGTCAAGGGCCTGGGCCGAGAGGTATTCACGGAGAGCGCTGTCGAAATCGGCCTCGTCATAGAAAACATCCGCTTTTTTCATATGAAACTGGGCTGACTTCTCACTGGCCTTCATGAAAGCCATCCGGTATTCATATGAATCGGGATTTTTCTTCATCGCCTCCATATACTTGAGCACAGCTTCATCCATGCTGCCCGACGACTCCAGCTCTTCGGCGCGGGAATAGAGGGAACGCCCGGCAGTACATCCCGACAGGAAGAGCAGTACGCCGGCTAGTATGAAGAGGACTGTTTTCTGCCGCATCGGTTACTCCTTTATCCAGAAGTCGCGCTTGACCGCTGACTTTGTTATCACGCCGGCTCTCTGCTGCGTACTGCTGCTATTCATCGGACGGTCTCGATTCCGGCGCAGGAGCGGCGCGGCCGGGACGACGGGAGGCACGGCCTGCGACCGGCTGCGGCTGACCTGCAGCGCCATTCTGCTGTTGCGGGGGAGCCTTGAGTGACTGATTCTCCATGAGGGGGATGATGATCTCGGTGGGGTCACCGTCCAGCATCCGGATCGTGAGGGCGTCTTCGGTGATGGCCGTGGCCTCATACTTCCCGGCCAGCCGCTCCCCCTTCTTCACCAGGAAGATCTCCTTGTTTTTGGCCAGAAAGATCGTCTTCTGCCGCTCTTTCTCCAGAAATCCGAGAAACGTGAATTGGGCCATCTCCCGTTCCAGCGGGGAGACAGTCGGCTGAGTCACCACCGGAGGCGCCGGAGGGGGCGGGGGCATCGGGATGACCGGTTTCACGGGGGGGAGCTTGCTGATATCTCGAAAGATCGGGGCAAAGATGTTTTTTTTGAAGCCGGTAAACCTCACCTGAGATTTCTGCAGCAGCTCCAACCGGACCCGGGTCTCATCTCCGGCGGAGCCGTTCTTCTCCGGAGTTACCGGCTTGACGCGCGGCGCCGCTCCCTGCTTCTCCACCGTCTTCTGACGGGGGAACCGGATCACGCTGTACCCCACGGCGAGGAGCAGGACGCCGAGCAGAACGGAGAGGATCAGTCGTTGCCGGTTCATCGCGGCACCGCCTGCAGATATACGGTAAGTGAGAGTTTCAGATCAACGATCTCCTCGGTGCTCTTCGCCCCCCCAAGGGAGAACTGGTCAACGACCACCATCTCCTTACTCCGCTGAATATCGGCAAAGAAGCTCTTGACTCCGGCATATTTCCCGATCACGGAAAAGCTCACCACGTAGTCGACGAGGCCGCCGCTGGGCACCGGGTCCGGCTTGTAGGTGACACCGGAGACCGCGAGACCGCTGTTGTGAGCCATCTCCAGAATCTCCCCCACCACTCGCGCAAAGCTCTTGCGAGGGGGGACCAGAGAGGTGAATGTCGCCAGGTCGGCGTTCCCCTGGGCGTAGATCCTGGAGATATCTCCGCCACCTGAGGTGAGCAACCGCTGCTGCTCGACGCGCCGCAGGTGGAGCGCCTCGGTGCGGGGGGCCTGCCAGAAGAGGGCGTAAAGCGCCAGAGCCACGATGAGGAGAAGGAGCGTGCCGAGGGCGATGATGCTCTTCAGGCGAGCCGTGACTATTTCCAGGAAGAACTTCATAGCTTTTTCACATCCGCCTTGCAGCTCACGCTGAAAGAGATCCCCTTCTGCGTCTCGTCCACCTTCGACTCAGCCTGGCTCAACAGATAGATGTCGGTAAAGAACTTGGAATCTTCGAGATTTTCGAGGAACTTGCGCATGGTCGGGAAGTTTTTGGCCACCCCGGATATGGTGAGTTTCCCCTCCTTGAGGGATGGCTCCAGAGAGGTAACCATGACGCCGTCGGGAACCACGACTTCCAGCCAGTCGAGAAAACCGAGCCAGTTGAACGACTTGCGCGTGATGATGCTGTTGACTGTCTTGATCCGCCCCAGAAGCGCCTGATACTCCTTCTCGGAGACCCCCTTGCCGCTCGCCTTGATCCGGGCGTCGGCGACAACTTGCTCCTGTTCGAGCTGCTGCTGCGCCGCCCCCTGCAGTACTACGTAATAGGAGAGCCCCCCCAAGATGATGAGGAAGAGCCCCGCCACGCCCCCCAGAATCAGGTTGACCTGCCGGGAGTCGATATAACTCCGGGTTGCAAGGTTGAGGGTGAAACGCATCAGAAAGACCTCACTGACGCCCCGAGGGAGGCGGCGAGTATGAATGCGGTGTGGCGGTCCAGGGTAACCCCCGCGCCGCTCTGCACAAACCGATCGGCCTCCAGGAGGAGCGGATCGAGCCCGGTCGCCTCGGCGACGAGATCATGCATCGGTTCCCAGAACTGCTGATCGACGACACAGAAACAGGTCCCAAGTTCCCTCAGGGGGTTTTTCTCCCGGTAGAAGAGGAGGGAACTGCTCACCTCCTGGAAGAGACGCCCCGCGTCAAACTGACCGCCGGGGAGTTCCTTGCTCCGGTAGAATTCGAGGACCCCGTCGTAGAAGAGCATGACCCCCAGGTAGCCGCCGTAACAGGAGATCAGGACACAGGTCTCGGTCGGTTCGATCCGCCGGCTGAAGAGGCGGTAGAGGTTGAAGGAGGTGAAATCGATGGCGTACGGCTCCAGCCCTGCCTCCATCAGCAGCTCTTCCATCTGCATTATCACCGGTTTGGCGATGAGAGAGACCAGCGCCGTCTGCTCGCCGGACTCCTTCTCCCGGATTATCTGGTAGTCCAGATGGGTCTCCTGGATATCAATGGAGCTGTGCTTCTTGAGCTTCCAGCGGATGATCCCCGCCCCCTCTTCATGGCTGCGGAAGCGGGTCTCCAGGTCGAGGAGCATGACCCTGCCGCACCCTTCAGGAAGGGAGACACTCACCCGGCTCTGCTTGGTCAGGAGCCGCTGCCATGCGGCCCGGATCTGGGTGATGAAGGGGGCCGGCGTCAGGATATTGGGCTCACGGTGAGAGAACCGGACCATCTCCGAGGTAAGCGGCGCCACGGCGTAGGCGTTCAGCCTGAACTCTTCCTTCTGGCGTGACACCAGGGAGAATTTAAGCCCGTCCCGTCCGATCTCCAGACCCAGTGATTGTGAGGCAAAAAGCATAGGAAACCCTGGTTCGAGGTTCTAGGTTCGAGGTTCGAGGTTCTAGGTTCTAGGTTCAGGGTTCAGGGTTCAGGGTTCAGGGTTTCAACCTAGAACCTGGAACATAGAACCTTGAACCGGTTTTATTCGACGAAGGTGACCCGGTTGATCTCCTTGAGGGTCGTGTCCCCTTCGAAGACCTTCTCCAGCGCCGATTCCCGCAGGAACCGGGTTCCCGCCTCCCGGGCCGCCTCCTTGAGACGGGCGATGGGGGTCTTGGCACTCAGGAGTTCCCGCATTTCATCATTTAAGTCCAAGAGCTCCACGATGGCGGAGCGCCCCCGATACCCGGTGCCGTTACACTCGGTACACCCCCGCGACTCAAAAAACTGCTTGTGACGGTGCAGTTCCGGGTCAAGCCCCGACGCCATGAGAATCTCGTCGCTATGCTGGACCGGCCGCTTGCACTTGACACAGAGCTTTCGGACCAGCCGCTGGGCCAGAACACAGTTGAGACAGGAGACGAAATTGTATGGATCGATTCCCATATGGATGAAGCGGCCGATGACATCGAAGATGTTATTGGCGTGGACCGTGGTGAAGACCAGGTGCCCGGTCAGGGCCGACTGCACGGCGATCTGAGCGGTCTCCGGGTCACGAATCTCCCCCACCATGATCTTGTCCGGGTCATGACGGAGGATGGAGCGGAGCCCCCGGGCAAAGGTGAGCCCCTTCTTCTCGTTTACCGGTATCTGCACGATCCCCTTGAGCAGGTACTCCACGGGATCCTCAATGGTAATGACCTTCTCCTCCCCCGAGTGAATCTCGGAGAGGGCGGCATAGAGGGTCGTGGTCTTCCCCGAACCGGTGGGACCGGTCACCAGGACCATGCCGTAGGGCTCCCGGATCTTCTTCCTGAGCCTGGAGATCTCCCGGTCGCTGATCCCGAGGATCTCCAGGGTCAGCCCTTTGAGATTGTTGGCGATGGACTCCTTGTCCAGAATCCGGATGACCGCGTCTTCGCCGAAGGCGCTGGGCATGATTGAGACGCGAAAATCGATGGCCTTGTCCTTGAGCCGGACCTTGAAGCGGCCGTCCTGGGGGATCCGGCGCTCGGAGATATCCAGTTCGCTCATGACCTTGAGCCGGGAGATGATCGGCCCCTGGAAGTGACTGTCCAGGGGGTCGGTAGCCTTGTAGAGGACTCCGTCGATCCGGTATTTGATGTTCACCCCGTCCATGGCCGCCTCGATATGAATATCGCTGGCCCGGCGGGTCAGGGCGTCCATGATGGTGGAGTTGACCAGCTTGATGATCGGACTCGTGTCCTCGGAAATCTTCTCCACCGAGAGGATCTCTTCCCCCTTCTCCGTCTCGGTGACCAGCTGGAGCATGAAGTCTTCGGAGACATCCTTGAGGACCCGGCTGGTCCCCTCCCCCTTCTTCAGCACCGTCTCGATGGCGCTCTCCGAGGCGATCCGGATCGTCAGCGGACGGTCCAGAAGAATCTCCAGATCGTCGAGCCTGACCACGTCGGTGGGGTCGGCGATGGCGATAACCAGGGTGTCGTCTACCCTCCCCATGGGGATGAAACGGTACCGGTACATGGTGTCGGGGGGGAGTTCGGCCAGGAGCTCCTCGTCCATGGTGAAATCGGAGAGCTCCGCATAGTCATAGCCGAACTGGGTCGCCAGCGCCCGGGCCACGGCTTCATCGCTGACAAGGCCGTCCAGGACGCAAATCCGGCCGAATCGCAGAGGTGTGGTCGTCTGCTTGTCCAGGACGAAGGCCAGCTCGGCGGCAACCAGGCTCCCCTGTTCGATGAGAATTTCGCCGATGGTTTTGCGTCGGTACTGATGGCTCATGACTCTCTTATCCGACAGTGCCGGCAATCTTGAAGACCGGCAGGTACATGGTGATGATGATCGCCCCGATGACCAGCCCCATGACGATCATGATGGCCGGCTCGATAGCCGTGGCGAGGACCCCGAGACGCTCCTCAAGCTCCTCTTCAAAATACTCCGAGATCTCCACCAGCATCTCCTCCAGAGAGCCGATGGTCTCCCCTACCCCCAGCATCCTGATGGCCAGGGGGGGCATGAGATGTTCCCCCTCCAGCGCCACGGAGAGCCGGGTTCCCTCCTCCACTCTGGTCACCGCGGTCAGCAGCTTCCGTTCCAGGATGACGTTGTTAAGGGTCCCCACCACCATCTTCAGTGACTCCACGATGGGGATGCCGCTGCCGATGACCGTGGCCAGGGTTCGGGTGAAACTCGTCAGGGAGTATTTGCGCCACATCTCCCCTACCACGGGGATTTTCAACTTGTAGGAGTCCATGACGTAACGGCCCCGGTCGGTGACCGCCCATCTCTTGAAGAGCGTCATACCGCCGAAGCCCAGCGCCACGAAGAGGAGGAAAAACCGACGCAGAAACCCGGTGAAGGTGATGAGCATCTGGGTCGGAACCGGCAGCTGGGAACCGGCATCGGCATAAACCTGGCTGAAGGTGGGGACCACATAGACCAGCAGCACCGTAATGGCAAGGGTCGCGACGGTGACGAGAATCCCGGGATAGACCAGGGCGGCGATGAGCTTCTTCTTCATCACCTCGGATTTTTTCAGGTAGAGGTTGAACCGCTTGATCGTCAGAGGGAGATCGCCGGTCCGCTCACCGGCCATGATGGAAGCAACGTACAGTTGCGGGAAGGCCCGGGGGAACTTCTGCAGCGCCTCGGAGAGAGAACGTCCCCCCGTAATATCTTCGCGAACATCCTTCAGGATATCGGCCAGCCGCCCCGAGTCGGTCCGCTCAAGGATCGTATCCAGAGACTGGATGATCGGCAAACCGGCCTTGAGCAGCACCAGGAGTTCCTGATTGAGAGTGATGAGCTCCTTGTTGCCGACCCGGTTGCGGGCGCTGCCCTTGTCCCAGAGGAACTGAAACGGTCTCTTCTTGACCCCGAAAACAAAAAAGCCCTGATCCACAAGGCTCTGCCTCAGCATCTCCGGATTGGCCGCCTCAAACTCCTTCTCGATTATACGGCCGTCGGCAGAGCCGAGCTTACAGGTAAATATCGGCATAACGTCCGTTTTGTACCACAGTTCCTCGTAAATTCAAACCAAAAACCACAGGAGGAAGCCTGTGGTCTGCACGGGTAAACCGTTGGATTCAGACAGATGACCGTCGACGGCGCCGCAGCTGCGGGTCACGCCTTGAGCATTCCCACGGCCCAGAGAAGATAGCAGAAGAGGAGCGGCGCCCCCCATCTTACCGCGGAGGTGGCGCGAAAACTCCCTCTGTGGGGAAATACCGTAAGGATGAAGCCGGCGCTCCCCGCCAGCCACCCCCAGAAACCGACCTGGGCGACAACGCTCCAGAAGAGAGGGGTCATGATCTCCTCCCGCCAAAACCGGGAAGAGCACGGAGCAGGGTACCGAGTTTCAGTTTCCAGACCATGATGATTGCCTCCCGCACAATCCGTTTGGACATCTTGGAGCTGCCGGCATGACGGTCGATGAAGATAATCGGCGCCTCCCCCAGGCGGAAGCCATGCTCCATGCAGCGATAGTTCATCTCGATCTGGAACGAGTAGCCGTCGGAGCGGACCGACTCAAGATCGATCGCCTCCAGCACGGAGCGGCGGAAACATTTAAACCCGCTGGTACAGTCATGCAGCTCAAGGCCGGTGATGATCCGGGTATAGACACTGGCGCAGTAGCTGAGGATCAGGCGCCGAATCGGCCAGTTGACCACGCTGACGCCGTTCAGGTACCGCGACCCGATGACCACATCGTACTCGCCCATCTTCTGAAAAAAAAGCGGGAGGGTCGCCGGATCGTGAGAGAAGTCCGCATCCATCTCAACCACGTACTCAACCCCTTGCGCCAGGGCATACCTGAAACCCTCCCGGTACGCCGAGCCGAGGCCGAGCTTGCCGCTTCGGTGCAGGACGTGTATCCGGTCATCGGCGGCCGCCATACTGTCGACCAGAGCGCCGGTGCCATCGGGCGAGTTATCGTCGACGACGAGGACCCGTATCCCCGGCTCCTGGCGCAGGATCTCGGGAATCAGCCGCCCGATATTGTCGCGCTCGTTGTAAGTGGGAATGACGATCATGGCGGTCATGGGGAAACTCCAACGGAGAACAGACTCATTTCTGATATACAAAAGGTCGTCAGGGAGATATTCATGTCCCAAAGAGGGATGAGAGGAGCGGTCGACAGGCTTCCACGCGAAAATATACGATAGGGAGTGGTCAAGTCAAGGCAAACCGCATTAAGATACCAAGAATGAACGGGACAGGCAGGATAAAACCATCTAATCTAAATGTGCTATTTTTAAGAATTATCCCACGTTGCTTTCAGGATGGCATTAAACCACCCCCCACCCCGGCCCTCTCACACTGAGAGGAGAGGGAGGATTAGTGGGGGGTGTTCTTGGGATTGATAAATTCGCGGTTGCCACAACTGCATTGTTCAGGGTGTAGCAGTTTGACATCGGTGGGGGTGTCGACATCCAGGGTCACTGGACAGTCGCCGACGGCGTTGCTGCAGTGCTGGTCCAGCCGAAAAAAAGCAAACCGAAGGCTTCCGACGCTCTCAGGGTCAGAAAGGTATTATTCGGGAACAGGTGCCGGAAGCGCAACTGAAGGTGACCTCGGGGGTGAGACATTGATGGTACCGGCGCCGCTGCCTGGCGTTTGGAGATACTTATGGCAAAAACAAAAACGCCGCTCCCCGGTTGATTCAGACCGGAACAGCGGCGTACAGTTCTATGCAAATATTTTCGTTCACTTCGACAACCCCTCTATCCCTTTCCCTCCCTTCGAGAGTCGTGGATGGTAGCTTTGCGACACACGGTTGCCCGTGCTGTGCCTTTTCGATGAAGCTAAAAATTAACACTAATATTTCAAAACATCAAGAAATTTTCAAATTTATTCGGCCTCATCCCGGCTCAGTCCGGTGATCGCCATGATCTCCTCAACAGAATACCCTTTGCCCTTCATCGTCCGGGCCACCTCCATAGTTCGCTGCGCAACCCCCTTCTCAATTCCCTTTTCATGCCCCTCTAGCCATGAACTCTTTATCGAGCTCTCCGCCGAACGCCGATCCTCGAGATACCGTTCATAGTTATCCCGCTCTTCTTCCGGCAGCTTCATGATATCAAGCTCTTCTGCCGCCTTCCGAAGACCGCGGGCGCTGAACTCCTGGCGGATCTCCGAGTTCTTCAGAAAATAGACCCACTCATCCAGGGTGTCATGAGCGTGGTCGTCAAATTCGTTGACCTTCAGGATGTAGTATTCAGGATAGATGTCAGCTACCAGCGCCAATTCCGGCAGGTTTCTCTTCTGCGTCAACGACAGGCGCAGCAGGTCGTTCTTGTGAATACCTTTGAACTCGGTATTCCCTTTGTAAACATAGTCTTCGCCCTGCCCCAGATCAAAGTAGACGATATTGATGGAGATTACCTTCCGAACCTGACGATACTCAAATCCGGCCGACATATGATCGGTGATCAGCTTACTGACCCCGTAGAGCATTCGGTGAAAGTGGTCGTATTGCCCTTCAACCTGAAGTTCGATCAGCAGCAGTTCGCCGCCGTCCGCCTCCGCCAGCAGATCCACTCGATTGTATTTGTCATCGGTTGACTGCTTATTGCTTTCGCTCTCCAGGAGTTGCACGATTCGGATATCCCGACGGATAAGTTCAGAGAAGAACCCCTCAAGAATTTCGAAGTTGGCCTTGTTTCTCAAAAGTTTTTTCAGCGCCCAGTCGAATCTGACCAGTCTGTGCGTCATGTCTCTACCTCATCGTAAAAAGCCCCGAAATTTCGGATTACTCGTCGGTAGGAGATTATCATGATTTCACCTTTCTGGAAATACGTCAACTACTCCCGGTTAGTTTTCGATAATCAGTACTAAACGCATCGGCTTACCCATTTGGGGTACTCAAGCGGGCGAACAGGAGCACATCACGCAGGCTTTCGATGATTTTTAATCAC
>CAIOGM010000141.1 GCA_903857795.1 uncultured Geobacter sp.
CAGAGGAGCATCCTGCTGATCTCGTTGTTCCGGTAAACCTTGATCTCCTGGTTCAGATTGCCGTCCGCCATGGCGGTCAGGTAGGCCGCCGCTCGCTCGATGGCCTGGTGGATGGACCAGATATTGAGCCAGCCGAAGAGCGCGCCCAGCACGATGATCCCCACGATGGTGGTGTAATGGATGCTTCGGCTGAACTGGTCGCTGAAATCCACCGCCAGTGTCCCCAGCGTATAGCAGATACAGAGGACGGTGAGCCGGAACCTGACGGAGAAATTGAGGTAGTAGTTGACGAGGCGAGGCATTTTCATGACGGTCTCCCTTGCGTGCCGGCAGGCAGCACTCCCTCCGGCTGAATAGAACTCAGTTCTACCTTTTTTTCGGTGAAATTACAAGAGGATATATGCTGGGCGGCGACAGCGTTAAGGGAGTGCCATCAGCAAAGAGCGGAACGGAACGAGGGGCGTCAGGGGGATAGCTGCGGGGTCTCCCGGGGCGGTCCGGAGTCGGAGGGCCGCACCTGTCTGCTCCCCGGCGGCGGTGGTATCTTCCGGTCCTCTCCCACCACATGCTGGAGGAGCCAGTTGCTCAAAAAAGTTATGAGGAGACGGAGCAGGTCGACGGAACGCTCATTTTTTTTCTGAGTGAGTTCGTCGACTCTGTTCTCGAAGTAACGATGCTCAAGCTTGTGCATGATTATTTTTTTATAGTTGATCTGCGCCATATACTGCTCTTCGGCCCTGAAATGGTACCGGGTGTAGCTCTGAAGCTGCAGTATCGAATCATAGAACGAATCTACTTCACTCCTGCAGCATTTATCATGCAGAGTATTGAATATCTCGAAAAGAATCTTGTGCTGGCTGTCGATGAGATCATTTTCGACCGAATATGAATCGTTCCATATCAAGAGAGACATCTGCGGCTCCTTTGGTTCTTACTGGTTGGAGATGCTGCTGCGACAGTACCGGGTCAGGTCAGCGGCTCGGGGCCGTCCCTCTTAATCGCTTCGCTCCGGGGGAGCTTGACGGTGAAGGTGCTGCCGATGCCGACGACGCTCTCCAACCGCAACTCCCCGTGATGTTTGGTAATGATGTCATGACAGACACTTAAACCCAGACCGGTCCCCTTCCCCACCTCCTTGGTGGTAAAAAACGGCTCAAAGATTTTTCCCTGAAGCTCATCGGGGATGCCCGAGCCGTTGTCCGCAACCGAAGCGTAGACGAAGAGGTCATCATACCAGCTCTTCAGGGAGATCCGTCCCACGGGGGTGAGCGCCTGACCGGCGTTGAGGAGCAGATTCAGGAAGAGCTGGTTCAACTCTCCGGGTTGACACTGTACGTAGGGGAGTTGCTGATACTCCTTTTCAACAACCGCCACATCCTTGAGCTCATGGGTCAGGATGGAGAGCGCACTCTCCATGCACTCCGTGAGGTCGGCCTCCTGGAAGGCCGGGGCGTCCACCCGGGAGAAACTCTTCAGATCGCGCACAATCCGGGACACCCGTTCCGCACCATGGAGCGATTCGGCGATAAGGGCCGGGACATCCTCCAGGAGATATTCGATGTCGAGAGCATGGGCCAGGGTGCTCAGCTCCCGGCGTTGCGCCTCCGTGGCCGCGGTGCTGAGCAGCTCGTCCTGAGCCAACAGGTAGCGGCTCAACTTATTAAAATAACTCCTGAATGCCTGGATATTACCGGTGACGTAGCCGAGGGGGGTGTTGATCTCATGGGCCAGACCGGCCGCCAGTTGACCGATGGAGGCCAGCTTCTCCCGATGCGTGACCAGCAGATCCTTCTCCCTGCTCCGGGCGATCTCCTCCACGATCCGCAGCCCCAGCCCGGCGTTGAGCTCTTCGAGCTCGCGTTGATGGTTCAGGATCAGCTGTTCGTTCTGTCTGCGCCTGGTGATGTTGCGGGCGATACCGGTGGTTCCGAGGATGGCGCCGTCGGCCGCGGTAATGGGCGCCTTGCGCGCCTCGAACCAGGCGGCGCCGCGCACATCGGCGATCTCCTCATCGGCGCTCCAACCTCGCCCCGTGGCCATGATCTCCCGATCGACGGCATGGTAGTACTCCGCCAGCTCCTTGGGCCAGACATCGAAGGAGGTACGGCCGATGATCTCCTCACAGGGGCGGCCGACGGCGGCGGCAAACTGCCGGTTCACCATCAGGAACCGCCCCCCCGTATCCTTGAGCCAGGCCAGCATGGGGAGATTATCCAGGATGGTCTGCATATGGTTGCGGGAGAGAGCCAGCTCCCGTGCCTCTTCTTCCAGTCGCTGCCGAGCCTGTTTCAGCTCGGTGATATCCTGGGTGGCCCCGTAGAGTCTCATTTCGCTCTCCCCGGGATTAAAGGAGACCGCCAGGTGCCGGCTCTCGCCATCCCGGCGCAGGATACGGTACTCCAGGCTCCGGGAGAGTTCGCCGTGAGGCTCCGTCACCGGAGCAAACGCCTGGGCAACGGACTCCGCATCGTCCGGATGAACGAATCTGAGGAGATATTCCGCCAGAGTGAGGGTGTATCCCCCCTCCTGTGCGGCGGTGGTGGCGTAGAGGGCGTAACAGCGATCATCGAACAGTAGCAGCCCGGTCTCATTATTGAACTCCCAGTAGGCCAGGCGCGCCAGATCCATGGCGATCCCGAGATGCAGCTGGTGCAACTTCTGAGCATCCGCCATCTTCTGGTTGGCGGAGATATCATGCAGGATGACAAAGAGGACCCCGGTGCCCGGTGCGTAGCGGCGTTCGATGAAGGACGAGTGCGCCTGCATGGTCCGGAATTCGCCGTGTGCCAGCCGATGGAGCTGGATGGCGGCATGCTGATGCTCCAGAGCCGGATCGGTCTCTGCCGCCGACGGATACGCCCACCGCAGGAGTTCGCCATACCTCATCGTCCTCAATGATTCCCGCGAATAGCCGTAAAACCGTTCGGCCGCGTCATTGGCGTCGATGATGGCGTCGGTGGTGGGGTCGATCAGGAGGATGATGGAGCCGTTGCGCTCGAAGAATGCCTGGAACTCCCCCCTGCTCTCCCGCAGCTCCCCTTCGGTCCGGATTCGCTCTTCGATCTCGCCGAGCAGGGTGCCATTGGTGGCGGCCAACTCCGCCGTCCGGACGGCAACGAGCGCCTCGGCCTCTTCCCGGGTGCGCTCCAGCTGCCGTGAATAGAGATACCCCAGACGGGTTATCAGCAGCCCTGCAGGGAGGATCAGGATGAATATCAGCGAGGAAGATTCGGCGTGATAGCCGCGGGTGGCCTCGCAGCTGATCTCCCAGCGTCTTCCGGCAAAGGGGAACTCCTTGCTGTAGCGGGGGAGCGGCAGGAGGAGATCGTCCAACCCCGGGAGCTGCCGCGCCACCTCCTCGGAGACCCTGAACCTGTGCAGGAGCCGCTGACCGTGGGGGGCGGAACAATCCGTGAGATCGCTGTTCAACTCCAGGGAGGCGGTGGAGCGGATCGCGGCGGTCAGCATGTCGCCCGCCCTGAAGAGCCCCTGGACGAAGCCCCGAGTCTGCCCCCCGGCGCCTCGGACCGGTAAAAAGACCAGAAACCCGAACGGTTCGCCCTGCTCCTGAATCAGCCTGATCCGGCCCGTCGCCGTGGGCTGACCCGTTGTATCCGCCTGGCGCAGCGCCGCCAGCCGATCCGGGTCCAGATCGTACCCCGGGGCCACCGGTATCCAGGCTGCTGCCTGAATTCCCTGTCGGTTCAGACTCGGCTGAACAAACCCGCGAAACCGCTCCCGGTCGACCCGCTCCACCTCCTCCAGGTACCGCTGTAGCCCGTCCAATTCCAGCAGGCGCCCCCGTAACGAGTCGATGACCACCATGGCGCGCAGGGAGGCGTCACTCAGGAACTGTTTTCGGTACTGCTGCCATGCGACGTAATACCCCGCCACAAAGAGCAGCAGGGTGAGCGCTACGCCTGTCAGAGCTATGAATCGCGGGGGTACCCGGCGCGCTCTCCGTTCTCCTGCCATCCTGCTTCCCTCTTTCAGGACTGTTTATTTAACAGTGCACCGTGGGCATTCGACGTCTTTCCCACAAGCCGCCGAGATATTCCTGTCTTCTTCCAGGACGTGCCTCTTCAGCCAGTTGCCGAGGAACAGGATAAGCTCATGACACAACTTGTACTCCTGATTATACATCTTGAGTTTTATTTCCAGAGTTCTCGCCATATATGATTTGTGCAATATCATATGCCTGTCGATACCAGGGTAAGCCAACTCTCTCATATACTGTTCTTCTTTGGAAAAGTGATATCTCGAATAGGTTTCCAGCTCGTCGATTACTTCACTGTACGTTTCAGCAGTATCATTGGCGATGCATTTAATATTCAGTGTGCTGAATATCTCAAACAACTTTTTGTGATGTCCGTCGAGAACCTCATGGTTAAGTAAATAGTCGTCATCCCATGACAGAAAAGCCATCTCATACTCCTTGTCGCTTGGTTTATTTTCAGGAGGGGTCCTGGCCGTGAAGGGCAGAGGGATGAGGAGAAGTTCCCCCATGGGATCTGTTCCAAGCCTGCCACTGGCGCTTGTCGCAGGACCACGACGGATTAAGCGGCTAGCCGAGGGGTAGTCTAGCAACAACTGTACCAGACGACTGAATTTCCCCCCGTATCAGATAAATGAATTTGATTTCCCAGGATTCGCCGACAGCGGTACCATCAGCAGACAGCTGCCACCCAAGAACAGGCGCAGCAGAGCCGTCCGCTCCTCACCCTCTTGTTCCGTTCTAGTCATGGTCTGCGTCAGAAACCGGATTAATCTCCGTAGGGTTAACGACGGTGCTCGTCGTACGCAATCAGCTCGGCCATGCAGTGGTTAAATAGCGTAACAGTGCGTCATATGACGTAGCATGCTCGATCAATCTCCATCCCCGCAACAATAAGGTGAAAATTTATCCGAAATATTGTAAGGTACCGACCCACTACAGGCGGCTCTGAAATTTATTTGAAATGTTGTAAGGTACCGACCCACTACAGGCGGCTCTGAAATTTGACAGGGGTGTGTGATCATGGCGTTCATCAGAAAAAGAGTTTATGGCGGGGCGTTACACTCCTTGCTCGTCGTACTGCTGCTCCTCTCGCTCTCCGTCGCTGCGGGAGCGGCCTCCCCCTCGGCCCCCCTTACCATGACCGAGCTGAAGAACGCCACCTATACAGGGATAGACACCACCCCCATAACACTTGTCGACGGGCGTTACGAGGGGGCCCCCTACGTCCCGGGAGGGAACAGCAGACAGCGTCTGGAACTGCTTGACAGCCAGCCGGCAGCCGGCGACCTGAACGCTGACGGGACCGATGAAACGGTGGTATTCCTCACCGAAAACAACGGCGGAACCGACAGCTGTCTCTACATGGCCGTCATGGGGCGCGAGAAGGGAACGATCGTCACCCTGGGTGCCGTACGCCTGGGAGAGCGACTGTCGGTCCGGGCAGTAAGCGTTGAGAAGCGACAGATAACCCTTGAACTGCTGCAGTACGGCGCCAAGGATGCGGCCTGCTGTCCCAGTGAACTGGCCACCCGCAGTTGGTCCATGGAAGGGGTCAACCTGGTTGAGCTCGTGACCAGAAAGAGACCGGGAACCCTCTCATTGGCGACCCTGTCGGGAGGCGACTGGCTCTTCCGGGGCTTCGATCCGCTCCACCCGGCGCAGGTGGCGAGCGGGGCGACGCTGCTCTTCCAGAAGGAGCAGATCAGCGGCGCCTCCGGCTGTAACCGGTACATCGGTTCGGCGGCCGCCACCAAGGTTCCGGGGACAGTGACCCTCAAGGCTATCAAGGTCACAAACACCGACTGCGGGACGAAGGTCATGAGTGATGAACAGCGCTATCTTGACGCGCTCCGGAGGGTGTCCCGGTTCGGCTATTTCGTGGGGGATCTGCTCCTTTCGTGGCAGAAGGAGGACGGAAGCCTGGGGACCATGCGCTTCTCCCCCCGGAAGAACCCGTAGCAGCTGGATCCGATCGCGCCATGAACCACCTCCCACTACCCTCTCCCGGCCAGACTCTTCTCCACGACCTCATACAGATCCCGCGGCAGCTCCGGCAGGAGCCTGATTCGCGCCAGCTCCGCCAGCATGAGCTCCTGACGCGCCGGGTCGAAACGGCGCCACCGGGTAAAGGGGGAGAGGAGCCGGGCCGCAACCTGGGGGTTCACGGGGATCAGGCGGAGTAACTGCTCACCCAGCAGACGATATCCCCCCCCACATTTATCATGAAAGCGGACCTGGTTGGCCTGGGAGAAGGTTCCCATCAGGGAGCGGAACCGGTTGGGATTGGTCAGCTCAAAGGCGGGATGCTCCAGGAGGGCCGTCACCTCGCCCAGCACCGTGGGGAGGGATGAGGAGGCCCGGAGGGAAAACCACTTGTCCACCACCTGTCGGTCACTGCGCCACTTCTCGTAGAAGTCGGCCAGGGCTGTCAGCCGCTCCGGGCACTCCCGGGAGGCCAGAGGAACCAGAGCTCCCATGACGTCGGTCATGTTGTCGCCGGAACGGAGCTGCTCCAGACAGAGGCCGATGCTCTCGGGACGGTCCAGGGTCACCAGGTAGCCGAGAGCGAGGTTCGCCAGCCGTCGATGACCGGCCCGACCGTCGTCGGAGCGGTACGGCTCCCGGCTCCGGCAGGCGTCCCGCACCGCCGTGAATTCACCTTGAAGCTCCCGCGCCAGGGTGCGGCGGACAAACTGCCGCACAGTATGAATGGCGTCTGGATCGATGACCGGCAACAGTTCGGCCAGATAGCTCTCCGACGGCAGGGTCAGCGCCTCGGCCTGAAAGGCACGGTCCCCCTCCCCGCCGGTCAGGACGGAGCGGAAGGCGGTGATGACGTCCGGATCGAGCCGCAGCTCCCGCCCCGCCTGCTCCTCGGTCACGAGGCCGAGCATGATCCGGACCGCCAGCTGCTGCCCCGCCTCCCAACGGCAGAAGGGATCCTGTTCATGGGCCATGAGGAGGAGCAGGTCGGACTGCGAGTGAGGGTACGCACCCTTCACCGGCGCCGAGAAGCCCCGCAGCAGCGCCGGCACCGGCTCACGATCAAGGCCGATGAAACAGAACGTCTCCTCACACGACCCGATCAGCAGGGTCCGGGTTGTCGCCCCGATCGCCGTCTCACCGGCGAGGGTAAGGGGGAGCTCCCGGCCGTCACCGTCCAGGAGCCCCATGACCAGGGGGATCAGGAACGGCGCCTTCACCGGCTGGCCGGGGGTCGCCGGACAGTTCTGCCGGACGGTCAGCTCAAAGCAGCCGGCAGCTTGATCGAACTGACCGGTAACATCGAGAGAAGGGGTGCCGGCCTGACTGTACCAGCGCCGGAACTGCGCCAGATCGATGTTGCCTGCCTCCTCCATGGCGGCGACAAAATCGTCCACCGTGGCCGCCTGGCCGTCGTGGCGCGTAAAGTAGAGATCCATCCCCTGCCGGAACCGCTCCGCTCCCAGGAGCGTCCGGATCATCCGGATCACCTCGGCCCCCTTGTTGTAGACCGTCATGGTATAGAAGTTATTGATCTCCACGTAGGAGTCCGGCCGGACCGGGTGGGCCATAGGGCCGCCATCCTCGGCGAACTGATGCGTTCTCAGATACCTGACATCGGCGATCCGCTTCACCCCCCGGGAGCCCATGTCGGCGGAGAACTCCTGATCGCGAAAGATGGTCAGCCCCTCCTTGAGGGAGAGCTGGAACCAGTCGCGGCAGGTGACCCGGTTGCCGCTCCAGTTGTGGAAGTACTCGTGTCCGATCACCTCCTCGATGGCCTGGAAGTCGTCATCGGTGGCGGTGGCGGTGGTGGCCAGTACGTAGCGGGAGTTGAAGACGTTGAGCCCCTTGTTCTCCATGGCCCCCATGTTAAAGTCGTCAACCGCCACGATCATGTAGATATCCAGATCGTACTCCCTGCCGAACCGCTCCTCGTCCCACCGCATGGCCCGCTTGAGGGAGCCCATGGCATGGTCACACTTCTCCCGGTTCAACTGCTCCACGTAGATCCTAAGCGCCACCTCCCGGCCGGAGCAGGTGGTGAAACTATCTTCCAGGCAGAAAAGTTCACCGGCCACCAGGGCGAAGAGGTAGCACGGTTTCGGGAACGGGTCATGCCAGGTGACAAAGTGCCGGCCGCCGGGGAGGTCTCCTGAGGCCACCGGATTGCCGTTGGACAGGAGCAGCGGGAAGCTCTGTTTATCCGCCACGATGGTGGTGCTGTAGAGCGCCAGGACATCGGGGCGGTCGAGGAAGTAGGTGATGGCGCGAAATCCTTCCGCCTCGCACTGGGTGCAGAAGAGCCCGGCCGACCGGTAGAGCCCCTCCAGGAAGGTGTTTTCCTGGGGACGGAGCTCGGTGACGATCTCCAACTGGAAGTCAGGCGGCGGATCCAAAACCGTGAGGTTCTCGCTCTGTACGACGTAGCGCTCCGGCGCCAGGGGAGCGCCGTCCAGGGAGATGCTCCGGAGCACGAACCGGTGGCCGTCGAGGATCAGGGGGCGCCGCGTGACAGAGGGGTCGTGGTTGGCGCGCAGCCGCAGGAGGGAGGTGACAACGCTGCTCTCCTCCCCCAGTTCGAACCGGAGATCGACGCTGTCGATGAGGTAGTCGGAAGCGGCATAGTCGCTGCGATGGAGGGTCCGGTGCAGGGTGTCTGACATGGGGGGTCCTTTGAGTCGAGGTTGTCTTTGGTACGTGGCGTCGCCTTTATGTCGGCACATCTCCATGGGGTGACTTGGCGGCATACATTGTCAACAAGAGTTCGGCATCATCCAGTAAACGGTACTCCGGTTTTTTCCCGGACAATTTCTCACTTTCTGTGATGATGATCGGTACCCCTTCGCCGCGCTTATCCATGATGAAACTACGTTGACTGCCGATGGCGTCGACGTTCATTGGACAACGAGCAAGCAAAGAGCTGAGTAATTCGTTACGCGCCGATTGTCGTTCCGAAAGACTGTCAACCGTCATAGTATTGGGAATCGTTCCCGGCGAAAAGAGCTCCAGCCTGTCCGAAAAAAGGTGGAGACGGATTTTTGAACCATACAAAGAGTAGTCTCGATGTACTACCGCATTGACCACCGCCTCAAATACGGCATTCATTGAAAATTGCGGGGTTTCAATCCGATAAGGAGCTTTGATGGCATAAACCCCCATGTTCCGCTCCACAAACTTGCAGGCGTCCCGCACCTGAAGATCCAGGGGGCCGGTAATATCCTTGGCATCCAGTTGATACGCCGCATTCCGGTCAACACCGCGATAACAGACCGCCTGTATGAAGGCATTGGTGATGAGGGATTCGGGAGTTTCACTTGCCATTAAAACACCACTCACCGTGGGACGGAAAAGATCATCTTCATCAGGGGAGATCAGTTTCATCTTTTCCAGAAACTCCTGATCGTTGGGCGAAGAGATGACCGTTTTAAACCGTTTCCATAATTTCGGATTTAAATCATCAAGCTTGGCGCCAGGGACAGTCTGCTCGTCAAATCGAATCAATCGTGATTGACTGCGTTGCTGAAACAGACGCGCCAGCAGATCCGGTTTCATCTGACGCTTTGAGCTGCCGATTCTCCGAAAATATCCACCCGGGCTTTGATGCACAAAAAGGCTTCGGGAAACATCTACGCGAACAACGATTTTTTCACTACCGTCTTCCATCATGAGCGGTAACTTGCGAATAATAGAATCCAACGGCGGTTCGATCAGATCATTGCAGATACCGCGCAACCAGGTTTCGACTGTATCAAGCTTGTCGATCGGGATGCCCTGTATCGCTTTCGTCTTATCATCTACGCCGAGCAAGAACACGCCGGTATGGGTATTAGCCATGGCAGCCAATTCATCCGCCATACTGTGCCGATGCGGATCAGTAACCTTCTCTCCGCCGAACATGACGGTTTTCAGTTCCAGAACCGAGTCTTCGCCAAGTGCGATATGTTTCAAGAGCTCTGCTGTTGATTCAAACATGCAGCACCTCCCTCTGGGATTCCCTCCCGGCAACCCGTTATCCCTACCAGAAACAGAGCACAATTGCCATGAAAACAAGCTGAGCCGGCGGGGATTCCCCCCCTATAACCGCTACCCGAACCGGATCACCACCGCTCCCAGGAATATCAGGAAGGCCGATACCAGGCGGATCCGGCCGAAGGAGTCGCCCAGGAAGAGAACTCCCATGAGTACCCCCACCAGGATGCTGACCTGCCGCACCGGCACGGCGTAACTCACCGGTGACAGGTTGAGCCCGTAGCGGAAGGTGAGGAACGAGGCCATCATCACCGGACCGCTCACCAGGATGAGCCGCCACTGTTCCCGCAGCTCCTCTCCTATCTGCCGCCGGTACCGGAAGCGGCAGATATTCAGGGTCATGAGCAGGAGCATGATCAGCACGAGAAGATAGGTGAAGTAGAAGGGGGAGTAGTTCCCGACGCCGCTCTTCTCGGCGATGGAGCCGATGGAGTAGATGAACCCCGCCATGAGCGCCGCCCGGACCGATGGGTTCCCCAGATCCCGGAAGGGGCGCAGCAGCTCCACAAGCGACAGCCGCCGCATCTGCAGGGCGTAGACCCCCAGGAGCACCAGCAGGATGCCGCCTCCCCCCCGGAGGGAGAGCCGCTCCCCCAGGAAGATGCCCGCCCAGAGGGGGACCCAGATCATGGAGCTCTGGGAGAGAGGGTAGATGATGGAGAGATCTCCCCCCCGATAGGCCCGGCCGTTGAAGAGATGATAGAGGACAAAACAGAGCGCCCCCACCGCGATCATCGCCAGAATCCGCCCTCCGGGCCAGGTGAACGCCTCCGGGGCCAGGGGGAGCGAGAGAGTGAAGAGGCTCCCGGAGGCGACGAACATCCACCAGATGAAGACCGTCTTGTGCCGGCTCCGCTTTACCAGCAGATTCCAGAGGGCGTGCATCACCGCGGAGATGACGATCAGGGAAAAAGCGAGAGTCGACACGAGAGCTTACGGGGAAGAAGCCGAAAGAGGAGCGCTCCGCTTTCGGCCTCTCCCGGCGGGAAGGGGCACGTTAGCGCTCCCGCGCCGTGAAGCGGAGCAGCATGAGGAAGAGGTTGATGAAGTCCAGATAGAGGGTGAGGGCGCCAATGATGGCCGGTTTTCTCCCGCCGGCCCCGGCTGCGGCCATCTCCTTGATCTTCCAGGTATCATAGGCGGTGAGTCCGGTGAAGACGATGACCCCGATGGCAGAGATGATCCAGGAGAGGGCGGAGTTCCCCATGAAGATGTTGACCACGGAGGCGATCACCACCCCGATGAGCCCCATGAAGAGGAAACTCCCCCAGGAGGTGAGGTCCTTCTTTGTGGTGGCGCCGTAGAGGCTCATGGCGCCGAACATCCCGGCGGTGACCAGGAAGGTGGAGCCGATGGTTTCGGCGGTGTAGACGCGAAAGATTACCGAGAGGGTGACGCCGTTCAACGCCGAGTAGATGAGGAACATGAGGGTGGCTGTGCCGCTGCTCAACCGGTTGATAGCCGAGGAGAGGCCGATCACCAGCCCCAGCTCGCCGATCATCAAGCCGTAGAAGATGAGCCGGTTCCCCATGACGGCGGCGGAAAGCGCCGGGGAGGAGATTGTTGCGTAGGCCAGCAGGGCGGTAACCAGGAGCCCCATCCCCATCCAGGCGTAGACTTGACGGATGAGGGAGTTCTGGGCGATGACGACCTGGTCTGCGGTCCGGGGGTAGGTTGGTTCGTACTGATTCATGATGCTGCTCCTTTAAATGGATGAGTTACAGAAGTCATGATAAGCAGTGTCGACCCCAAGGTCAAGGACGAACCGTTTCAGGCTGAAGAGTCCGCGCTCCCTGCGCTCTCATTTGGGGGGTGGAACTTTCGCCGGTTCGGCCTTATCTTGGCAGATGACCTTAGCCAATGAATCCATCATGGTATCGGGAGCGATCTCAACGACTTCACCGGTGATCGAGGCATAGGTGGCGCTCTTGCAGTCCATGGTGATCTTGCCGGGATAGCCGTCACCAACCCTCATCCAGACGGTACGGATCGCCCCGACGCTCTTCAGCTTGTCGCTGTTATAGAAATAGACGGTACCATCCGACCTGTTTTTGTAATAACTGACCCACCCCGCCTCCGCCGTGGCAACGCCGACCAGGACCCCCAGCAGAACCGGCAGCACGACTCCTCTCATCTCGCCCCTCCTACCTTTACCTTTGCCTTTGCCTCACCTGCCTCTCACCGCCTCGGCGATGAACCGGGCCACATCCTGTTTCAGTTTCAGCCGTGCTCCGCTCTCCAGGTACATCATATGCCCGGCCCGGTACTGCCGGGTCGTGACACTCTTCCTGAGCGCCGGGGTCAGCCCCAGGTGGTTCAGGGTGTAATCGGTGGCGGGAAAGGGGGTCGCCAGGTCGAAGAGCCCGGAGGCGACAAAGAGCCTCATGTACGGGTTCTTGGCCAGACAGTTGCGCAGGTTGTCGCTGGTGTCCGCATAGCTGTTGTGCGCGTCGTACTCCCAGCGACCGGTCCCGCCGCCCAGGGTGAAGTACTCCAGGTCGGAGCTGAAGCCGAGCTCGTCCCGGATGTAGGCGTTGAAGACGGCGGGGTAGGGGGGACGGATGGTGGCGATGGTGGGATCGAAGCCGTGGGGGGATGACGGCTCCAGGTTGTCGGCCAGAAAGCGGCTGTCCATAGTCCCCACCACCTGCCGCCGCTCCCGGAGCAGCTCCCGGACAAACAGCCTGCTGTCGACCCGGAGGTTGCGGTTGTCGATGAAGCTCTTCTCCAGGCCGGTGAAGGAGGCCAGCCGGGCGACGACCCGCTGCCGCTCGTCAGGGGAGAGCCGGTCCCCCTTGGCCAGGGCCGTCAGATACTCCGTCCCGGCCCACTGCTCCGCCGCCGCCAGGGTCGTCCCCAGATCCGCCTGGAGCTCCGGCGCGAGCTTCCCATGATACCAGGCGGTGGCGGCGTAGCTGGGGAGGATGAGGCTGTAGGGGAGATCGTTGCCGTTGTCGAAGGAGATGGTCTGGAAGTTCATCACCGAAGAGATGAGGAGAAGACCGGTGAGGGCGACGCCATGCTCCACCAGCTGCTCGGAGAGCCCGGCGCTCCGGAACGCCCCGTAACTCTCCCCCACCAGGAAGAGGGGCGAACTCCATCGCTGGCTGCGGGTCAGGTAGAGCCGGATGAACCGGCTCAGGGAGTCCATATCCCCCTGCTGGGTAAAATACTTCTGAGCCTGATCCGGCTTCGCCGCCCTGCTGTAGCCGGTTCCCACCGGATCGATGAAGAGCAGATCCCCCAGCTCCAGCCAGGAGGCCTCGTTGTCCACGAGAGCATAGGGGGGGGGCGGGAGCCGACCGTCGTCCAGCATCTTCACCCGCTTGGGCCCGGCCGCACCCAGGTGCAGCCAGACCGAGGCGGCGCCCGGACCGCCGTTGAGGAAGAGGATGAGGGGCCGCCCCTTGTCAGGGGGGGAACTGCCGGCGCTGTAGGAGACGTAGAAGAGTCGGGCCTCGGCCTCGCCGCTCTCGGTGAGGAGCGGGAGGTACCCGGCTGCCGCCGTGTACCCCACCTCTTTCCCGTTGATGACGGCGCTGTGCCGGGTGATGACCGGCGCCTCGGCTGCCGGCTTCTTCTCCGCCGGGATGGCCGCCTCGCCGACTCCCGTATCGACCCCGGCGACCGGCGGATGATGGGGCGCAGAGACCAGCAGCGCCATGGCGAGCAGGAACCCTGAGAGCACGGTACCTCCTGGGAAGCTTCTAGCTATTCTTTAGGGTTGAGCCTGAGTCCCAGTTCCCGGAGCTGCTTGGTGTCCACCGGTGACGGGGCCTCGGACATGAGACAGGAGGCCCGCTGGGTCTTGGGAAAGGCGATGACGTCACGGATGGAGTCGCTCCCGGTGAGGAGCATGATGAGCCGGTCCATGCCGAAGGCGATGCCGCCGTGGGGAGGGGTGCCGTACTCCAGGGCGTCCAGCAGGAAGCCGAACTTGCTCCGGCTCTCCTCATCGGAGAGGCCGAGCATCCGGAACATGAGTGCCTGAACCTTCTCCTGATGGATCCTGATGGAGCCGCCGCCGATCTCGTTGCCGTTGAGGACCAGGTCGTAGGCTTTGGCCCGGCAGCGCCCCGGGTCGGACTCCACGAACTCCAGATCCTCGTCCAGGGGGGCGGTGAAGGGGTGATGAACCGCGGACCACCGTTTCCCCTCTTCGTCCCACTCCAGGAGCGGGAAGTCGGTGATCCAGACAAAACGGTAGCTCTCCTTCTCCACCAGATTGAGGAGGGCCGCCAGATGATTGCGGAGTTTCCCCAGTGAGTCATTGACCACCTTGGGCTTGTCCGCCACGAAGAGGAGCAGGTCCCCCTCTTGTGCGCCGAAGGCGTCATTCATGGCCGCAACCTCGGCCTCGGTGAAGAACTTGGTGATGGGGGACTGCCACCCTTCGGCGGTCATCTTCACGTAGGCCAGCCCCTTGGCGCCATAAATGGCCACAAACTGGGTCAGTTCATCAAGCTCCTTGCGGGAGAAGCGGGCGCACCCCTTGACGTTGAGCCCCCTGATGACCCCGCCATTGGCCGCCACATCGGCAAAGACCTTGAAACCGGAACCCTTCACCAGGTCGGTGAGCTCCACCAGCTCCAGGCCAAACCGGAGGTCCGGGTTGTCCACGCCGAACCGGCGGATCGCCTCGGCATAGGTCATCCGCTCCACCGGCAGGGTCACCTCCACCCCCTTGGCTTCGGAGAAGACGCCGGCGATGAGCCCCTCCATCACCCCGATGATGTCATCCTGGTCGATGAAGGACATCTCGCAGTCGATCTGGGTGAATTCGGGCTGGCGGTCGGCCCGCAGGTCCTCATCCCGGAAGCAGCGGACCACCTGGAAATAGCGGTCGAAACCGGAGACCATGAGGATCTGCTTGAAGATCTGGGGAGACTGGGGAAGAGCGTAGAACTCCCCCTTATGGACCCGGGAGGGGACAAGAAAGTCGCGGGCCCCTTCGGGGGTGGACTTGGTGAGGAACGGGGTCTCTATCTCCAGGAAGCCGTTGTCGGTGAGATAGCGGCGGGTGTACTGGGAGACCTTGGAGCGCAGGATCATGTTCTGCTGGAGCACCGGCCTCCTCAAGTCCAGGTAGCGGTGTTTCAGCCGGAGGTTCTCCGCCACATCCACATAGCCGTCCAGGGTGAAGGGGAGCGGCTTGGAGCGGTTGAGGATGCGGCATTCGGTGACCGCGATCTCTACCTCTCCGGTGGGGAGGTTGGGATTTACGGTCCCCTCCGGTCGGGGGATGACCTTCCCTCTGACGGCGACCACGAACTCGTTGCGGACCACCTCCGCCTTGGCGTGAGCCTCCGGGCAGTTATCCGGGTCAAAGACGATCTGGGCGAGTCCCTCACGGTCACGCAGGTCGATGAAGATCAGACCGCCATGGTCCCGGCGGCGCAGCGCCCATCCCATGAGTAGTACGTCCCGGCCGATGTCGGCGGCGCGCAGGGCGCCGCAGTAGTGGGTTCGTTTCCAGTCGCCAAGAAAATCTATCACGCTCTGCTCCTCCGTCTGAACTGTTTCTGGTAAAACCGCCACAGTATACTGAAAACGGCCTTCCCCTTCAAGGACTAATACGAGGAGTGACCGGTAACGATTCTTCCCGCACGCCCTACCGTGTAAAAAAAAGCACAGTACGACAACGATTTTTACTGTTGACATTTTTCAGCCGGAATTGCTAGAGTTGCACCATTCAACACTTTCAAGGGTTTCAGGAGGAGTACACGATGCAGTGTCAGACAGTATTACCCGGTAGCGAATGCACGTTCTGGGGAAAGCAGGGATGTTCGTTCGTCGACGGTTCCTGCCAGGTGATCGACGATAATTGTGAAGGGTGTGAGCGGATTACCGTCGGCACCATCGGAAAGGTCTGCACCGCATACCCGGCGCCGGGTCGTAAATGGCTGACCGGCATCTGCAACTTTGCCACGCACGTCAAGGTGGAGATCAAGAGCGAAGAGCTCAAGACCAACCCGCTCAAGGCTTCCAAGAAGGCGGCCGGCAGCAAAAAGAAATAACCCTCCCTCCCGGAAGGAGCAAAAAAGGGAAGGCGTCAGCGCCTTCCCTTTTTTCATTACCTTAACTCTAAAGGGGATCCGATGCCCGTTGACTACCTGAGCTGCCCCTCCTGCGAGGCGAGGGTAAAAGCCTACCGCAACCCGGTCCCCACCGTGGACATCATCATCGAATGCGCAGGAGAGCAGATCATCCTCATCGAGCGGAAGAACGAGCCGCTGGGATGGGCGCTCCCCGGAGGGTTCGTGGATTACGGCGAGTCCCTGGAGCAGGCCGCACACCGGGAGGCCCGGGAGGAGACCGGCATGGAGCTCACGGGGCTCACCCTGCTGGGATGCTACTCCGACCCGGCGCGGGACAGCCGCCTGCATACCATCACCACCGTCTTCATGGCGCAGGGGCACGGTCCCCCTCTGGCCGGCGACGACGCCGCCGCCTTGAGACTCTTCCCCCTGGAACTCCTCCCCGAACGGCTCTGCTTCGACCACCGCCGGATTCTCGACGATTATCTCCGCACCAAACTCGCTACTCCTCCCTGTAGCCGCTGAAAAAATCCAGGGGTGGCGCTGCCGGCAACAGCCCCAGCTCCGCGGCGAGCCGGAAGAAGAGCTCCGCCCCCTGACAGTGAAGAGGGGTCAGGTCATAGGAGATGCTGTTCCAGTACTCCATGAGCCGCTCCTCGCCGTACCACCGGCTCTCAGGACAACTCCTGGCGATGACCCCATAGGTCTCATAGGCCCGCTCCTTGGCGCGCAGCAGAGCCTGATGCAGCAGGGTGATCTGTTCCCGCCGCCCCTGGACCGCATCACGCCGGACGAACCAGAAGGCGAAGACGAAGGGGAGTCCCGTAAAGCGATGCCAGAGCTCCCCCAGATCGTAGATATGGGGGAAAGCATCACTCTGCGCCGTCTTCATCGCCGTATCGCCGATGAGGAGCAGGGCCGGATACCGGTGGATCGCCTCGGCCACCGGCGCAAAGCTCCGCTCGTAACGATTGGTAAAGCCGTAACAACGGGAGAGGAGGAGTTTGAGGAGGATTACCGACGTGTCGGACTCGCCGGTGAGGCCGATGGTCGCACCGTTCAGCTCTTCCAGGGGGAGGGTGGAGAAGAGGAGGACGCTCCTCACCGGACCGATGGCGCTGATGGAGAGCCCGGGGAGGATGGAGTAACGTCCCGCCTCCCTGACATACTCCACCGAGGATGAGGGACAGAGCTCGATGACCCCGGTGGCCAGCATCCGGTTCAACGCAGAGGGGACACCGGGGACAAGATGGTAGGCCACCCGGGGGGGAGCCTCTTCAAAGGCGGTGAAGATGGGGGTGCAGTTGGCAAAGGAGATCCTGCCGATATTCACGGGCACACGCGTCACCCCGCCTCAGTCGGCCATTACGGAGTCACGATAATCGTCGCAGGAGAGGAGCGAGGTCAGCTCATCCGGGTCGGAGATCTCCACCACGGCGATCCAGCCGCTGTCATAGGGGTCGTCATTGAGCAGCTCGGGTCTGTCCAGCAGCTCCTCATTGACCTCCAGCACCTCACCACTGAACGGCGCATAGAGCTCCACCACGCTCTTGCGGGCCTCGATGCTGCCGAAGGAGTCGTCCTGCTCCAGCTCATCGCCCGGCTCAGGCAGTTCCAGTGAACGGATGATCCCCAGCTCTTCCTGGGCAAAGTCGGTGATCCCGATGACCCCCTTGCGCCCTTCCACTCTTACCCAGAGGTGTTCCTTGCTGTATCTAAGTTCGTCAGGGAAGTCCATAGCTACTCCATCACCATTTTTTCGATGAACTGGGTGTCGATGTTGCCTTCGATAAAGTCCTTGTTGGCCATGATCCGTTTATGGAAGGGGATGGTGGTCTTGATCCCTTCGATGATGTACTCGTCCAGCGCCCGGGCCATCCTCTTGATGGCATCCTCACGACTCTCCGCATGGACGATCAGCTTGGCGATGAGCGAATCGTAGTGAGGGAGCACGGTGTACTGATCATAGACAAAGGAGTCTACCCGTACGCCGAGCCCGCCCGGAGTGTGATAGCCGGTGATCTTCCCCGGTGAGGGGGTGAATTTGTGAGGATCTTCGGCGTTGATCCGGCACTCGATGGAGTGGCCGTTGATCTTGATGTCATCCTGAGTGTAGCGCAGCGGTATCCCGGCGGCGGAGCGGATCTGCTCCCTGACCACGTCGACACCGGTAATCATCTCCGTGACCGGATGTTCCACCTGGACTCGGGTATTCATCTCCATGAAGTAGAAGTTATTCTCCTTGTCAACCAGGAACTCCATGGTGCCGACGCTGTTGTAGTTAACCGCCTTGGCGGCCCTGACGGCCGCGTCGCCCATGGCGGCCCTAAGCTCCGGGGTGCTCACCGTCGAGGGGGCCTCTTCGATGATCTTCTGGTGCCGGCGCTGGATGGAGCAGTCGCGCTCCCCCAGGTGGATCACATTGCCGTGCTTGTCCGCCATGATCTGTATCTCCACATGACGCGGACTCTCGCAGTACTTCTCCATGTAGACTTCGGGATTGCCGAAACCGGCCTGGGCCTCGGCCCGGGCCGTGGCAAAGGCGTTGGGGAGGGTTGCGGGGGAGTGGACGATCTTCATCCCCCTGCCGCCGCCGCCGGCGGTCGCCTTGATGATCACCGGGAAACCGATCTCCTTGGCGATCCTCACCGCTTCGGTTACATCATGCACCGCCTCCTTGGTGCCGGGGAGGATGGGAACCCCCACTTTGATCACCGCCTGGCGGGCGCTGATCTTGTCCCCCATGATCCGCATGCTCTCCGCGGTGGGGCCGATAAAGGTGATGCCGCAGTTCTCGCAGATCTCGGCGAAGGCGGCGTTTTCCGAGAGGAAACCGTAGCCGGGATGGATCGCCTCGGCGTCGGTCAGCTCCGCGGCACTGATGATGGCGTTGATGTTGAGATAGCTCTGGAGGCTGGGGGGGGGGCCGATACAGACGCTCTCGTCGGCCAGCTTGACGTGGAGCGAATGGGCATCGGCCGTGGAGTAGACCGCAACGGTCTTGATCCCCAACTCCTTGCAGGCCCTGATGATCCGGAGCGCGATCTCTCCCCGATTGGCGATAAGTACTTTATGGAACATAATGACTCCAAGCTAGGTTCAAGGTTCTAGGTTCTAGGTTCAGTGTTGGAACTTCACTCTTCACCCTTCACGCTTGTCCTGCTTTATAACGGCTCCACGATGAAGAGCGGCTCGCCGAACTCTACGGGCTGGGTGTTTTCCTTGCAGATCTTCACGATCTTGCAACGGAACTCGGCCTCGATTTCGTTCATGAGCTTCATGGCCTCCACGATGCAGAGGATCTCCCCCTTTTCCACCACCTGGCCGATCTCCGTATAAGGAGCCGCATCGGGTGCCGGGGAGCGGTAGAAGGTGCCGACGATGGGAGAGGTAACCACACTCCCTTCGGAGACAGGTTCGACCTGGGGTGCTGCCGCCTGCACCGGGGCCAGGGGAGGAACCATCCCCTGTACCGGCTGAGGAGCATACGTCTGCACCGCCACAGCGGTGCCTCGACGGAGACGGATTTTCTCCTCGCCGTTCTCCAGCTCGAACTCCGTGATGTCGGTTTCCGTGATCATCTTGACTATCAGCTTCAGATCCTTGATATCCATGCTCGCTCCTTTGCGGCGCCGCTGCTCCCGCATCCTGTATCTGGTAAGTACCAACGCTTCGGTTCAGAGTATCATCAGTTCCTTGGGGACGTTAGTCAGCAACCGGCAGCCGTCCCGGGTAACGGCGACCGTATCCTCGATCCTGACCCCGCCCCATCCGGGAAGGTAGATCCCCGGTTCGATGGTTATGACCATCCCCTCTGCGAGGCTCTCCTCGCTCCGGTACGAAACTACCGGCTTTTCGTGGACTTCCAGCCCGACACCATGGCCGGTGCCGTGACCAAAATAGTCGCCGAAACCGTTGGCCGCGATATGATCCCGGGCCGCCGCGTCAACCTCGCGGCAGAGGACTCCCGGTCTGACCAGTTCCATGGCCCGGTCGTGGGCCCCCTTGACGATTCCGTAGATCTCCCTCTGCCGTTGGTCCGCCGCGCCGACGGCTACAGTGACCGTCTCGTCGGAGCAGTAGCCGTTGAGGATCCCTCCGAAGTCGAAGGTGACCAGCTCTCCGTAGCCGATGGGGCGCTCGGTGGGGGTGGCGTGGGGGAGCCCCCCGCGTGGTCCCGAGGCGACGATGAAGCCGAAGGAGGCGGCATCGGCCCCCCCCTCGCGGAGCAGCCATTCCAGCCGCAGCGCCAGGCTCCGCTCCGTGGCACCGGGTCTGATCTCGGGGCACAGCTCGAGAAACGCCTGAGACGCCAGCCGGGCGATTCGCGACAACCCTTCCAGCTCTTCCTGATCCTTCACCGACCTGAGTCCGTCGAACTCTCCGGGAAGCGCCTTCAGCTGGGCGGCAGGAAGGAGTCCGGTCAGAACCGCGTGCTGGGCAACGGTGAGGGATGTCGCCTCGAACCCCACCCTGGCGAAACCGTGCGCGGTGATCAGCTCCGCGCTCTCCTCGAGCTTGCGCCGATATTCACCCAGGGTAAAACCGGTGACCTGCTCCGCCGCCTGGGCGCCGTACCGTGAATCGGTGAGGAACCAGAGCCCGTCACGACTGACGACCACGACGCCGTCGCTCCCGGTAAAGCCGGATAAATATCTGATAGTATTGATATTTGTGACCAGCAACCCATCGAGGTCGCAGCGCTCCAGATACCCTCGTGCGGCAGCGACCCTGTTAGGTACCACAACCGCCCCCCTCTGACAATCTTTTTTTACCGAGAGTAAAAAGTGCCCGTAACCCCAGCAGATAGCTCTCCGGCCCGAAGCCGCAGATCTGTCCCGCAGCCACCGGCGCCAGGTAGCTCCGGTGGCGGAACTCTTCCCGCTGGTGAATGTTGGAGAGATGGACCTCTACCGTGGGGAGCCCCACCGCAGCCACGGCGTCACGGATGGCGACGCTGGTGTGAGTGTAGGCCGCGGGGTTGATGAGAATGCCGTCCACGCTCCCCAGCGCCCCCTGGATGGCGTCCACCAGCACCCCTTCGTGGTTGGATTGGAGGATGGAGACCTCCCCTCCCAGCTCCCGGGCCAGCTCTCTCAGCGACCTGTTGATGCTCTCCAGGGTGTCGGCCCCGTAGATGGCCGGCTCCCTCAAACCGAGCAGATTGAGGTTGGGGCCGTGGAGAATGAGAAAATTCATGGTGTTCCTTATCTGTTCAGGCGAGAAGCTTCAGAAACCGGTGTCGAAGGAGTCTCATGAGGTAGCGTGCCTTGCCGTAGATCCCGTCGGCCGGCTGGACCAGGAAGAGCCAGATCCCGTCGTCCAGCGGGGTGACCAGGAACCGGAACTTCCCGGTGAGGAGCGCCAGCTCTTCCAGGCCGCCGCTCTCCAGAAGAGAGGTCGCGTGGCAGCTCTCCCGGATGATGGAGAGACATTCCACGGAGCACCCCTGGAGATCGAACAGCTCATCGCTGCGAAACTCTGCTAAAGGGATTCCGTCGGCGTCCATGATCAGGGCGCCCAGGGCATCGCAACCGGTCACCAGCTCTCGCAGCAGCTCACTCAGGGACATACCCACGCCTCTTCTCGATGTTCTGCAGCAGCTGTTCAAAGGTGGCCACGGCCCGCTCCTCGCCGGTTTCCGGAGGAGGAGCGATCGATGCTGGCGCTGCCGCGGCTTCTTCCTGAGGCGGCTCGTTAGGTGCCTCGACTGCAACGGTCTCGATCGGCTCGGGAGAGTCCGCCACGGCGGGAGAGAGCTCTCTGAGCTGCTCGATCTCGGCAATCCGCCGGAGCAGCTCATCACTGTCGGGCGACGCCTCGGAGAGCTCCCGGTAGATACTCAGCGCCTGGTCATGAAACCCCTGCGCCAGGTAAATCTCCGCCAGGGTGGCGGTTTTCAGGGGATCCCGGAAGGAATCCACCTCTTCGGGAGTCGGCTCTTCAGTCGGAGCAGCAGACCCAATCTCACTCCACTCTCCCTCCCCTTCGGCCCAGAGATCCATATCCGGATCCCAGGAGATGGGGATCACCTCCGGGGACTCCTCTGCTTCGGCCCACTGGGCGACGGGTAACGCGAGCGGCTCGTCGCTCTCCTCATCCAGCGGGATGAGGTCGTCTTCGATGATATCCGCCTCTTCCAGGTCATCTTCATCAAACTCTTCGTCGAACTCCAGCGGCTCCTCTCCCGGAAGCTCTTGGGCAACCACGGCGGGCACTGCAACTGCTGCAAACTCGAACTTCAGGAACTCCTTTCCGGAAAGCTCTTCAACAGTTTCGGACCAGCCGTCTCCGGAAGTGAGGGGCGCTGCTTCGACTGCTGCGTCGGACTCCTCCTCAGCGGCAAACGTCTCCCAGGCTTCGAGTTTTTCCTCAACCGTGGGTTCATCCTCGACCTCTGCCATCTCCGCAGGCTCTTCATCAAAGGAAAAATCGCCTTCGGCTTTAGCCACTCCCGGATCGGCAAGCTCTTCCCCGGCGTCAGTAACGGGCTCCTCGGCGCAGCCGGTATAACCGCTCCCGGTCAGCTTCTCGAACGCGGCCAGACTCTCCGGATCGGCGGGGTTCAGCCTGAGGAGCTCCCTGAGGCACATTTCGGCAAGCTCCGGCTCATTTTCTTCCAGGTGGAGCCTGCCGAGCAGCTTCCAGCCGGCCCGGTTCTCCGGCGACAGGCTGACCACCCGTTCCAGGCTCTTCCGTCTGTTATCCCGTTCCCCGACCTCGAACTGTGCCGTGCCGAGAGCCAGATACCCCTCGGCACAGTCGGGGTTAAGTTCCAGCCCCTTTTCGGCGACCATGATGGCGTCGTCAAGGAACTCGATCTCACAAAAGAGTCCGGCCAGTTGGACGAAACAGAGCGATGCGGGATCGCTCTCCAGGATCTCTTCGTACTTCTTGATTTCGCTCCAGACGGAGCGTCCCTCCTGCGCCATATCAGCCTCCGTCCCCGCCCCTGGTCAGGAGCGAGGGAATATCGGACACCTGTTCAAGGAGATATCCGCCGATCCCCCTGTTGCAGACAAAGGTGAGCCCCTTTTCGCGGACCTTCTTGTCCCGCAGGAGCACCGTGGAGTACTCCTCTCCGGTGAAGGGGGGGAGTTCGGTGGGGAGCCCCAGAGTCCGGAGCAGCGCCACGATCCTGACGGTGTCATCATGGGTTGCGTAACCGTAAGAAGCCGAGATGACCGCGGCGCGGGCCATGCCGATGGCCACCGCCTCCCCGTGGCGGTACCGGTCGTAACCGGCCAGGGTCTCCACGGCGTGCCCCAGGGTGTGACCATAATTGAGCACGGCCCGTATCCCCGATTCCCGCTCGTCCAGGGCGACCACCCCGGCCTTGAGCTCGCAGCAGCGGCGGATCAGATGGGCGAGAGGGGCACGCCGGCGGAGGAGGATCTCCTCCCGGTTCTCGCTCAAGAAGGAGAAGAAGTCGGCGTCAAAGAGCACGGCATACTTGACCACTTCCGCCAGCCCCGAGACGAAGTCGCGCTCTTCCAGGGTGCTGAGGGTCTCGGTGTCGCTAACCACCAGGCGGGGCTGGTAGAAGGCGCCGATGAGGTTCTTCCCCAGCTCATGATTGACGCCGGTCTTGCCACCGACGCTGCTGTCGACCTGCGCCAGGAGTGTTGTGGGAACCTGAACGAAGGAGACCCCCCGGAGAAAGGTGGCGGCGGCGAACCCGGTGATGTCGCCGATGACCCCGCCGCCGAGAGCCAGGAGGAAGCAGCCCCGGTCACAACCGTTGGCGATGAGTTCCGTGTAGATGCTGTTGACCGTCGCCACTGTCTTGTAGGTTTCGCCGTCGGGGAGTTCGATCTTCAGGACATCATAGCCGGCGGCGGCCAAGCTCTCATGGACCGGCTGGAAATAGAGCCGTCCCACGGTGGGGTTGGTCACCACCACAACCCTGCCCGAGAGCCCCGCCTCACGGCAGGAGCGCCCCAGTTCTACCAGGGCGCCATCGCCGATGACAATATCGTAACTTCGGTCAGCCAGGGCGACCGTCAAACGTTCCATGCAGAACCCCCCGGGAGAAACAGGTTGAGGCTGAGGTTGAGAACTTAACCTTAACCGTAACCTTTCCCTGTCCCTAAAAAAGTCAGAATTTCCGCGGCGACATCTTCTATCTTTTTCCCGGCAGTGTCAATGCGAATATCGGCCTCGGCGTAGCACCCCTCGCGTTCGGCCAGCATCTGCTCTATCTTCCCGCTCTCCGCCCCCTCCGCGAGGAGCGGCCGGTCCACTGCATGGCGCAACCGGTCCCGGATCACCGGGACCGGCGCGGTAAGATTGACCACCGTCCCCATCTCCCTCATGATCCGGCGATTGTCCGCCGACAGCACCGCCCCGCCGCCGGTGGAGAGGAGGAGTCCCTCTTGACGGGAGAGTGTCAGGAGGAGCGACGACTCCAGCGCCCGAAAGACGGGCTCCCCCTGCTGGGCGAAGAGCTCGTTGATGGAGCTGCCGGTCTGGGAGACGATGAGTGCATCCAGATCCAGATAGGTGAGTCCGGTCAACCGGGCCAGGACCGGGCCGACGCTGCTCTTGCCGCTCCCCATGAAGCCGGTCAGGACGACGGAGCGCACTCAGAACTCCTTGAGCCAGGCGCGGTAGGAGTCATAGTTCTTCCGGATCTCCGTCAGGGAGTCTCCGCCGAATTTCTCCAGGAAGGCGGTGGCGATCTCGATGGCCACCACCGCCTCGGCCACCACGGCGGCGGCCGGGACCGCGCAGGTATCGGAGCGCTCCACCGTCGCCTCGAACGGCTCCTTGGTCACCAGATCCACCGACCTCAGCGGCGTGTAGAGGGTCGGGATCGGCTTCATGGCGGCCCGGACCACGATCTCCTCGCCGTTGGACATCCCCCCCTCGAGCCCGCCGGCGCGGTTGCTCTGGCGGTAGAAGCCGCTCATGGCAGTGGCGCCCCGCGCCGCATCGTAGAAGATCTCGTCATGGACCTTTGAGCCGGGGAGCCGCGACGCCTCGAAGCCGATGCCGCACTCCACCCCCTTGATCGCCTGGATGCTCATGAGCGCGTGCGCCAGTCGACCGTCCAGCTTCCGGTCCCACTGGGCATAGCTCCCCAGCCCCGGCGGGACATTGGTCACATGGATCTCGATTATCCCCCCCAGGGTATCCCCGGCAGACTGGGCCGCATCGATGGCCCGCTTCATCTCCACTTCCGCCTCGGGGTCCCAGGTGGAGAGTTCGGAGACGGCGGCCCGCCGCCGCAGCTCCCCAAAGGGGAGTTCCTCCCGCCGGGATTCGATCCAGCCGATGGCCGCGACCACGCCGGCGACCTGGATATTGAACTCCGCCAAAAACGCCTTGGCCACCCCGCCCACCGCCACCCGCACCGCGGTCTCTCGGGCGCTGGAGCGCTCCAGGATGTTCCGGACATCACTGTGGTGGTACTTCATGGCGCCGGAGAGGTCCGCATGACCGGGACGGGGGCGCGTCACCGCGATGGAGTCGTCCCGGAACTCGGGGCGCACCGACATCTTCTCTTCCCAGTTGGGCCAGTCGCGGTTATTCACCACCAGGGTCACGGGGGAGCCGAGGGTCTCACCCCAGCGGACGCCGGAGAGGATCCGGACCGTATCCTTCTCGATCTTCATCCGGTCACCCCGGCCGTACCCTTCCATCCGGCGGCCCAGGTCCACGTTGATCTGCTCCTCGGTGAGGGTGACACCCGAGGGGAGTCCTTCGATGATGGCGGTAAGTTGCGGGCCGTGAGATTCCCCGGCGGTCAGATAACGGAACATGGTGACTCCTTGAAATATGCTTATTTTTTACAGGGTACGGATGTCCATAACTCCCCATGTCCACCCTTCGACTACGCTCAGAGAACGGGCTCGGGGGACAATGCGGCATCCAGCCTCCGGAAGTACTCTTCCCGGCACCAGTTCTCCACCTGAACCATGAGCCTGAACGGCGCCTCGAATCCTTTAAGGCCGACGGTGAAGACTCCATGACCGAAGACGATGGCCTTGCCGGGACCGGCTATGACCGGCGGCACCTTCTTCGCCAGACCACCGGCGCCGATCTCGCCGGCGACTACCGGAGTGTCGCCGAGAAAACGAACCTTGGGACACTCCTTCCAGCAATCCTCGATCCGGCAGTCGCTCTCCTCGCAGAGCATACTCATGACCACGGCAAAGCGCGGATGCCCGTGAAGGATGGTCACGGCGCCGCTGCTCTCGTAGATTCGCCGGTGGGCGAGGAGCTCGCTGGAGGCGGTGATCCCCGTGGTGGAGGAGTTGTCAAAAGGGACCGGGTCGATGCAGCCTGGGAGGGCGTCGAGACTGGCCCCGGTCTGGGAGATATGGATGAGCTCCCCCACCCGGCAAGAGATGTTGCCGAAGAAGGAGTCCACCAGCCCCCGCTCCACGGTGTAGCGCCCTACCCGCGCCAGCTCCTCCAGGAGTTCCGCCCTATTCTCCGGGAGCCCCTCATGGAAGATAAGTCCATCGACGGTGAGGGGGCGCAGCCACCCTTTCCTGAAGGAGGCGAACTCCTCCCGCTCCCCGGGGAGCAGAAAACCGCAGGCAAGGAGCTCCTGCAGGTACTTGACGAAGGTGGAGTGAAAAAGAGAGGAGTAGTTGATGAAGGCCAGCTCCACGGTGATGGCCCCCACGGCGATGAGCCCCACCCCTTCGACGATGACCCCCTTGCGCTGCCCCAGGAGGTCGGCCACCCGCTGCGCCAGCCGATCGTCACACTCCGCTTCCCGGATGAAGGGGATGTCGTGGAGAAAGGTCCGGTTTTCGGTGTCGTTGGGGACGATCTGCCGGCTCTCCCCAGGGGAGCGCCGAACGAGGAGCTCGGCAAACGGAAGAGGTGGACGCGCCACCACCAGGGCCAGGGCGTTCAGGCGGGAGAGGATCTGCCCGGCCAGCGTCGCCGCCGGTTCGTCCCCCACCGAGTAGAGGAGGTCATCCTTGACGGCAAAGGCGATGGTGCCGGGAAGCGCGGATCGATCGGCCAGGAGTTTGGCCCGGTAGCGGCTGATCTGCTCTCTCACGGCTGCTGCTCCAGGAAACCCTGATCGCTAAAGGTTCCCTCCGGAGTCAGCCCACGAATCCGGTAGTATTTCTGCAGCTCTTCGGTAAACCGCTCCCGATCCAGGGGGGGGATCGAGATCCCGTCGCCGCTGGAGCCCTCTTCAAGAAAGAAGCGCTCGGGGAGCCGGTCATGGCGACCGTCAAAGCCGTTGGCGCAGTTGTAGAACCGCTCGGTGAGGCAGATCCGGTTCCCGATCTCCTTGAGCCCCTGGGGGGTGTACTCCACGCCGGTGGCGGCGGAGAGAAGTTCGCCATACTCCTCCAGGGTGGCGCCGAAGAAGGAGAACTTGCAGGCGACCAGAGAGTCCACTGCGGCGTTGCTCTCCTCGGCGATGGCGATGATCCGGGCCTTGCCCGAGAAGGAGAAGCGGTCGGTGGCCACCGGTTTCCGGAGGATCTCATGGGAGATCGGATAGGCCCGCAAGTGGCAGCCGCCCCGGTTACTGGTGCAGTAGGCCAGGGCCATGCCGTAGGCGCCCCGGGGGTCGTAGGCCGGCAGCTCCAGAGACTTGACGCTCATGGAGAGCTCCGGCCGCCCCAGGGATTCCGTCAGCCGCCGGGAACCGAGGGAGAGGAGCTCCCCCTCCCCCTGTCGCAGGGCGATACTCCAAAGGATTGCGTCCATCTCCTCGGCTTGAGGGAATCTCCCCCGCGCCTCACCCCAGGCGGAGATGGTAGCGGCCGCGGAGATGGTGTCCAGCCCCAGGTCGTTGCAGAGGGTGTTGGCCCTGACGATGGCGTGCAGGTCGGAGATGCCGTTGAGGGCGCCGAAGTGGGAGACGCTCTCGTATTCGGGGAGGTGCTCTCCCTCTGGAGTGGACTTCTTGCACTGGATGGGGCAGCCGTAGCAGCCGTCCTTCACCGCCTGGCACCCCTTCCGGAGGGCCGGCCCCGAATAGCGGTCCGACTCCTCGAACCAGGTCCGGCGAAAGTTTTCCGTGGGGGCCATCCGGCGCTGTTTCATCAGATCGACCAGGGCCGGAGTCCCGTACTCGGCCAACCCCAGCTCCCCGAAAATGACCGGGGAGGCGCGAAAGAGCCGCATGACATCCTTGCGGGCGATCTCGAAGCGAGCCGGGTCGGCGATGGCCGTCTTGTGACCGCCGTTCACCACAACCGCCTTGAGCCGTTTGCGCCCCATGACCGCGCCCAGTCCCCCCCGCCCCACCGAATTCCCCTCCCCCATCATGATGTTGGCGTAGAGGACGCCGTTCTCGCCGGCCGGGCCGATGGCCGCGACACTCCCCCCCCCCCTCCAGGGCGGCGACGGTCTCGGGGACCGTCTTCCCCCAGAGATGGCCGGCCTTAACCAGCTCGGCGCCCGATTCGGTCACCACCAGCACCACCGCCTCAGGGCTCTCGCCGACGATCCTGAGCAGATCGTACCCCGCCGCCTTGAGCCGCCAGGCGAACCGGCCGCCGGCCGAGCAGTCGTAGATGGTGCCGGTAAGGGGGGAGCGGGAGACCACGGAGAGGCGGGCCGCGGTGGGGGCAGGAGTACCGCAGAGGGGCCCCACACTGAAGATGAGCGGCAGGGCCGGGTCGGACGGGTCGATCCGGAAGGAGTCACGCATGAGGCGCACCCCCAACCCCCGACCGCCCAGGTAGGAGTGAAGCAGTTTTTCGGGAATGCTCTCCACACTGCTCGTCCCGGTGGAGAGGTCCACCGATATCATCCGTCCTGTCCAGCCGTGCATGGGGTCCTGAGAAGCAGGTTGAGGTTGAGGTTGAGGTAGAGGTAGAGGTAGAGGTAGAGGTTGTTGTCCTTAACCCAGTTTTTCCAGCAGTTCGGGGAATGAGGCGATGACGGTGTCGGCAAGGAGGAGCTCTTCCGGTGGGCCGTAACCGTAGCTGCAGCCGATGGTGTAGAGCCCGGCAGCCTTACCCGACTTCATGTCGTTGATGCTGTCCCCCACCATGACCGTCTCGTCCACACCACAGCCGAATTGGCTCATGAGATGAAAAAGCGGCGCCGGTGACGGCTTCCGCTCTGCCACAGAGTCGGCGCCCAGGATGGCGGCAAAGAGGTGGTCAGCCCGGAGCAGGCGGAGAATCTCCCGGCAGTGGAGTTCGCTCTTGTTGGAGGCGACAGCCAGGGTCAGGCCGGCACGGGAGAGACTCTCCAGTGTCTCCCGGACACCGGGGTAAAAAACGGTCCTATGGGCGATATGGTCGAAGTTGTAGCGGAGAAAGAGCTCCACCCCCCCTTCCACCTCGTCGGGGGAGCGACCGGTGAGCGCCCGTTCAACCAGCCGCCGGGCCCCCTCCCCCACCAGCTGTCTCACCTGAGAGCGGGTGAGGAGAGGAAGCTCGAACTCGCGGCGCATTACATTGACGGCATCGGTGAGGTCGTCAAGGGAGTCGATGAGGGTCCCGTCCAGGTCGAGAATTATGAGTTTGGCAGTAGTTGCCACGAGTAAGCCTCCGGACGGTCCGAGAAAGTCTCCATCGATTAATCTCATATTTTAGGAGTAGCAGTCCCTTTCATTCGACCCAATTTTTTGTCGAACGTAACCAACTGCAGAAACTGCCCCATAGATTCGGTCAAAATCAGGCAGTCTGAAAAATCAGCGGAGTGATTGCGAAAGAGAGTAACCGCAGTTTTGAAGGATTCAACCGATTGAAGCTGAAACTGGGAGTGGTGGAGCAGGTGGTCCAGAATCTTGCAGATCGAAGGTTTTTCGAAACCATAGGCGGATTCAAGCACCCAGACCGTTTCCACCTGGACAATCTGCGGTATATAGAGCGGCTCGGAATTAGCCAGCAGCGCCCGTGCCGCATGCATCTGCGGCAGTGCGCCGGGATCATCAACCAAGATCCGGATGAGCACATTGGTATCGACAGCAATCATAGTTTGCTGCCCCGTGCATGAATGGCTCTCTCCATCTGTTCAAGTGAGACGGACCGTGTGGCAGAGAGGACACCATATGCCGGGATCTCGCAGCAGGTACTGTCAGACTGTGCCAAAGTCGGCTGGAAATCCGGCAAAATAGTCAATAACGCTCGTGATTTCCCTTTATGCGGCAGAGGAAGTTTCTCAAGGGGGTGAATATGTCCTTTGGCGTCAATTTCCACTTCTATGGTCTGCAGCATGGCAGCCTCCTCTCCTCTGACCGGCACCCCCTTCATACTTTGGTGAGTCGTTTGATCATTCCCACTCGATGGTGGCCGGCGGCTTGGAGGAGATGTCGTAGACGACCCGGTTCACCCCCTTGACCTCGTTGATGATCCGGTTGCTGATCCGGGCCAGCTCTTCGTAGGGGAGCGGATACCAGCCGGCGGTCATGAAATCCTTGGTCTCCACGGCCCGCAGGGCGATGACATATTCGTAGGTCCGGCCGTCCCCCATGACCCCCACGCTCTTCACCGGGAGGAAGACGGCGAAGGCCTGGCTGATCTTGTCGTAGTGGCCGGTGGCGTAGAGCTCTTCGATGTAGATGGCGTCGGCCTGCCGGAGGATGTCGGCAAACTCCTTGGTTACGGCACCGAGGATCCTGACCCCCAGCCCCGGCCCGGGGAAGGGGTGACGCCAGACCATCTGCCGGGGGAGACCCAGCTCCTCGCCGATGGCCCGCACCTCGTCCTTGAACAGCTCCCGGAGCGGCTCCAGCAGCTGAAGCTTCATGTAATCGGGGAGCCCTCCCACGTTGTGGTGGCTCTTGATGCTGTGAGCCTTGCCGCTCTTGGCCCCGGCGGACTCGATGACGTCGGGATAGATGGTCCCCTGGGCCAGCCAGCGGGCGTCCTCGATTCGGGTTGACTCCTCCTCGAAGATATCCACGAAGAGGCCGCCGATGATCTTGCGCTTCTTCTCCGGATCCACCTCTCCGGCCAGGGCCGAGAGGAACCGCTCCTCCGCATCGACCCTGAGCACCTTGACCCCAAGGTTCTCGGCAAAGGCGGCCATGACCTGATCCCCCTCACCCAGGCGGAGGAGACCGTTGTCCACGAAGACGCAGGTGAGCTGGTCGCCGATGGCCCGGTGGATAAGAGCCGCCGCCACCGAAGAGTCTACTCCGCCGGAGAGGCCGAGGATGACACGGTCACTCCCCACCCGGCGCCGGATGCGGGCCACGGCGTCCTCAATGATCCCGCCGGGGGTCCATTGCCCGCCGCAGCCGCAGATCTTTCGCACGAAGGTGTCGATGAGGAGTTCGCCCCGGGGGGTGTGGTTGACCTCCGGGTGGAACTGGACCCC
>CAIOGM010000142.1 GCA_903857795.1 uncultured Geobacter sp.
CCGGATGAGGAGATCCAGTTCCTGCAGGTCGAAGGGCTTGTCGAGACAGGCGAAGGCGCCGGCCTTGAGGAGTTTTTCGGTGGTGTCGCTGGTACGGAAGGCGCTGCAGACCAGGGCCGCTACCTTTGGTTGCTGACTTTTCAGCCGCTTGAGGAAGTCGAGGCCGTTGATTCCGGGCATCATCAGGTCGGTGATCACCAGGTCGAAGGGGGCGTCGCCGATGAGCCCCAGCGCCTCGACCGCATCCGCAGCCTGAGAGACCCGATACCCCTTGTAGGAGAGAAAGGCGTGGAGGAACTCCCGACATTTGGCATCGTCATCGACGACCAGAACACTCTTGGCTAACATGGCTGCGGATCCTTCCCTGGACTGACGATACGAGTTTGCCATCATAGTGTAAAAAACCATGATTGGGTAAACTTATAGCAGGGGAAATTCCTTTTCCCTGTGGTTTCCTCTGAATTATTGTGGGAGAACGTAAAGAGTGGCTGGCGCCGGCTGGAAGGAGAGCTTGCTTTGGTTGCTCAAACTATAGGTATAGTTTAATTTAGTAGTGTCTAATTGCTATTGGCCTTGTCGGTTGCAGTCCCCCGTTCCCACGGCGGTACGCGGCCGACAAGGTTGTTTTGTCCCTTCACCTGGCGAATGAGGGGAGAGCTTCCGCTGTTCAATGCAGGGAGGAGCTCTGCCCGCTGCTCAGGGGTCTGGTTGCGTGTCCGTGGAAAGAAGCGCCGTTCGCCGCCTCCAGCCATCCCGACATGAAGGCGTCACGCTCCAGAGGGGTGTACCAGAGGTGATTGGTGTCGATGTCCAGCCCCATGCAGTAGGCTTTGCGACCGACCGCCTTGGCAATCGAAAGGAGTATTTCATCATTTTGACAGCTCGTCATTGCCATGGGATAAGTCCTTCCTTTGTAACCTGCGTATAATATGGCGTTATTTCTTCAAGACCGCCAAGGCCGAACCGGAGTGACTCAGACGGCGGTGACTATAGCCATGTTATACACAAATCATGCCAATCACCTTATCTGACGGCCACGATCTCGTACTCCATCCGGCTGCTCCCGGTTACGATCTCCACCGTCTCTCCCTGACACTTGCCCAGCAGTTCCCTCCCCAGTGGCGAGGCGGGGGTGATGACCATGATCTCGCCCTGGTCATCCGCGATCTTTAGCCCCCCTTCACCGGGGCCGATAAAGAGTCTCCTGCCGTTGCCGTTCTCCCCCTCGATGGTGACCAGGGAGGTCAAACCGATCACCTCGGACTCCGGCGCCAGGGAGAGTTGCTTGTAACACTCCAGGGAGCGCCTGATCTCCTGCGCCCGATTCGCCTGCCCCTGGGCCACATAGGACGCCTCCAGCGCCAGGGTGTCGTACTTGTTATCCGGCGCATTCTCCTCGTGGATGGAGGCCTCATGGGCGGTCTTGGCCGCGGAAAAGAAGAGCTCCAGGTCGTGGGTGAGTTGGGCGATGATCCGCTGCAGCAGTTCAGGTTTGTTCACAATCACGGTCATGCCTCTGTTTTGACAAAGTAGAATCAGGTAGTTCAAATCCTTCTCCCCGGGGGAGAAGGTGCCCCGCAGGGGCGGATGAGGGGGTCAAGAACCTGACGGACAATGCTGAATATACCTGTTTCCCTCTGGATTCAAGCAGAAACGTGATTAGTGACGATCTTCAGCCAGTGAACAGATGTAGGAGCGGCCTACGGCCGCGAATGATGCCGGGAATTCGCGCCTAAAGGACGCTCCTACGCTATAGTGCTGACGGGTAAGCTTTCCCGTTGACACCGCAGCCGGGAGGATGCTATCTGTCGAGCTCTTAAATAAGGAGTACCCGGCCATCGTACAGTCATATCTCCATCCCCGGTTCATAAAGAGCGCCTTTTTTTCGGCGGTGAGCCTGCTCCTGGTCATGGCCCTGTTCACCTCGGCCCGAGCCCAGGAGCTGGGCGCCTATCCCCCCCTGCCGTCCGGCTACTCGTCCATCAGGGTCTTCGACCGTCACGGCAAGTTCGTCGGCCGGATCCTCCCCCAGAAGCGCTACTGGGTCACCATCGACCGGATCCCCCCTTTTCTGCAGAAGGCGCTGGTGGCCATCGAAGACTCCCGCTTCTACGAGCATGGGGGGATCGATGTCCGGGGGATCGCCCGGGCGTTGATGAAGGATGTGGTCAAGGGGAGGCTGGCCGAAGGGGGTTCGACCATCACCCAGCAGCTCATCAAGAACAAGTACCTCTCCGGGGAGAAGAGCCTCGACCGCAAGGTCAAGGAGGGGTTCATGGCCGTGGAGTTCGAACAGACCTATACCAAGCAGCAGATCCTGGAGATGTACTTCAACGAGATCTACTACGGGAACGGCGCCTGGGGGATCGCCCAGGCGGCCCGGCTCTATTTCGACAAGAGCCCGGAGGAGCTGACCGACGCCGAATGTTCTCTCCTGGCCGGGGTCCCCAAGAATCCGGGACGGTACAACCCGCTGGGGAAGCCGTCGGTGGTGGCGGAGCGGCGGGGGGTGGTGCTCAAGCGGATGGCGGATCTCAAGCTCATCACCCCGGGCCAGCTGACCTCCCTGAGGACCCACCCCCCCACCGTGCTCCCGCCGGGACAGGCGGCTCAGTACCTGGCCCATGTGGCCACCAAGCTGGTGGAACGGTACGGCCCCCAGATCGTCGAGCAGGGGGGGGTAGAGGTGACGGCGGCCCTGGATCTGAACCTGCAGAAGCTGGCGGAGAAGAGCCTGAAAGACGGGGTCCGGCGGCTCAATCCCCAGTTGCAGGGGGCGCTGGTCTGCCTGGACCCGGTGACTGGGGATCTCCTGGCGGTGGTTGGGGGGGTGGATAACGCACCGGGAGGGTTCAACCGCGCCCTCTTCGCCAAGCGTCAGCCCGGCTCCACCATCAAGCCGGTGATCTATGCCGCGGCTCTGGAGAAGGGGTTTACCGCCGCCTCGCTGGTGGATGACACCCCCGTCTCCTACGACAACGGTAACTGGACCCCCAAGAATTACGGCGGCGAGCAGTTCGGGGTGCTGACCCTGCGGCAGGCCCTGGCCCACTCCAACAACGTGGTCGCGGTGAAGCTGCTGAACGCCATCGGGATCCCCGCGGCGGTGGAGAGCGCCGGCAAGATGGGGATTATCCTGAATCCCGCCAGCGGACTCTCCCTGGCTCTCGGCGCCGAAGAGGTCACCCCTCACGACCTGGTCCTGGCCTACTCCACCCTGGCCAACGGGGGGGTGAGAACCGAATCGAGAACCATCATCCGGATCTATGATCGCAAGAGCCGGCTCTGGACGGAGAACCCCACCGTCACCACCCAGGCGATCTCGCCGGCCAGCGCCTTTGTGGTCACGCAGATGCTGAAGGATGTCATGCTCTACGGCACCGCAAAATCCCTGAAGAAATTCAGTTTGGAGCGCCCCTCCGCCGGGAAGACCGGGACCACCGACGACTATCGGGACGCCTGGTTTGTCGGCTATACCCCGCAGATGGTGACCGGTGTCTGGGTGGGCTATGACAAGCCGAAGCCTGGGGGGAGAGGGTTCACCGGCGGGGCCATTGCGGCCCCCATCTGGGAACGGTTCATGCGTCCGGCCCTGGCGGGAGTGCCGGCGCTCCCGTTCCCGAAACCGGAGACGGTGGTGAGCGTCGTCATCGACCCCACCACCGGCGCCCTGGCGATGCCGGAGTGTCCGGAGCGGCGGGAGGAGTATTTTGTTGGGGGGACCGAGCCCACGGGAGAGTGTCTCAAACATGGCGGGAGCCGACCGGTCGCGCCGGAATTGCCGCCATCTTGATAACTGCTGCCATCCTCCTGAATAACCCCATACAAACCCGTCTGAATCCTCCCTCTCCCCTCAGTGGGAGAGGGTCGGGGTGAGGGGCGGTTTGTGGCAGCTTTCCCCCTCACCCTGTCCCTCTCCCACGAGGGGAGAGGGGACGTCGCGTGTGACCTCAGCGTTGAAATTGCGGAGTTATTTTTGGTGCAACCGTCTTTTTGCCAAGAATTCGTCTCACACAATGCCACAACGAACACAAAGAGATTCCTGAACCAACGACCGGCTGGAATCGAGACAGACGATTGGTTTTCGTTGTGAACTTCGTGGCGTTGTGTGAGGAGCTTTTTTCTGGATAGGGGCAAACCATGAAGAGTGCGAAGCCGCGCAGCAGGAGTCCGCAGGGAGAAGAGGGGGCGAACCGGGCCTGGCTTTCGGCAGAGATGACCCCCTACTTCTTTCTCGCCATGAAGGATGAACCGGAGGCGCTGAGCCTCCTGACCCGCGAGCTGGGGGGGTTGCGGCAGAACCGGCGGCTCCTCCTGGCCGACCGGGAGCGCGCCTATATCGTGGCCATGAAAAACCGTCCGGGGACCCTCTACGAGACCCTGCGCCGGATCGTGGAGCGGGACATCTCCTATGCCATGCTGGCCCATTCGGCCGCCCCGCTGCCGGGGTTGACGGAGAGCCTGGAGATCCAGCGGTTCGAATTCGACCGGAAGGGGAGCGCCGAGATCCTGGCGGGGAGAGGGGTGGTTGTCCCGGCCGGCATCCGGCGCCGGGTCCGGAGTGAGCTGAAACGGAGTTATCCGGCATTCGATTTTGGAGAGTTCGACCGGCTCCTCCGGCTCCTCTGGCTCAATCATGAAAATTATCTCCGGGTCTCCCCGCCATTACGGATCGCCCAGCTTCTCAACCTCTTTCATCAGGGGAACCGTTTTGGGGGGCTCTACCTGGATGTGGAGCCGATGGTGGAGGGGGGAGAGTCGCGGGTCCACTTCGCCGTGGCCAACCCCCCCCAGAAGGATTTCCTCCTGCAGGTGATGGAGATTTTCAACCGTCTGGACCTGGGGGTCAGCCGGGCCTACTGTCTCACCGTCAACAGCGGCACCCACCCCTGGTTCCTGGGGAGCTGTTACGTCCGTCCCCGCGACGGCAGCCTCCTCAGCCGGGATTCCCTCCCCTTCGCCCGACTTCGCCAGGAGCTCTATACCACCCAGATCCTGGACACCCGCTCCCCTCTCTACCGGGATTACGTCACCACGGGGGTCATGACCGGGGACGAGGCGGTCCTCATCAACGCCTTCGCCGCCTTCTGCCATGCCAACCTGGCCCACAACCGGCCGGAGCGCTTCGGCCTCGACGATGTCCGGGGGGCGTTTCACGCCAACCCGGAGACCGCGCTCCGCCTGGTCCGGCTCTTCAGGCTCCGGTTCGATCCGGAACAGTCCGACCGGGAGAGCCTCTTTGCCGAAGAGTTCAGGGAGAGCAGCCGGGCCATTACCGCGTACAACACCGGCCACCGCTACCTGGACGACCTGCGCAGCGATGTCTACCGCTGCTGCCTCGCCTTCATCCGGCATACTCTCAAGAGCAACTTCTTCGTTCCGGAGAAGCAGGCCCTGGCCTTCCGGCTCGACCCGGCCTACCTGAGTGAGTTGGGGAGAGAGGCCACCGCCGACCTTCCTGCGGCGACCCCTTTCAGGGTCACCTTCTTCTTCAGCCGCAACGGCTACGGCTTTCACATCGGTTTCTCCGACATCGCCCGGGGGGGATGGCGGACCATTATCAGCCGGAGTTCCGACGACTTCGTCACCAACGCCACCACCCTCTTCCGGGAGAACTTCGTCCTGGCCCATACCCAGCAGCTGAAGAACAAGGATATCTACGAGGGGGGCTCCAAGATGGTCACCATCCTGGACGCCTCGGAGTTGCAGCGCGGGGGAGGGGAGCAGGAGGTTCGCCAGCTCTACAAGCTCCAGTACGGGGTGATCAACGCTTTTCTCGACATCTTCGTCACCGACCAGGGCCGGGTCCGGGATCCCCGGGTGGTTGATTATTACGGCGAGGACGAGCCCATCGAACTGGGCCCCGACGAGAACCTCCACGACTCCATGGTGGAGGTGATCGCCAAGCTCTCCCGGGAGCGGGGGTATCTGCTGGGTATCGGCCTCATCTCCAGCAAGCGGGTGGGGATCAACCACAAGGAGTACGGCGTCACCTCAACCGGTGTGGTGAAGTTCGCCGAGATCGCCATGGCGGAGCTGGGGATCGATATCCGGCGCGACCCCTTCACCGTCAAGTTTACCGGCGGCCCCAACGGCGACGTGGCGGGGAACGCCCTGCGGCTGATCCTGGAGCGGTGCCCCCTGGCCCGGATTACCCTGATCCTGGACGGCACCGCCGCCCTCTTCGATCCGGAAGGGGCCCATCGGTTGGAGCTGGCGCGGCTGCTGTTGAAGGATGATCTGCTCTCCTTCGATCCCGGGGCGCTCCACCCCGGCGGCTTCATCCTCTTCCGGAGCAACAGCCGCAAGGAGGGGCTCCGGGAGCTCTTTCGCCGGGTCACCCGGACCGAAGGCGGCCTCTCCGAGGAGTGGCTTTCCCTGGACGATTTCTCCCGTGACTATGCCGGACTCCCCTTTACGGTGGCGGCGGATCTCTTCATCCCGGCGGGAGGGCGCCCCGAGAGCATGGACGGGACAACCTGGGAGCGGTTCCTCCTCCCCGACGGGACCCCGTCGGCGAAGGTCATCGTGGAGGGGGCCAACTCCTTCATCACCCCCGAGGCGCGGCTCAACCTCCAGCGACGGGGGGTGCTCATCATGCGGGACGCCTCGGCCAATAAATGCGGGGTCATCTCCTCCTCCTACGAGATCATCGCCAACCTGCTTCTCTCCGAAGCGGAGTTTCTGGCCGAGAAGGAGCGATACGTCCACGATGTGCTGGAGATCCTGGAGACACTCTCCGAGTGGGAGGCCCGGCTCATCCTGGAGCGCCGCCGGAGGAACCCGGCGCTCTTCTGCACCGAGATCTCCGACGCCATCAGCCGGGAGATCAACGGCCACTATGCCCGGCTCTTCAGCTTCTTTCAGCAGCGGCCGGAGCTCTGCCTCCAGCCCCGGTTTCGCCGGACCATCCTGGGGCACCTGCCGCGACTGCTGCGGGAGACGCCAGCCTACCGGCGCCGTATCACGCGGCTGCCGCGTAAATATCTCTTCGCCATTCTGGCCGCGGAGATCGGCTCCTCCATGGTCTACCGGGGGGATCAGGAGACGGCCTTCGAGGATGAGGTCCGGATGCATCTGGCGAGAAACTTCCCGTCCCGCTCCGTGGCGCTATCCACACAGTAAAAAGAAAGGAGCAAACATGTTCTCGATCCATGGAGTCACAGGACAGCTCTTCAGAGGAACGCTCGAGGAGTTGCACCGGGTACGTCCCCTTGAGAGGATACGGCCGAACCGCCCTGTTTCGCAGGGAGGGGAAGAGTCGGGCTTGGAGCTCGCCGGGAGAACCGCCACTAGTTCCCATGAAGGCGCTGTTCGGGCGTATCGCGCCATGTTGCCCCACGAGATCGAGCGCGGACCGCTCTACCATGCCAGCCAGATCATGCAACGCCAGGTTATCACCGTCTCCGATGGCGATGATGTGGCGCAGGCGTGGCGGACACTGCGCGATCACCGGATTCATCAGGCTCCGGTGCTTGACGATTCGTTGCAAATCGTCGGCATCGTCAGCGAGCGCGACCTGCTGACCGCCATCAACATCGATGACGGCCTGATTGTCGAGAGTCTCCGCAGAAGGGTGCGCGACGTGATGACCACCCCGGTGGTGGCTGCCGCTCCTCAGGCCGATATCCGGCGGATCGCCGCGGTCATGATCGATAGTGGCGTCGATGGCGCCCCGATCACCAATGACAGCGGGGGTTTGATCGGCTTCGTCTCGCGCGGCGACATCCTCCGTGCGGTGGTCGCCGATCCACCGTTGAGCCTCTGGCGCTGACATGGCCTCCTCCGGTTCTCTTCTGTTGATGCGGCGGAATCCGGACAGTTCAAACCTCAGCTAAAAACTCCCCCAAGTAGCGCCGCCATCTCATTAATGTTTGCCATTCAAACCGTTTTCTCCCCTCGCACAGCTACGCCAAATGACACGGAGAAATACCGTTAAAACGGTATGTTGTTTCCCCTCCCGCTCCCGGTAGGGATCACTCCTCATTTTGTAAGTAAATTCAGCACATTACCATTCATCGGGTTAGCCCGGCAGTTGGTATGGATATTGATAGGTATATCTGGGGCGGCCGGAGTCCATGGGGAGAGGTCAGTCCTGATTTTTAATGCAGGAGGAGAGCTATGGGTGAGGTGAAGAGTTCCGAGGGGCTTACGGCGCAACTCTGTCTGCTCTGCGTTGACGATGAAGTGAACATTCTCAACGCGTTGAAACGTCTGTTCCGTCGGGAGCCGTTCGGGGTGGTGACTGCAACTTCCGGTGAGGAGGGGCTGTTTATCTTGCGGCATAATCCCTCTATCGGGATGATCCTGAGCGATCAGCGGATGCCGGGGTTGAGCGGTTCAGCTTTTCTGGAAGTGGCGAAGGCCCTGTTTCCCCATATTCCCCGGATGATCCTGACAGGCTACGCCGATATCCAGTCGGAGCACCGCTCCGTCGTTCATGGGGGGGCCTGCAGTCTACTCGCCAAGCCGTGGGACGACCAGGAGCTGCTTCGTGCCGTAAGAAGCCGGATGTACGGGGGCAACGGTGAGTGCGGTGGTGAGGAGAGGGATTGGCACGGAATACACGGGACCCGCCAGACAGCGGATCCCCCGGAACAGCTGCAGAGGGAGGGGTGACCCATGGCAAAGACGATTCTTACGGTGGATGATTCGAAATCGATGCGCCAACTGGTCTGTTATACACTGCAGGAGGAGGGGTATGAGCTCCTGGAGGCCGCCGACGGTCAGGACGCCCTGGAGCTGCTTGCCAACCGGACGGTGGATCTGATCCTCACCGACCTCAATATGCCGCTCCTCGACGGCATCGACCTGATCAGGTCGGCCCGGGCGCTCCCCTCCTGCCGTTTTGTCCCCATCGTCATGCTCACCACCGAGTCCCAGGACGCCAAGAAGCAGGAAGGGAAAGCGGCCGGCGCCACCGGCTGGATCGTGAAGCCGTTTCAGCCGGAACAACTCACCGCCGTGGTGAAAAGAGTTCTCGGCTCGGCCTAAAGGATCTCCATGTCTATGAGGCATCAGTGGGTGACACCCCGTACTGTCGGAAGGCTCGGCGCGCTGTTGACCCTGCTTCTCTTTGCTGTGGGTTATGTCGCCGCCTGGCAGGGGTACCGGAAGCAGTTTGCCGGCGACGCATCACTCCGCTCCATGGTGGTGATCAACTCGCTGCAGGGGCGCCTGCAGGAACTGGACGGGCTGCGGCGCTTCATGGAGGCGGTGGGGCCAGTGGACCGGGAAGTCTTCCTTCAGGCTGCCGGACCGATCATGCGCCGCACGGGGATTCAGGCCCTGGAGTGGGTTCCGTCGGTACAGAGAGGGAACGAGCAGGCTTATGGCTTCGATCCGGGGTCGGATCTCAACCGGCTGACGGCGATGCGCGAGGCCGAGCAGTCGGGAGAGACCAGGGCCACGGCCCGTATCAGGCTGGTCCAGGCGCCGGGGGAACAGTACGGGCTCCTCCTCTACGCCCCGGTCCGGGAGAGGGGGCGGCTCCGCGGTTTTGTCGCGGGGCTCTTCAGGGTGGGGGACCAACTTGACTCCGCGCTCCAGGCGACCTCAACCATGCCCCTCGACACAAACCTCCTGGATCTCTCCGCCCCGTCGGGTGAAGAGCCGCTCCAGAGCTACAAGGTCCCGAATACTACCGCCAGGCAGTTTCCGGGGGTGGATGATCTCCTCTTTCCGTTGCCGGAGTATCGGAGGGAGTTCCTCTTTGCCGGGCGACGGTGGCTGGTCAGCTCCGTGGCCACCCGGGGGTACCATGCTGATGCGGTCTCTCTGGCTTTTCTGTTGATCCTGCCGGTGGGAGCGCTGATCACCTGGCTGAGCGTCCTCTCCCTGCGTCGGCAGGTACTCTCCAAGGAAGAGATCGAGCGACAGGTCGTGAGCCGGACGGCCGAACTCTCCCGCGCCATCACCGAACTGATGCAGGCCAGAAGCCATATGCAGATCATGCTGGACAATCTCCCCATGCTGGCCTGGCTCAAGGACGAGGCGGGGCGCTTCCTGATGGTGAACAGCCGGTTTGCCGAGGGGATCGGGCGCCCTGCCGAAGAGATTCTCGGCCTCACCGCCCATGACGTCTGGCCCCACGACCTGGCGGACTATTACACCTCCATCGACGAAGAGGTTATGGCCATGGGGCTCAGCAGGCAGGTGGAAGAGCAGATCGTCGGTGTTCACGGGCCGGCCTGGTTCGAGGCGTTCAAGGCGCCGATCACCTCTTCCGACGGCAGGGTCCTCGGCACCACCGGCATCGCCATCGACATTACCCGGCGCAAACAGAACGAAGCGCAGCTTTTGAAGCACCAGTGCGAACTTCAGCTTCTCAACAGCAGGCTGGAAGAGCGGGTGGAAGAGGAGATCTCCCTCAACAGGGCAAAAGAGCTGCAGATCATGCGTCAGGAGAAGCTTGCCTCCATCGGTCAGCTGGCCGCAGGGGTGGCTCACGAGATCAACACCCCCCTGGGGTATGTCACCGGCAACATCCAGGCGTTTAACAGTTATTTCGAAAAATTGTGCAGTTACCTGATCGCCCAGGACGCACTCCTCTCCGGGGCGATCACGGAAGAGCAGCGCCGGGAGCTCTCCGACCTGGCGCACCATCTGGACATCGATTATATCCTGGAGGATGCGCCGGCCCTCATCACCGAATCCCTCCATGGCGCGGAGCGGGTCGCACGGATCGTGCGGGATCTGAAGAGCTTCTCCCGGGTGGATGCACTGGAGTTCGAGGATGTGGACCTGACCCTCTGCCTGGAGAGCACCCTGGGAATCCTGACCCACGAACTGAAGGAGGTGGCGACCATCGACCGGGAGTATCAACCGCTTCCGCCGGTTTTCTGCAACCCCGGAGAGATGAACCAGCTCTTCCTGAACCTGCTCCGGAATGCCGCCGCCGCCGTCAAACCGCCGGGCCGGATCACCCTGAAGAGCTGGTATGATGACGCCCACGTCTCTCTGTCGGTGGGGGACAACGGCCATGGGATTCCGGAGGAGCTGAGGGTGCGGATCTTCGAGCCGTTTTTTACCACCAAGAAGGTGGGGCAGGGGACCGGTCTGGGGTTGTCCGTCGCCCATGACATCGTCACCAAACACCTGGGGGAGCTGCGGGTGGAGAGCAGCGTCGGCGACGGGAGCATCTTTACCGTCACGCTCCCCCGAAATCCGGGGCCGAGCTGTTGAGCTTCAGGGATCGGCGCCGCTCTTCTTTGAAAACCGGTTACTGCTTGTAATACTTCCCGTCATTGGCTAGAGTGGCGAAACAAAAAAATCGCTACAGGAAGTGGTGTTGACGCGTGAAAATCAGGGAGTGGCGGGAGTCGCAACAGTTTCGCAAGAGGGCCGTGGAGGCGGCGCTCTTCCTCATCGCCACCGGGCTGATCATCTGGCTGGTCTGGGTGGAGCGGTATCTCAAGGAGGCCACCGGCGGCGCGGCCATCGGTAACCGGCTCCTGATCTTTGGCGTCACCAATCTCATAATCCTCCTCCTCATCCTTCTCATCTACCTGGTCATCCGCACCTTCGCCCGGATTCTCATGAATCGCCGGAGCGGCAGCGGTTCCCGCCTCAAGAGCAAGCTGGTACTGGCGTTTGTCGGTCTCTCCTTTGTTCCCACCATCCTCCTCTTTGTGGTCGCCACCGGCTATATCAACACGAGCATCGTCACCTGGTTCAACTCCCAGATAGAGAAGTCTCTCAGCCGTTCCCGGGAGGTGGCCCAGGAGAGCTACCGCACCGCCGGGGTGAGCGCCCTCCATTTCGGCAGACAGATCGCCCAGCAGGTCGCCGAACCGAGGCTGTATACCCTTGAGGGGCGCGCCACCCTTGGCGTCAGGGTGGCGGAGTTGCGACGCGAGTACAAGTTGAGCCGGGTGGAGCTGTTCTCCGCCCAGGGGAAACTGCTGACTGACGGACGGGGAGCCCTCCCCGATCTGGTCGCCTTCCCCCTCCCCACACGGGAGGAGCTGATTGAAGTCATGGCCGGCGCGGAGCTCAACCGTTACTACACGGTGGGGGCATCCGACCTGGTGCGGGGGATCGTCCCGGTCCGGCTGGGAGGGAGGATCATCGGCGCGGTGGCGGTGGACTACTATGTTCCCGAATCGCTGGCCGGGAAGGTTCACGAGATCTCCCGCTCCTACCAGGAGTACCGGCAGCTCAGCACCCTCAAGAACCCGATCCGCAACGAATTTTTCCTGACGCTCTTCCTCATCACCCTGGTCATCATGTTTCTCTCGGTCTGGCTGGGGATCTACCTGGCCAACAGCCTCACGACCCCCATCAAAGAGCTGGCGGATGCAACCGCCAAGGTGGCCGGCGGCGATCTGGATGTGCACCTGGGTGAACAGGGAGACGACGAGATCGGGATGCTCGTCTCCTCGTTCAACAAGATGACCGAAGACCTCCGGGCCAGCCAGCAGATCCTCCGGCAGACCAATGCAGAGCTGACCCAGAGCAACGGTGAGTTGGAGGAGCGGCGCCGCTACATGGAGATCGTCCTGGAGAACGTCACCGCCGGGGTGGTCTCACTCTCCCAGGAGGGGATCATGGCGACGGTGAACAAGTCGGCCGAGGCGCTTCTGGGGCTCAAGGCCGACGAGGCCATCGGCCGGCATTTCCGGCAGGTGGCCGGCCAGGAGAACATAGAGCTGATCGTGGGGATGCTGGAGGAGCTGAGGGGGAACCCCCGGGAGACTCTCCGGCGCCAGGTAACCGTTCCGGTCAACCGGAGCCGGGTGACCCTGCAGGTCAGCATGACGGCGTTGCGCAACGAACGGGGGGAGTCTGTGGGGACGGTGGCGGTCATCGACGACCTGACGCAGCTCATGCGGGCTCAACGGATGGCGGCGTGGCGTGAGGTCGCCCGACGGATCGCTCATGAGATCAAGAACCCCCTGACGCCGATCCAGCTGTCGGCCCAGCGGCTCAGACGACGCTACCTGGCGCAGTTCTCGGGGGGAGACGAGGTCTTCGATCACTGTACCGACCTGATCATCCGCTCCGTGGAAGAGCTCAAGACCCTGGTCAACGAGTTCAACAACTTCGCCCGGCTCCCTGCGGCCCGTCTGGTTCCCGGCGATCTGAACGTTATCATCCGGGAGGCGGCGGATCTCTATCTGGAGAGCCACCAGGGGGTGACCGTCACCTTTTTGCCCGATCTGTCACTCCCGCAGATTCCCCTTGACCGGGACCAGATCAAACGGGTACTGATTAATCTGCTGGACAATGCTGTGGCGGCGGTGGCGGCGGGGATGGGGAGAATCGACATCACCACCGGCTACAACCCGGAGTTGAGGATGGTCACCTGCGAGGTGGCCGACAATGGGGAGGGGATTGCCCCGGAAGACCGGACCCGGCTCTTCGAACCCTATTTTTCAACCAAGGCATCGGGCACCGGGCTGGGGCTTGCCATCGTGAACACCATCATCACCGATCACCAGGGTTTTGTCAGGGTGCGGGATAACGAGCCGTGCGGAACCCGTTTCATAATCGAGCTCCCCGCGGCCTAAGGTGATTCGCGACAAAGAGTATACCTATCAGTTTGTCATCCTGAACGAAGAGAAGGATCTGCTGTTCAAGCTGAAGCAGATCCTTCGCTGTCGCTCAGGATGACAGCCATATGCGTTAGCATGGTATCTTTATTGCGGCGGATCGCCTAAGGTGATTCGCGACAAAGAGTTGACCGGTTTTTGTATGTGGCAAATTAACCCCCTCATCC